>MEKT01000088.1:0-29568 GCA_001767435.1 Acidobacteria bacterium RIFCSPLOWO2_02_FULL_65_29 | reverse complement strand
AGCGATGAAAGTCGCAACCGCAAACCCAACGATCATCGGCATTGTTTGCGGTTGCGGCTTTCGTCGCTCCGTCCCCGGCCGGCTGTGCCGGCCGGGCGGTCGCACCAGTGTCCTCCGTGAAACCTCCGTGCTCTTCTCTGTGGTTGAGTTTTTCTCTGCGTGCTCTGCGTGCTCTGCGTTTACCGTCGTCTTAAGGTGTCTTAAGGTTGCTTCAGTAACTGATCGGCCGTCACGTACCGCGGCTCGATGTCCACCGGCACACCGGCCAGCCTGTCGAGCGCCGCTTGCACGGGCGGCCGGACGTGACCCAGCTTCTCACCAAGGGCTTTCGCCTTCGCGTAATCGCCCTCGGCCTGCATCGTCATGATGTCGCGCGTGAGCGCGGTCACACCCGCCTTGATCCGATCGTGATTGACCGCGAACGTACCGTCGGGCCGCACCGTGAATCCGCCCTGGTCGAGCAGGTAGTTCAGTTGAACGGCTATGCCCTTGCCGTGGGCCTCGTTGACACCGAACCGGATCGAGCGGAACGTCGACGCGAGAAACGTCGTGTAGATCGAGCGCTCGAGCGACTTGGCGAACACGCCCTTGTCGATCAGATACTGGAGCGCGAACAAGCCCGAGATGTCGGCCTTGGCTTCCTCGAGATAGCTCGACGCTTCTTTCATTTCCTGCCGTACGGTCGTGGCCCGGCCGCCGACGGTGATGTCATGCGGCCCGAGTCCGTGCATCAGCTCGTGCATCAGGATGTGCGTGAAGAACGCGTCGAACGACACGTCTTTCTGATCGTCCGCGCTCAGAACCACTCTCGAAATCGGCACGAGCGTCTTCGCGAACTTCGCGTCCTGCACGTTCTTCAGCATGACCCGCTTCGACCCCTTCTCGCGGGTCACGCGCTCGTCGTTCGGCAGGTTGAACGCGGCGGTCTGCACGCCCCTGTTGCCATCGCCGCCCGCGTAGATCTCGTTGACGACGACGATTGGCGCGAGGGCGCCGAGCTTGGGATTCCGGCGCGAGGCATCGATCGGCAGGTGATTCTCGATGTCCTGCAACTCGGAGGCGAACTTCTGCAGTTTCGCGCTCTCGACGAGGTCTTTGACCGTGATGAACGACTCGAACGCCGCCTTGTAGTTGAAGAGCTCGTCCTCGTAGACCTCGTACGGGCCAATCGTCGGCTCGATGACGCTCCCGAGCTCCATCCAGGCGACATCGCTGTCGTAGTAGTCGTTCGAGAGAAACGCATCGGCGCGCTTCGAGAGAAACGCTTTCAGCGTCGGATCGGCCGTCGAGACGGCGGCCTCTTCGAGTAGTCCCGCGATGGCGGTCACTTCCTTCTGGTATTCGACGCTGTACGGCACGAGCATGAACCGGCCGTCTGGGCCCCGGCGCACGACGGTGAAGAAGCCGGTGGCGCGGGCGCGATCGGCCGGGGAGAGCGACGCGATCCACGTCTCGATGTCGGCCTTCGCCGCGCCCGTAGGATAGAAATTCGCGCCCTCGGGTTTCGGCGGAGCGCCCGACACGAACGGCGTGTTGTGATCGAGGCGCGACCACGGTCCTTTGTTGATCAGGAAGTAATGAAGCCTGGCCCTGCCCTCTTCGGACTGGTCGCGAACCAGATCCTGGCGCATGGCCTCGTTGCCC
Organism: Acidobacteria bacterium RIFCSPLOWO2_02_FULL_65_29; assembly: GCA_001767435.1. Taxonomy (GTDB): domain Bacteria; phylum Acidobacteriota; class Vicinamibacteria; order Vicinamibacterales; family CAVVIG01; genus 2-02-FULL-65-29. The sequence goes on along the minus strand of MEKT01000088.1, from coordinate 27,924 downwards.
TCCCACACCTGCCGGAGGTACAGCGCGTCGATGATCTTCGAGGCTTCGATAAGCTTGGCGAGCACGGTCTTGTCCGCCGGAGACAGCGTCGAGAGATCGACCGTCAGATCGGTTGGCGCGAACCTGTCGGCCATGCGCTGAAGATCGGACGGTTTCGATGTTTGCGGGGATTGCGAGGTGGTTGGCACCGGAGCCTCCGGAGTGGCGCAAGCCGCTGCGATCAGCAGCGTCGCCACCGCGCCGCACGCCAGGCAAGTTTTCGTCAGGTGTATGATCATTATTCCGCCTAGTCTACAACTGGAGGGCGTCAGTGAGCCGAGTCCTTGCATATTTCGCCGCGTCGACACTGGCCGTTTCGTCAGCAGCGCTGCTGGCACAGGCGCCCGCCGCGCCGCAGCGAGGCGGCGGCTTCGCGCTTGGCGCGGGAATGCCCCCGGGCGGCCCGGCACCGCAGCTCGACAAGCTGTCGTTGCCGCCGGGCTTCTCGATTGCCGTCTATGCCGAGAACGTGCCGGGCGCGCGCTCGATGACGCTCGGTTCCGACGGCACGGTCTTCGTGGGCACGCGCGCCCAGGTCGTGCACGCCGTGGTCGACAGGAACCACGACTTCAAGGCCGACGAAGTGTTGACCGTGGCCAGCGGGCTGACGAGCCCCAACGGCGTCGCGTTCAAGGACGGCGCGCTCTACGTCGCCGAGATCAACCGCATCTCGCGATTGGACGGCGTGCTGGACTTTGCGAAGGTCCCGGGCGGCGCCGGCCCCGCGCCGAAGCAGACGATTCTCAACGACAAGCTGCCGGCCGACCGCATGCACGGCTGGAAGTACCTCTCGTTTGGTCCCGACGGCCTGCTCTATACGCAGATCGGCGCGCCCGGCAACATCCTCGATCGCGGCGATCCGTACGCGTCCATCATCCGGATGAAGCCGGATGGATCGAGCTTCGAAATCTTCGCGCGCGGCGTGCGCAACTCGGTCGGCCAGACATGGCACCCCGACACGAAAGAGCTCTGGTTCACCGAGAACGGCCGCGACATGCTCGGTGACGAGCAGCCGAACGACGAGCTGAACCACGCGCCGAAGCCCGGGCTGCACTTCGGGTATCCGTACTGCCACCAGGGCGACATCCTCGATCCTGAATTCGGCAAGGACAAGTCCTGCGGCGACTACGCGCCGCCAGCCTTCAAGATGGGACCGCACGTCGCCGCACTCGGTTTGAAGTTCTACACGGGCACCATGTTTCCGGCCGAGTACCGCAAGCAGCTGTTCATCGTGAACCACGGATCGTGGAATCGCTCCGCGCAGGTGAGTCACACGGGCTACCGCATCATGATTGCGAAGGTGCAGGGCAGCAACGTGGTGAGCTACGAGCCGTTCGCGCAAGGCTTCCTTCAGACGGCCGAAGGCGCGGCCGTGGCGCGCCAGGCATGGGGCCAGCCCGTGGACTTGCTCGAGCTGCCCGACGGCTCGCTGCTCGTGTCCGACGATCGGGCGGGCGCGATTTACAGAATTACGTATCGACGGTAGGGGCTGGGGGCTCGGGGCTGGGGGGCTAGGGACTAGGAAACGCTGCGCGACTTCTATCGCCTCGGCGGGATGCTGCGCGCAATCTTGTTCTCCAGGGAACGGTGAAGGCCCGACAGCAGACGACCCACCGAAGCGGTTGCCAGGTCGAGAGCGAGCTTCTCCGCCTTCGACAGCATTCCCAAGCGACACGCGATGTCAAGGCTCGTCTCGAGTTCACCATGTGAACCGAGCGCGATGCTGACGTGATTCGCATACACCGCGGTGCTTCGCCGGCAGTGGCCTTCAGCAACATTCGAGGGGATCGAGCAAGCGGCGCGCCGCAGTTGGCTCGTCAAGCCAAACCGCTCGTCAGCTGGAAATGATCGCGTCACCTTGTAACATTGCTCGACCAGATCCATCGATTGACTCCACGCGTCGAGATCACGGTAAGTGACAACATCCGGCATGAAGGGGCTGGGAGCAGGAGCCGTGCCAATTCAGATCGTTTGGAATTTCGGCGATTGCGTGTCTCGAGCGTGAAGTTTCTGCAGCGCGAATTCAGAAGCGAGTTGGCAGCTTCTGCAACGTGACGACCCCAGTCCCTAGTCCCTAGTCCCTAGTCCCCAGCCCCCGTCAGTGCACTCCCCGTGACGTGTGCAGCGCTGACGGGTCCGCGCCCAGCCGCCGAATCGCGGCCTCCCACATCTCACTGGGCGGCGTCGTGAAAATCAGATCGCGATCGATGTCGCTGATGAGCCACGCCGATTCTTCGAGCTCCGCTTCGAGCTGGCCAGGTCCCCACCCGGCGTGGCCGACCACCAGTCGCACCTGTGCGGGAGGATGGGGCGCGAGCATGCGCCGCAGCAACTCGGGCGACGTCGACAGGTAGAGACCATCGGCGATCGCGATGCCACCCGCACTCTCGGCGTCGCCCGGCTCGCCGCCAACGAGCATCCAGCTCCGCTGCGGCTCGACCGGCCCCCCCACCCACAGCTCGAGCTCGCACTCGGTGGCAGCCGGTGGATCGAGGTTCACCACGACGCGACCGGTCGTGACGAGCGGCCTGTTCACGACGAGGCCAAGCGCGCCGTCTTCTTCGCTGTGCTGGCAGAGCAGGATGACGGTCCGGTTGAAGTTGGGATCGACGAGCTGGGGCATCGACACGAGAAAGGCTGGCGCCAGCGAGGGCTTCGCTCGTATCACGAGAACTCCATTATCGCTCGGTCGAGGCGTTCCAGGATGCCGCGGCGATGTTTCTTCGCAAGCCCTCGGGCTTGGCGCGTTTCATGGCGCTGCCAGCCAGCGCGCGCTGCATCTCCTCGTCGGTCATGCGGCTGAGCGCGTCCAGGGACGGCAGGTCCCACGCCCTCCGGGGCTGCCAGGCGGGGTCGGCGGACACGGGCGCCGCGTGGTTCCACGGACACACTTCCTGGCAGATGTCGCATCCGTAGACGTGCGAGCCGACAGCTTCTCGCGCGTCGGCCGGGAACTCGCCGCGATGCTCGATCGTTAGATACGAAATACAGCGCGTCGAATCGAGCTCGCCGGGCGACACCAGCGCGCGCGTCGGGCACGCGTCGAGACACAGCGTGCACGTGCCGCATTGATCGAGCGAGGGCGCATCGGGTGCGAGCGGAAGACTGCACAGGATCTCTCCGAGGAAGATCCACGAGCCGAGCTGCGGATTGATCACGCAGGTGTTCTTGCCGATCCAGCCGATGCCACCGTGCCGCGCGTAGACACGTTCCTGCACGGGACCGGTGTCCACGTACGCGCGTGCGTCGAACCCTTCGGGCGATGCCTCGCGCATCCACGCCACGAGCGCCTCCAGCCGGGCCCCGATGACGTCATGGTAGTCGTCTCCCCACGCGTAGCGCGCGATCTCGACGCGCGCGGGGTCGGCCCGCTCGGTGGAATACGGGCGATCGGTGTTGTACACCGTGGCGGTGACGATGACGGACTTGGCGGAGGGCAGCACCCGGCGGACATCCGCGCGGCGATCCGCCGAGCGCGCCAGGTACGCCATCGAGCCGGCGTAGCCTCGCGAGAGCCATTCAGGCAAGAACCGCAGCTCGGGCAGATCGCCCGCCGGCGCGATGCCGCACGCATCGAAGCCCAGTTCGCGGGCTTTCGCTTTGATGTCAGAAGAAGAGAGCGCGCTCATCGTAGGGCACAGGGCACAGGGCAGAGGGCGCAGGGTAGAGGGCACAGGGCAGTGGGCTAAGATTAGGGGTGGGGGACGGGTTGCCCTTTGCCCTTTGCCCTTTGCCCGTGCTCTTTACGTTTTCAGTCAACTCTTCGCGACGAGCTGCCGAAGCACGTAGGGCAGGATCCCGCCGTGCGTGAACGCCACGAGCTCCTCGGGCGTGTCGATGCGCGCCGTCGCCGGGAACTCTACCGTCTTGTCCCCCACCGCTCGGACCGTCATCGTGGCGCCGGGCCTGAGGCCCTCGGCGATCCCGCGAATCTCGAACACCTCGCGGCCGCTCAGGCCGAGTGAGGCCGCGCCGGCGCCGTCGCGGAACACCAGCGGTAGCACGCCCATGTTCACGAGATTACTGCGGTGAATACGCTCAAAGCTTTCCGCAATCACCGCGCGCACACCCAGCAGCGCGGCGCCTTTCGCCGCCCAGTCGCGCGAGGACCCGGACCCGTATTCCTTTCCCGCGAGGACCAGCAGCGGCACGCCGGCGGCCTTGTACTTCATCGCGGCGTCGTAGATGGTCATCACTTCCCCGCCGGGCTGATACGTTGTCCAGCCGCCTTCGGTGCCCGGCGCGAGCTGATTGCGCAGGCGCACGTTGGCGAACGTCCCCCGCATCATGACCTCATGGTTGCCGCGGCGCGCCCCGTACGAGTTGAAGTCTTTGGGATCGACGCCGTGCGCGATCAGATACTTCCCAGCCGGGCTGTCTCTCTTGATCGCACCGGCCGGCGAAATGTGATCGGTCGTGATGCTGTCGCCCAGCACGGCCAGCGCGCGCCCGCCGGTGATGTCGGTAAGCGGCGCCGGCTGGAGCGTCACGCCGTCGAGGAACGGCGGATTGCGAACGTAGGTGGAATCTGGCGCCCACGCGAAGCGATCGCCCGTCGGCACCTCGAGCTCCCGCCAGCGCGCGTCTCCTCGGAACACGTCGGCATACTCCGACTTGAACTGCTCCGCCTTCACCGCCGTGAGCATGGTCTCCTGGATTTCTCGTTCGCTCGGCCAGATGTCGCGGAGATAGACCGGCTTTCCGCCCTTGCCGTTGCCGAGCGGCTCGGTCGTGAGGTCGAGCGTCATCGTGCCCGCGAGCGCGTACGCGACCACGAGCGGCGGCGACGCCAAGTAGTTCGCGCGCACCTGCTGCTGCACCCGTCCTTCGAAATTGCGGTTGCCGCTGAGGACCGCCGCCACGACTAGTCCGCGCGCGTCCACTTCCGCCGACACTTCATCGGGGAGCGGGCCGCTGTTGCCGATGCAGGTCGTGCAGCCGTAGCCCACGAGGTTGAAGCCGAGCTGATCCAGATAGCGGTCGAGCCCGGCCTGCTTCAGGTACTCGGTGACGACCTTGGAGCCCGGCGCGAGGCTGGTCTTGACCCACGGCTTGGCTGAGAGTCCCTTCTCGACGGCCTTCTTGGCGAGGAGGCCGGCGCCGAGCATCACGCTGGGATTCGAGGTATTCGTACAGCTCGTGATCGCGGCGATGACCACCGAGCCGTGATCGATCGCAAGTGCTGGCGGCGCCGCGACGGCCGCGCCGCCGCCGGAACCGGATGCTTTCGCTGCCATCATGCCAGGCAGCGCCTGCGCGAAGCCCTGCTTGGCGCCCTTCAGAGGCACGCGGTCCTGCGGGCGCTTGGGCCCGGCCAGGCTTGGCTCGACTCCGCTCAGCAGGACTTCGATCGTTTCCGTGAAGGCCGGGTCGGCAGCCGTCTTCTCTCGGAACAAGCCCTGCGCTCTTGCGTACGCCTCGACCAGCGCCACGCGCTCGGCGTCGCGTGAGGTCAGCCGCAAGTAATCGAGCGTCATGTCGTCGATCGGGAAAATCGCGATCGTCGCCCCGTATTCGGGACACATATTGCCGAGCGTCGCACGATCGGCGAGCGTCAGGTGTTCGAGCCCTGGGCCGTAGAACTCGACGAACTTGCCCACGACGCCGTGCTTGCGCAGGCGTTCGGTAATGGTGAGCACGAGGTCGGTGGCCGTCGTCCCTTCGGGCAGACGGCCCGACAGCCTCACACCCAACACGGGGGGAATCAGCATCGACGAGGGCTGGCCGAGCATGGCCGCCTCGGCTTCGATGCCTCCGACGCCCCAGCCCACCACGCCGAGACCGTTCACCATTGTCGTATGTGAGTCGGTGCCGACCAGCGTATCGGGAAACGCGAGCGTGCCGTCGGCAGTGTCGGCCGTCATGACCACGCGCGCCAGGTACTCGAGGTTCACCTGGTGGACGATGCCCGTGTCGGGCGGCACGACCCGGAAGTTGCGAAACGCGTTCTGTCCCCAGCGGAGAAACGCATAGCGCTCCTTGTTGCGCGAGAGCTCGAGCTCCGCGTTCAGCTGAAACGCGTCGGACCGGCCGAAGTAGTCCACCTGCACCGAGTGATCGATGACGAGCTCGACCGGCTGCAGCGGGTTCACCTTGTTCGGATCGCCGCCGAGCCGGACGATGCCGTCGCGCATGGCGGCAAGATCGACCACGCAAGGGACGCCGGTGAAGTCCTGGAGCAGCACGCGGGCCGGCATGAAAGAAATCTCGCGAGGAGCGGTACTCTTCACGTCCCACCGGGCGAGCGCCTCGATGTCGGCCGGCTTCACGAAGCGGCCGTCTTCGTTGCGCAGCAGGTTTTCGAGCAAGATTTTCAGCGAATAGGGCAGGCGCGCGACTTCCGGAAAACCCGCGCGCTCGAGGGCCTCCAGGCTGAAGTAGCCGAGCGATCGACCGGAGACCTGTAGGTTCTCGAGCGTGCTGAAGCTGTTCGGGAGCGACATATCGTCCTCGAGGAAAATCCGATCGTACCACACGGTTCGGGGGAATCTTCGAGAGAGCGGAGAAGGTCTCCGTTCCCTCCAGCTCAGAAGCGCACAAACCACGCCGCCTCGAGCGCGGGCGTGACACGGGCATCGTCGTCGAACGCCACGCCGCCCTTGCGCACAATGGCGCGCGCGTCCGCCCGAAGGCCGGCGCCCTTCAAAACGCCGCGACCACCCGAGCGAAGCATGATCGTGACACCGCCGCCTGCATGGTAGATCGCGCCGGTTTCCGCCAGCGTCCGCCCTTCGTGCAACTGACGCAGATAGCCGCCGCCGACGGATACGAAAGGCGTCGCGCGCCCGAAGAGCGACCATGGCGTCACGTGCACGAGGAGCGAGGCCTCGATCGCCAGCTGACCAACGGCTTCGACCGCCTCAGTGTCGGGAATCCCTTCGGCGTCGGCTCGAATGCGCGTGCGCAGCTCGGGCGCGCCATAGCTCGCGGACAACTCCGTGTCAATCACGCGCGACAACCGCAGACCGACGGCCGTGTCGACGCCGATCGACGGCGCGAGCGAGGTGTCGGTCGCAAACAGACGATACCGAACCGGCGCGACGCCCCCCGTCTCCGTCGCGTCCATCGAGCCCACGGGCATCTCGCCCATCCACCATACGCCAGCCGACACCGTGATGCGGCCGGGATCCTGGGCGAGCGCAATATCGGGGTGCCACACGCAGACGAAGGAGGCCACCGCCGCGACGGCGCGTGCGTACGAGAATGTTCGAGGACTGCCCTTCGTGCCTTCGTGCCTTCGTGTCTTAGTGGCCTCGATCACTTTCGTGTTTTCGTGTTTTCGTGGCTGGTCTTCTTCGTGTCTTCGTGTCTTCGTGGCCCGATCTTCTTCGTGTTTTCGTGTTTTCGTGGCCTCACTTGGGAATGACCTCTATTTCGATCGCGCCGCTGTCTCCGCCGGCCGGGACCACCACCAGGCGCTCGAAGTACGCGGCGCGAAAATCGACGTCCGCGTTTGCGCTGGCCTGAAAGAAGCTGTCCACGCTCGCGTCGTCGATCGGCTCGACGCGGACCACATAGGGCCCGGGCGAAAGCCCCGCGATCGAGAAACGCCCTTGTGGGTCCAGTGAGAAGTTCGCCACCATGAGTCCGGTTGCGGGACTGAAGGCCACGACGTGCGCTCCGAACACGCCCTGGCCGCTTTTCGTCACTCGGCCCGACAGGCTGCCCTTGTCGCGAGTAAAGTCGCCGGTCGGATACACGTCCGACAATCCCGCCACATCGTCGGCCCGCGGCGTGCGCCCCGAAACGTTGCCGGCGCTGAAGGCGATTGGAAACATCACGGCTTCGGCGGCGATCACACGGCGCCCCCCGGTCGCCTGCAGCTCGGTTTCGCCCAGCATCGAATGCCCGAGACCGCTCATGTGGCCGATCTCGTGGAGCGCGATGCTCTCGAGATCGAAACGACCGCCCTGGCCGGAAGACTGCACCGACCATTGAAACGCGCTGTTGAAGAAGATGTCCGACTCGAGGAGAGCCCCGGTCACGGTGTCCACGAGGAAACTGGTCGACGCGAGCACGCGATCGAGCTCGGGCGCCGACCTGAATCCGAGCGTGTTCAGCCCCTCGTCTTCACCCGGAAGCGCTTCGGTGAATCCGCCGAATCGGTACTGAATGGAAGCGGTTGGCAGCGCCTCCCACGTCGCGAAGGCGCGGCCGAGGGCGGCCTGCAGATCCGCCGCACCGACACCCGGCACGCCGTGGTCGGTCACGTAATAGGTGACCGGCATCTGGGTCCACCTGAGCGTCACACCGCGGCCTGAGGCGAGCACGCCGAACTTCAAGTAGGCGAATGCCTCGTGCGGTCCCCCTGCCACCGCTAGCGCGAACGCCAAGACGAGGGACCAGATCCGTCGTGAACGCGTCATGGCCGCGCCTCCGCGAGCGCCCGGATACGGCGTTCGAACTCGTCGAGCGCGAGCGGCCGAAGGCGCGGATCGCCTCGCACGATCGGCACGGCCGCTCCGCCCGCGGGCAGAAGCGGCGCGGGCGTCACCACCCACGCGCGGTTCTCGAGCACGACACGGAACAGCCCCTGGCTGAGACCGAGGACGAACGGAATGCTCGGGCCCCAGGCGCCGAGAAACACGATCACGCGCTCACCCTCGACGAAGCGCGGCGCGCCAATGACGATGTTCTGAAATCTCCCAAGCTCGCCGCCTGGCACGAGAAACTGCACGGACGGCCCGAGCGATCCTTTGAGATAGGTGTCGGCCTCGAGCGTGACGAGCGTCTCGATCCCCCGGCGATCCGCCCTCCAGCGAGCCTCGACCGCCACGACGCGACCGAGTACGATCGCGCGCGCGTCGCGCGACAGTTCGCCGACGTCGGCCGGGACGAGGGTGGTGGCGGCGGCGGATCCCGCCGACAGAACAGCCGTGGCGGCGAGCAGGATTGTGATTCGCATGCGCATGAACTCGAGACTATCGACTATCGACTATCGACGAACGACTAATCGACTCTCTTAGCCACCTGCAAGATCGCTTCGGCTGCCCGCCGGCTCGCGCCCGGCCCTCCGAGCCGCGTCCGCACGCGCGCCAGTCCGTCGCGAATGCGGCGCGCCCGCGCCTCGTCTGTCAGCATCGACACGGCCTCGCTCGCGGCCGCCTCCGGCGTCAACCCGTCCTGAATGAGCTCGGGCACGATGCGCTCACCCGCGATGAGATTGACCATCGCGAACGTGTCGAGCTTCACGAGCCCGCGGCCCAATCGGTAGGTCATTGGCGACACACGATACACGACCACCATCGGCGTGTCGTGCAGGGCCGCCTGCACCGTCGCCGTTCCAGACGCCATCACCGCCACATCGGCCGACGCCAGCACGGTGTCGGCATCGCCCTCGACGACCGCCGCCCTCGACACACCACTCGCGCGAACCGGCGCAAACAGCGTGTCTTCCAGAAAAGGCGCGCGCGCGACCACGAACTGCGCGCGCGGCACGCGCGATCGAATCAGCGCGGCCGCCGCCATCAGATCGGGCAGCAGCCGCCGCACTTCGTTCGGGCGGCTCCCGGGCAGGATCGCCACTGTCGGCGCGTTGGGGTCCTGGCCGAGTGTCCGGAGGAACGCCTCGCGCCCCATCGACGGCTTCGCGAGATCGACGAGCGGATGCCCCACGAACTGTGCGAATCCGGCGGGGGCGCCCCCGTCTCTGTAAATCGCCTCCTCGAACGGAAAAATCAGGAGTACGCGCTCGGCCACACGGAGAATCGTCTTCAGCCGGCCCGCCCGCCACGCCCAAATCTGCGGGCTGATGTAGTAGACGACCGGCACGCCAAGCGTCTTGACGCGCGCGGCCAGCCGCAGATTGAAATCCGGATAGTCGACGACGATGAGGGCATCGGGCCGGTGGTCGCAGGCCCATCGCGCGAGACGCGACAGCACCCGGCGCGATTTCGGGAGCTTGGCCACCACTTCGGTCAGTCCGGTGACCGCCAGACCGCGAAAATCGTCGAGGAGCTCGCCGCCTGCCGCCGCGAAGCATGGTCCGCCCAGTCCCGTGAATGTCGCCTCTGGCGCGAGCGCGCGCAACTCGCGCGTGAGCGCGCCCGCGTACACATCGCCGGACGGCTCGCCGCACGACAACAGGAAACGGGGTTTCAAGGGGCGGGGCGTTGAAACAGCGCGGGGTCGAGCGGGGCGTTGATCCGGATGTCGGTCACGCGTCGATCGAGCACGGGCCGCGCGCCCTGCCGCACGCCGGCCGTGAAGGCGATCATCACCCCGTCGATCTCTTTGTAGTCGCTGAAGAGCTCTTCGACCAGGGGCTGCCCCGGTCCGCCGGCCACGTAGGTCTGCCGAACGACGAGGCCGGTGTCCGGATCGAGGTTCATCACGAGCGGCTCGAGGCCCGGGCCCGACAGTTCGACGGCGCGGCGCGCCCGGCCGGATTCGTCCTTGACGTTCGGCAGGAGGCGCGCGTGGATTCGGCCGTCGTGCGCCGCCAGCAGCGCCGCAATCGTGTCGCGCTTGAAGGTCGCGTCGAGGTCGGGAATCATGCGCCCGGGCACCTCGTGCGTGCCGCTCCGGTCCTTCACCCACGCGCGACTGCCGTCGTAGGCCTGCACGATGGTGAACCCCGCGAGCGTCGTCTCGACGCGCATGTGGTTGGGATACTCGAGATACGTCGTGGTCTGCGCGTCGATGCGGCCCTCGGGAGCCGCCATGGTCGCTTGCGTGACGGCGGTGATGCTCCTGATCGCGCGAAGCCGCTCGAGGCCGCCCTTCGCCGCGATGGCGCGATCGATCAGCTCGCGGGCGTCAGCGTCCGCGGACTGCGCGCGCGCTGCCGACGGCGGCTGATATGCCAGCTCGATGCGGGCAGGACTGAAGTCCTGCACGACACCCACGCCCACATCCTCTGCCCCGCCCGCCCTGCCTGCTCCGCCTGCCCTGCCTGCTGCGCGCGCCCTGCCTGCCCCGCGCGCCCCGCCCGCGCTGCCGATCCGGCCCGGCTTCTTGAAATCGACCGTCGTGAGATCGAGACTGTCCATGTCGATCACTTCGAACGTGTCGAAGCCGGCGCGTCGCAGCTGCGGTTCGAACGCCGAGGCGTTGCCCACGAGGACGATCGACAGCCGATCGGGCCGCAGGTAGGAGCGCGCGACGCGCTCGACCTCGTCGACCGAGACGGCGTTCACGCGCTGGCGGAACGACTCGATCTGTTCGATGGGTAGGCCGTAGAACAGGACATTGAGCACCTGCGTCGCGATCGCGTCCGGCGTCTCGATGGTCAGCGGGAAGCTGCCGGTCAGATAGGCCTTGGCGTCGCCCAGCTCGCGCTCGCCGACGCGGTCGCGCCGCAGGCGCCAGAACTCGTCCACCATCAAGCGGAGCACCTCGCCGGTCGCCTCCGATCGCGTGTTGGTCGACGCCTCGATCGCCCCGCTTTCTCTGAGCGTATCGAAATCGGCCGACGCGCCGTAGGTCAGTCCGCGCTCCGTCCGCAGCACCTGGTGCAGTCGGTTTGCGCCTTCGCCGCCCAGAATCCGCGCGGCGAGATTGAGCGGCATGTAGTCGGAATGATTCCGGCGGATGCCGACGTGGCCGACGCGCACCTCGGTCTGCACCGCATCGGGCTTGTTGATCACGATCACGCGGCGCGTCGGATCGGGCGGCGCGGCGAAGCTGTCGGCCGGCAGTTCGCGGCGCTCCCAGTCGCCGAAGACCTTCTTGACGCCGTCGAACGCCTCCTGCTCCGTGAGATCGCCGACGACAGCGAGAATGGCGTTGTTCGGCACGAAGTTTCGCCGGTGAAACGCCACGAGGTCCTCGCGCGTGATGGCGGCGATCGTGTCGGGCGTGCCGGTCTGCGGCATCCCGTACGGGTGGAACCCGTACACCAGGCGGCGGAACACCATGTTCGCGATGAATTCGGGATCCTCGAAGCTCACTTGAAGTCCCGACAGCATCTGCTGCCGCTGCCGGTCGATCTCCTCGGCCGCGAAGTTCGGGCGGCGGGCGACGTCCGAGAGAATGCGCAGGCCGGTCTCGAAGCCGTCCTTCATCACGATCATGTTGACGAAGCTCAAATCGGTGCCCGCGCCTGCGCCGAGCGCCGCGCCCATGAACTCGATCGCGCCGTTGAGCTCCGTGGCCGACTGTCCGCCGGCGCCCTGCGTGAGGACCGACGCGGCGAGCTCGGCCAGGCCATTCTTGCCCTTCGGATCGAGCGCGCCGCCCGCGCGCACGATCATCCGCATGCTCACCACCGGTTGTTCGTGATGGAGCACCGCCACGACCTGCAGCCCGTTGGGAAACGTCTGCAAGTGGTAGGGCGGGAACTTGACGTCCCTGGCGGCCAGCGGTCGCGGCGGGTTGCCGCGTGTCTGCGCCGCGGCGGCGCCAGCCGCCAGCAGGATCAGCCCAAGACACAGGCCACGTGTCCACCATGGTAGAGCCTTTGACAGGATCATCGCCCGACAGGCGCCGCGGCGCCCGGCCTCCCCGGCTGCAGCGTGATGACCAGCCGGTTCTCCGGCGTGAAGTAGGTGCGCGCCACTCGCTGCACGTCGGCCTTCGTGATGTTCTGGAAGATCTCGAACTCGCCGTCGGCCGTCGCGATGTCGCCGTGAATCACGACGGCGTGCGCGAGCTGCCCGGCCTTTTGCTGGTTGGATTCGCGGCCCAGGATGTAATCGCGCGCGAACTGGTTCTTCGTCCGTTGCAGCTCCTGATCGGTGATCGGCTCGCTCTTCAGCCGATCGAGCTCTTCGATGAGCGCATCGATCGCCGCCTGGGGCGTCTGGCCCGGCTGCACGATGGCCACGGCGTAGAACAGATTCGGGTCCTCAATCAGGTTGGCCCCCCCGAACGCGGCCACCGCGAGCCGCTTCTCGTACACGAGCTTCTTGTAGATCCGAGACGTTTGGCCATCCGACAGCACTTTCGACACGATGTGGAGCGGATAGGAATCCGGATTGCCGTCGTGCGTGATGTGATGCGCCACCACCACGGCCGGCAGCGGCCACGGCGCGTCGAGGGTGATGCGACGCTCCCTCGTCTGCGGCGGCTCCTTCGGGATGTCGCGCGGCACGGGCTGCCCGGCCTTCGGCACCCGGCCAAAGTACTCGTTGAGGAGCTCCTTCGCGGTTCCGGGATCGAAGTCGCCGACGAGCGTCAGCGTCGCGTTTTCCGGCACGTAGAACGTGTTGTAGAAGTTCCGCACGTCGTCAACCGACGCTGCCGCAAGATCCTGCATGCTCCCGATGGTCGTGTGCTTGTAGGGATGAGTGCTGAATGCCTGGTCGTAAATGATTTCACTCAACCGGCCGTACGGCTGGTTGTCGACCCGCATCCGCCGCTCTTCTTTGACGACCTCGCGCTCGTTGGCGAAGGATTCCTGATCGATGCGCAGCGTCGCCATCCGATCGGCCTCCAGCCACAGGATGAGCGGCAGATACTGCGACGGCACCGTCTCCCAGAACACCGTCACATCGTCTTCGGTGTACGCGTTGGCCTGGCCGCCCACCGACGAGACGAGCGAGGTGTGCCCCTCTGGCTCGACGTTGCGCGAGCCTTTGAACATCAGGTGCTCGAAGAGGTGCGCGAATCCGGTGCGGCCGGGCTTCTCGTTCTTCGAGCCCACGTGATACCAGAGCTGCAGGTGCACAATGGGCGTCGAGTGATCTTCGGACAGGATCACCGTGAGCCCGTTTGGCAGCGTCATGAGCTCGTACTGCAGCTTCGGCGGCCGCACGGCCGCCGACGGCTCGGGGCTCCACGCGCCGGTGAAGACCAGCGCGAAGGCGACCGCGAGCGAAAGCCTTTGCCTCATGAGCCGATTGTATCGTTATTTGACGAGCCGAAAGCCGGCGAAGCCCCAGGACATCGGCAGCAGGTCGAACTGGTGCGCGTCGACCACGCGTTCGTAGCCCCCGAACAGCTCGAGCGCGCCGCCTTTGCCGGTCAGGCGCATCCCACCCTCGAAGCGTCCGCCGTACTGACTGGACCTGTTGTAGACCTGTCTGTCGACGCCGTACACCTCGGCATGCGCCATGCCGTACACGGCAACGTGCGGCGACACGGGGCGCCTCAGCATCGCCTCGCCGACGCTCATCCAGTCGTAGTCGACGTGCGCGCGCGCGAGCACCGGACCGCCTTCGAGGCGCAACGCCAGCGTGTTCTGACCGAGTGAGGTCTGGCCCATCACCCGCAACTGGAACGCGTTGTACGCGACAGCCACCTGCTTGGGCCGATCGCTCAGATGCCGCGACACGTGGTGCAGCACGCCGGCCAGTTCCAGACGCTTCACTCGCACCGAGCCCGACACGGCCAGTGTGTAATTGCCCTGGTTGGGGTCGAACAGTCGGAACTCCTTGCCGAGCAGCGCCTCATAGTCGGCGACAAACGCCAACCGGCCACGCACGTAGTCGACGAAATCGAAGTCGCCGCCCCAGTGCGTGTCCCACGAGAAGCGCGGATCCTCGCTCGCCAGACCGGCCGCCGACATGTGCACGTTGAAGCGCGACATGAACTCCGGCGAATCCGGCGGATCGCGTCGCAGTTCCTGCGCGTGCGCATGCCCCACGACGCCCACGGCCAGGCACGCGGCCAGCGCCACGCGCCCTAGCAGCCCGTGGTGAAAGTCTGGCGTCGCACCGAGACGGGCGAGGCGCCTCGCCGGCAAGGCGCGACGAGTGAGAATATCGGGAATATTTGAGCGAGGAGCAACGCAGCCGGCGGGGATGCATCGCCCGTCGAATGCAGCCAGACTTTCACCACGGACTGCTAACAGCCATCCGATGTCATCGATCATTCCGCGAGCTTCTCCTCGAGCTCCGCGAGGCGTTGCTCGAGGTCCGCAACGCGCCGTCTCAGGGCGGGCAACTGGCGATACACCGCGGCCGACTTCAGCCACTTCGTGTGCTCGATCGCCGGATAGCCCGACACGTACCCGCCGGCGTCGACCGAGTTGGGAATGCCGGTTTGCGCGGTCGCCATGACGCCCTTCCCCAGGCGCACGTGATTGGCGACGCCCACCTGCCCCGCCAGCACCACGTCGTCCTCGATGACACAGCTGCCGGCGATACCGACCTGCGCGGCGAAGAGGACGCGCCGGCCGACGGTCACGCCGTGGCCGATCTGCACGAGGTTGTCAATCTTGGTGCCGGCGCCGATGCGCGTTTCGCCGATCGCCGGGCGGTCGATCGTGGTATTCGCCCCGATCTCCACGTCGTCCTCGATCACCAGTCCGGCGCGTTGGGGGATCTTCACGTGCGTGCCGTCGGTCTGCTTGGCAAAACCAAAGCCCTCGCTGCCGAGGACGCTGCCGTCCTGTATGACGACGCGGTGCCCGATGACGACCCGGTCGCGGATGGACACCTGCGAATGGATCACGCAGTCGTCGCCGACGCGCGAGCCCGGTCCGATGACGACGTTGGGGTAGACGACCGTGCGCGCACCGATCGACGCGCCGGCGCCAATCACGACGAAGGCGCCGACCGAGACGTCGGGCCCGAGCATGGCGTCGGACGCAATCGCGCTCGCCGGATCAATGCCTGTGGGCGGCGGCGCCGCCGGCATCAGGAGGGCAACGGCCCGGGCAAACGCGAGGTACGGCTCGTCGGTGCGAAGAAGGGCGGCCGTGCAGCCCTTTGCGGCGACGTCGAGGCCGACGATCACGGCCGACGCGCTCGTGCCGGCGAACTTCTTGACATACTTCTCGTGCGCAAGAAACGTGATGTCGCCGGGCTCCGCGCGGTCGATGCCGCCCACGCGCGTCACCTCGATCTCGCCGTCGCCTTCGAGGCGGCAGCCCAAGCGCTCGGCTATCTCGCGCAGCTTCATTCTTGAACCCGCTGTCAGCTGTCAGCTCTCAGCTCTCAGCCCTTCAGCGCTCTGAAATCTGAACTCTGAACTTCTCTGAACTCTGAAATTTCGGACTGCCCCAATGCTATCTCACACCGTGACGCGGTCGAAGAACGCCGCCAGCCGCGGCAAGTTCAGCTGCGCCGCGATGGCCGCCACCCGCGGCGCGCGCGCGGCGCGCGGCACGTTGACGAGCGCGGCGAGCTCGCCCAGCCCCTCGTCGGGCTCGAGGGTCCACACGGTGCGATCAATCGCCTGGCGGGCGCCGCGCCACGATTGGAGATGCCCGAGCACGCGAAACGCGAAGTACCACGAGATGATGTTCGGCCCGGGCACGAAGAAGAACAACGGTCCCGTGACAGCCGTGATGGCGAGATCGACGAGGAGCCACCGTCCGTGGTGGCGGCGGGCATGCGCGAGCAGCCGGTCGAGCGCCGCCCGTGCGTCGGGTGGAGCGATCGTGGCCGGAAAGCGTGCCGTCGCTGCGCTCCAGTGCCGGAGCGCCCACAGCGTCCGCTGCTCGGCAATCGACTCGGCCACGTGGTGCACCAGCCGATCACGCCATCGAGCCAGGCGGCCGGCGCCGCTCCCGTTGCGGGCGCCGTCCACCATCTGGCGCCACCGGGCGCCCGCGCCGTGCGTCCAGCGCCGGAACCATCCGTCGCCTGGCGCGGGCGGGTCGGCCGGATCCTCGGGCGCCTCCGAGTACAGCTCGAAATGCGCGCGCGCGGGCACGAGGTAGACGATCATCGGTAACGACGCTCCGCCAGACAGCTTCTAAGACTCACCGACGAGACCGCCTTCATGTGTCACGATCATGGCCTTAGAAGAGCCTTAGAAGATGTCTAGCGCGGCCGCTCGAGGGGCCGCACATCCTGCAACCGCAGCACGGGGTTCCCCGCCTGCTCCCACGCACCGACGATGAAGCCCACGGTCGCCGAGATCGCCTCGCCCAGGCGCCTTTCGAGGAGCGGACCGACGTTGGCCAGAAACCGTTCGAAGTATTGATCGTCGTACGCGTCGCGCCCCACGAGCGCGTCCTTGTCCGCCTTGAGCACGGCCGGCACCAGCTGGTAGCTCGTGAGGAGCGTGTCGAACGACGACTCGCGCGCGCTTGTGACCGGCCGGGGCGGCGGCGGATTCACCGCCAGCCTCGACTGGAAACGCTCGAAGAGGTCGCGTTCGAAGCGCGAATGAATGCCGCGCTGGCCCGTCTGCACGCCATCGTAATCGTCGGTGGCGTGAAACGGCTGATACGCGTCCTGCACGTAGTGCGACATCACGGCCGAGTAGAGGATCGTGTCGCTCACCGTATACGGCGACTGGCGCCTCAAGGCCTCGAACGTGCGGCGGAGGTCACCGAACATCTCCGCCGTCCGCCACGGCAGCAGGCCGTTGCGCTCGAGCGTGGCGCGCCCGAATTTCTCGAGCGCCGCGCCGTAGTCGCGCGGCAGCTCGGCGAACGGATACACGCCGTACTCCTTCACCCCGAAATCCAGGAAGTGATGGGGATCCTCGGGCCAGCCAACGTTGCGCCATAAATCGGGATCGACGACGCGCAGGACGATCTCCTCGCGACGCTGCTCGAAGAAGGGCTTCAGCGCCGACGGCAACAGATCGATGGCGCGGCGAGTGATGAACCTGTGCGCCTCGAAGCCCCAGGCTGACGCCGTGGACGGTGCGAGCGCGAGCGTCACGAACGCGGCGATCGCCAGGAGCGTTCTTCGCATACTGCTATATTAAATTGTTTGGACAACATCACGCACACACTCATCGGAGCCACCCTGGCGCGCACACCGATCGGCCGCGCAGGGCGCGGCGCCACGATCGCCCTCATCCTCGCCTCGAACGCGCCCGACATCGACATCGTCACCTCGGCGGGCGGCGCGCTGAGGTACCTGGAGTGGCACCGCGGCCCCACACATGGGCCGCTCGGCCTCGTCGGCCTCGGGCTGGCGACGGCCGGACTCGTGCTGGCCGGCCGTGCCGCGATCGACCGCTGGCGTGGATCGCCGGCGGCGGGGTCCTCTTCCCGGAATGCGTCGTACGCGGCGATCACGATGGTCTCGATGGTCGGCGTCCTTCTTCATATCCTCATGGATTTGCCTACGTCGTATGGCTCACGGCTGCTCAGCCCGATCGACTGGCACTGGTACGCGTTCGACTGGATGCCGATCCTCGACATCTACCTGCTGGGCACCCTCACCGCAGGCCTACTCATCGGCCAGCGGTGGCCGGCCGCGCGCCGCCGGAACGCTGCGATCGTGCTGACGTTGCTGACCGTCGACTACGGCGTCCGCGCCACCGCACACGAGCGCGCGCTGTCGCTCGCGCCGCGTGTGTTCGGCCCGGCGCTGCCGGCGCCCTGCGACGGCGCGCCGCCTCGGCGCCTGGTCGACCGCTGGCCGCGCTCTGCTGCCGCGACGAAGACCGGCCCGGCGGGACGCTGTCTGCTGGAAACGGCGGCGCTCCCCGGATTTGGATCGCCGTTTCGCTGGCGCCTGATCGCCAGCCTCTCGAACGCCTACCTCGTCCGAGACATCGACCTGTGGGACGACATCTGGCAACCGGCGCCGACGGAGGCGGAGGCTCCGTGGCGCCTGACACGGAGCTATCCGAACGAATGGACGGCACCCGTGTTTCAGGCGTCGACGACCCACGCGGCGCGCGTCTTCCTCGACTTTTCACGGTTTCCGGCCGTCAACGCGTCGGTCAACCGAGACGGCATCACGACCGTGACGTGGGTCGATATGCGGTTTTCTACGCCGCTTTCCAGGCCGCGCCGTGGGTTCGAGCCAGACCGTGAACGCCCCACACCGAACCTCTTCGGTGCAACGGTTCGCATCGACGCCGACGGCCGGGTCATCGACTCGAACTTGGGAATCGGAAACTGACACGGAAATTTGAGGATTTGAGGATTTGAGGATTTGAGGATTTGAGGATTTGAGGATTTGAGGATTTGAGGATTTGAGGATTTGAGGATTTGAGGATTTGAGGATTTGAGAATTTGAGGATTTGAGAATTTGCCGGCTCAACGAATCATTCAGCAAAGACTTCGGCTTCGAAGCGCCAGAGCGTGGCGCCCCTCGTCCACGCGTCGGGGGGGAGTCCGGCTTTTCGGCACGTCTCGGCGACAAACCTCTCCCGGTCCCAGTTCCATTCGGTCGCGACCTGAGGCAGGAGCAGCCCGCGATTCCAACCCTTTTCCACGACGAGGCCGTGCCGGCCGATTTCAACCTCGACGCTCGTCGTCATCGGCTCGAGGGCGCCGAGGATGGAGAGCTCGATGGAAATGTCGGAGAGCTCCTCGGACGCGACCGGCGGGAATCGTGGGTCGGCGCTGGCGGCCGCCACGGCGCAGCGCGGGACCACGCGGGCCAGCGGCTCGTCGGCTTCGACGTGGCCGATGCAGCCGCGGAGTTGGCCCCGCTTGTGCAGCGACACGAACGCGCCGGCCAAACGCGCTAGCACGTCGGAGCCGCTGGACGCCGGCATCGTCTTGCTCGTGACGCAGGCGGTGAGCGCGCCGCGCGCCAAGGCCAACAGCAGCTGACGATCGGCGTGGCTCGTCAAGAGTGGCTCGCCGCGAAGTTCCCTATCGCCGCGGCGAGATAGCCGACGACCGCGGATTTGTCGCCCGACACGTCGCCCGAATCGGCGTAGCGCAGAATGACAGCGTCGGTGGCGCCCAGCAGGCGCGCGGCGCGTATCACGGCCACGGTCGGCCCGCCACCGCACGCGTGCTCGGGCCGCGCATCGAGCGCGCGCTGCAGGCCGTCGGCATCCAGGCGCGACACGTGGTCGGCGACCACGCGATCGAGCGCGGCGGCGGTCGCGGCATCGTGATAGTGCGACAAATCGGTGCTCGCCACGAGCAGCGCACGGCGGTTCGCGAGCGCGGCGCCCAACGCGTCACCGAGCGCCCAGGCCGTCGCCTTGTCCTGCCATCCCATCACGAGCGGCACAATCGCCGCGTCCGGCGCGACGCGCTTCAGAAAAGGCAGCTGCATTTCGAGCGAATGCTCGCGGGCGTGGGCCGCCCCGTACTCGTGCACGATCGACCCCGCCGCGCAAATCCTCGAGGCACACGCTTCGTCGAGCTCGACGACTCCAAACGGCGTCTCGAAGCCCCCTTTGTAGATCGACACGCCGTCGAAGCCGACAAAATGTGATGGCCCCACGAGCACCGCCACCTCGATCGCATGACGACGAAGCTGCCGATAGGCGTAGGCGGCGACGGGACCCGAGTACATCAGCCCCGCGTGCGGCGCCACGATCGCGACAAGACGCTCGAGCGCTCGTGGGCCATCGTCGGCCGCGGCCAGGTAGCCGTCGACCGCCGCGGCGAGGAGAGACGCCGTTCCCGGGTACCAGCGTCCGGCGACGGCTGCTTTGCGGATCCCGCTCATCGGCGATTTGAAGAGACCTCGATCGATCGGACCATCGGTCGACCGTCGATCGTAGATGTTACTATCTCCCAATGTCCGTCCGATTCAGCACGGCGGAGGTCGACGCCATCGCCGCGCTCGCGCGGCTCGAACTGACCGACGCCGAGCGCAAGCTGTTCGCGCGGCAGCTCGGCGACATCCTCGAGTACGCCGTCCAGGTGCAGCGCATCGACACCTCCGGGGTGCCGCCCACCGCCAGCCTCGTCACCAGCCACGCCGCCGACCGACACGACGCCGTCGCGCCGTCGCTCGACAGGATGGCCGCGCTCGCGAACGCGCCCGACGCGGCGCCCGACGCCGGCCTGTTCCGCGTGCCCCGAGTGATCGGATGAGCCATCCACGGACGATTCACGCCGTGCGCGGTGCGATTCGCTCTGGCGAACAATCCGCGGTCGACGTCTGCGAGCACGCCCTGGGCAGAATCGCCGCCCACGACCCCGCGCTGCACGCGTTCAATACCGTGACCAGTGAGCGCGCGCTCGACCGCGCCCGAGCGATCGATCGCGACAAGGCGCGCTGGAAGGACGCGCCGCTCTCCGGCGTCCCCGTCGCCATCAAAGATGTCCTCTGCACCCGTGGCGTGCGGACGACGGCCTCGTCGCGAATCCTCGATACCTTCGTCCCACCGTTCGACGCCACCTCCGTTCGGCGGCTCGAAGAGGCGGGCGCCGTGATCGTCGGCAAGACGAACTGTGACGAGTTCGCGATGGGGTCGTCCACTGAGAATTCGGCGTTCGGCCCGACGCGCAATCCCTGGGCGACCGACCGCATCCCGGGTGGGTCGAGCGGCGGATCGGCGGTGGCGGTGGCGGCTGGGTTGTCGACCTTCGCGCTCGGGAGCGACACGGGCGGCTCGATTCGCCAGCCCGCCGCCCTCTGCGGCATCGTCGGTCTGAAGCCCACGTACGGCCGCGTGTCGCGCTACGGCCTGCTGGCCTTTGGATCGTCGCTCGATCACGTGGGCCCACTCACACACACCGTGGCCGACGCGGCGCTTGTCTTGTCGGTCATCGCCGGCGTCGATCCCGCCGATGCCACGAGCTCGCCGGAACCGGTCGCCGCCTACGGCGCGGCGCTCACCGGCGACGTCCGCGGGGCGCGCATCGGCGTGCCGGCACGTCTCGTCGACGAGGGCGTCGACCCGGAGATTTCGAAGGCCTTCCGGGCCGCGCTCGAGGTCCTTGGCGCGCGCGGCGCCTCAATCGTCGACATCGCGCTGCCGAACGCTGGAGCGGCCATTCCTGTCTACTACCTCGTGGCCACTGCCGAGGCGAGCTCGAACCTGGCGCGCTACGACGGCGTGCGCTACGGATTCCGCGCGAAGGTCGAGCCCCAGGATCTGCTGACGATGTACACACGGACGCGAGCCGAAGGGTTCGGGCCGGAGGTCAAGCGCCGGATCATGCTCGGGACCTACGTGCTGAGGGCGGGCTACTACGACGCGTACTATCTGAAGGCGCAGCAGGTACGCACCCTCATCAGGCGCGACTACGAACAGGCCTTCGAGCGCGTGGATGCCGTCGCGATGCCGACGACCCCGACGCCCGCTTTCAAGATTGGAGAGCGCGTCGAAGATCCACTGCAGATGTACCTGGGCGACGTGTTCACCGTGAGCGCGAATCTCGCCGGCCTGCCCGCCATCAGCATCCCGTGCGGCTTCACCGCGGGCGGCTTGCCGATCGGACTGCAGCTCACAGGGCCCATGTTCGACGAGGCCTCGATCCTGCGCGTCGCCGACGCGCACGAGCGAGACACGGACTGGTGGAAGCGAACACCCCGCGAATTTGAGGATTTGAGGATTTGAGGATTTGAGAATTTGAGGATTTGAGAATTTGAGAATTTGAGAATTTGAGAATTTGAGAATTTGAGAATTTGAGGACTTGAGGATTGTGAGAGATTCGAGAAATCGTGGAAGGACGTCGAACTGTCCGGGCGAAGGCGCCACATCTCTGGATACGTCAGATCCTCAGATTCTCAAATCCTCAGATCCTCAGATTCCGTGATTCATATGTCCGATCCTGCTTGGGCTGTACTGCCCGACGATCAGCTCCTGGCGATTCGCCTGTGCGACCTCGAGCTCGCGATCGCGGGCACCGAGATCGAAGGGCGCATCGGCCACGTGAACGATGAGCTCGAGGCACGCGGCCTCGTCCGCCCGCACTACTGGCTCTCGGACGAATGGTTCACGCCCGACGGCGTGCCCGGCGTGGCCATTCCCTTCTACCTCGCTCACTCGCGCCTCGCCAAGCTCGAGTTGGCGCAGATGCTCGAAGTCGAAGGCGGCGATCACGAGTCCTGCCTGCGGATCCTCCGGCACGAGGCCGGTCATGCGATCGATAACGCGTATCGACTCCGGCGACGGCCGACCAGGCGGCGCCTGTTCGGCACGCCCGATACGCCCTACCCCGAGTACTACACGCCCAAGCCGTACAGCAAGAGCCACGTGCATCACCTCGACCACTGGTACGCGCAGAGCCATCCCGACGAAGACTTCGCCGAGACCTTCGCCGTGTGGCTCGATCCTCAGTCGATGTGGCCCTCTCGCTACGCGGGCTGGCCCGCCGCGCGCAAGCTCGAATACATGGACCGGTTGATGCGCCAGCTGGCCGGGACGGGGCCGAAAGTCACCTCCAGGCGTGAGGTGGACCCGCTCAAGCGCCTGCGCAAGACGCTCGGCGAGCATTACAAGAAGAAACGAGAGCACTACGGGCTCGATCATCCCGACTTCTATGACAGCGACCTGCGGAACTTGTTTTCCGACGCGCCGGCCTACGCCCGCAACCCATCGGCCGCGCGTTTCGTGCAGCACGTCCGGCGCGATGTGCGGGCGACGGTCGCGAGCTTCACCGACAGCTATCAGTACACAATCGATCAGCTGATCGTGACAATCATCGCCCGCTGCCGCGAGCTCAACCTGCGGCTGACCGATACCGAGGAGGCCACCACGGTCGACTTCATGGTGTTCCTGACCGTGCAGACGATGAACTACCTGCACAGCGGGCGGCATCGCGTGGCGTTATGAGCCTGCCGAAGCTCCGCGTGCTGGCGCTCGTGCACCGGCATCTCATCCCGCCCGACCCACTACCTGAGGGCGCCGATCCCGTCTCGGCCCCGTGGCGCACCGAGTACGACGTCGTCTCGACGCTCAGGACGTTGGGCCACGACGTGCAGACGCTCGGCGTGCACGACGACCTGGGCGAGCTGCGACGTGCGGCGACCGAATGGAAACCGCATGTGGCGTTCAATCTGCTCGAGGGCTTCGACGACATCACCATTTTCGACCAGAACGTCGTGAGCCATCTCGAGCTGCTGAAGTTGGCCTACACCGGCTGCAACCCTCGCGGGTTGCTCCTGGCACGCGACAAGTCGCTCTCGAAGAAACTCCTGTCCTACCATCGGATTGCCGTGCCCGAGTGCGAGGTGTTCCGCATCGGCCGGCCGATCCGCCGCCACAAACGGCTGTTGTTCCCCTTGATCGTCAAATCGCTCACGCAGGAGGCGTCGATCGGCATCTCGCAGGCCTCGGTGGTCGACTCCGATGAGAAGCTCCAGGAGCGAGTCGCCTTCATCCACGAAAGCATCGGCACCGCGGCCATCGTCGAACGCTACATCGAGGGACGCGAGCTGTACGTGGCCATTCTCGGCAACCAGACGCTACAGGCCCTCCCCGTGTGGGAGCTCTTCTTCACCAACATGCCCGCCGACGCCCGTCGCATTGCCACCGATCGCGTGAAATGGAGCGTGAAGTATCAGAAGAAATACGGCATCGAGAGCGGGCCGGCGAGGGAGCTGGGCGATGCCGACCGGGACCGGATCCAGCACATCTGCAAACGGGCGTACCGCGCGCTCGAGTTGAGCGGCTACGCGCGTATCGACCTGCGGCTCGACGAAGCCGGCACGGTGTGGGTGCTCGAAGCGAACCCGAATCCGCAGATTGCGAAGGGCGAGGATTTCGCGGCGTCAGCCGACAAGGCGGGGATTGCCTACGATGCGTTGCTGCAGCGGATCATCAACCTGGGCATGCGATGGCAGCCGGAGAGCGTTGCGTGAGCGTTCAGCGATTCAGATCGGTCATCCCTATTTGCGTGCCGCGGCCTCGACGAGCTCCGGCGCCCGGAGCTGGTCGGCAGGGCCGTGCGGCGCCGTGGGCAGCAGATACACCATCGGCCGGTGGCTGACCGTCTCGTCGAGGCTCTTGACGACGGCCGAATCGCCCGCGGTCTGCTTCAACTTCGTGAACCCGACGATGACGCAGAAGCCGATGAACAGGGCCAGGACGAACACCGTGCTCAGGCCAACCCCCTGAAGCGCGCCGATCGCAATCTGCTGGATGTCGCCTGGGCTCATGCCTGACCTTCCGCTTGGGGCGTTTGCGGCGTCGGAACCTCATACCAGACCAGTCCGCGCCGGACTTCTTCCATTGCCATCCGTTCTGGCTTGCGTGGCGCAGGCGTCATCGGGTCGGCCTCGAACCTCAAGCGCGCGCCGCGCCGCAACTGTTTGGCGCGTAACGCCGCCACATCGACGAAGAGAAAGCGGCTGTCAATCGGAGGCGCCGGTTCGACCGGAATCGCCTCGGCCTCAGCTTGTTCGCGAAACGGGTCCACTTGGTCCATAAACAGCCATGTAGCGTAGCACGTGGCTCACGTGGGCAGGAAGGGGCCAGGGGGGAGTCACGACGATCACCGCATCCCTCGACAGGCTCGGGATGCCCTGAGCGTGTCGAAGGGCGGAAACCGCGGAAATCGCAGAAAAGACCCACGGTTTTCTTTCTGCGTTCCTGCGAGTTCTGCGGTGATCGTCGGGACGCTACGCGGCGACGTCGACCTTGATCTGTCGCGGCTTGGCTTCCTCGCGCAACGGGAGCCGTACGGTCAGCACGCCGTTCTTGTACTCGGCCCTGACCTTGGCGGCGTCCACCGTTTCGGGCAGCGCGAACGACCGGCTGAACGCGCCGTAGCGCCGCTCGATCCGGTGGAACTGCTCTTCCTTGACGTCCGACGCGAACTTCTTCTCGCCCTTGATGGTCAGCGTGCCCTTCTCAACGGTGATGTCGATGTCTTCACGCGTCATGTCGGGCAGCTCGGCCTTCAGCACGAGCTCGCTGTCGCCGTCCTGGTAAATGTCCACGGCCGGCACCCACGAGCCCGACGTCATCAGGCCTTCGTCGCTGCCGGTCCGGCCGTACGGGTCGTTGAAGGCCCGGCTGAGCCGATCCTGCAACTGCGCGAATTCACGAAACGGGTCACTCCAGCGGACAAGCGTCATGGTGGATCCTCCTTCTATTTCAGATTTCAGACTATTTCAGACTTCAGACTTCAGACTTCAGGAAACTCAGATTTCTCAGCCGCCCTTCCTGCGGTGATTGCCTCGCCTGCGTCAGGCGAGTTACCGCGTTTCCGCGTATTGGGCGTCGACGACCTCCCCGTCCTTCACGCCAGCACCCTGCGAACCTCGAGCACCTTGCGCACCTCGATCGCCCTGAGCATCCTCTTCAGTCCTGTACAGCATTTGCGCCAGCGCGTGCGACGCTCGCTCGAGCGTCTCGGCCGCACGCTTGATCGTCGCGATGTCGTCGCCTTCGAGCGCCTTGCGGACAGCAGCCATGGCCGCGTCGATCGTCGAGAGGTCGCCGAAGGCCGCCTTGTCGCGGTTCTCGTTCACGGTCTTCTCGACTTGATACGCGAGCGCATCGGCCTGGTTCCGAGCGTCGATGAGCTCGCGCCGCGACCGGTCGTCGGCCGCGTGGCTCTCGGCGTCCTTCACCATCCGCTCGACCTCGCCTGTCGACAACCCGCTGGCGCCGCTGATGGTGATCTTCTGCTCTTTGCCCGTCGCCACGTCTTTCGCCGTCACGTTGACGATGCCGTTGGCGTCGATGTCGAAGCTCACGTCGACCTGCGGGACGCCGCGCGGCGCCGCCGGCAGCCCGGCCAGATGGAACCGGCCGAGCGTGCGATTGTCGCGCGCGAGCGGCCGCTCGCCCTGGAGCACGTGGACCTCCACGCTCGTCTGGTTGTCGGCCGCGGTCGAGAAGGTCTCGCTCTTCCTCGTCGGAATCGTGGTATTGCGCGAGATGAGCGTCGTCATCACGCCGCCGAGTGTTTCGAGGCCGAGCGAGAGCGGCGTCACGTCGAGCAACAGGACGTCTTTCACGTCACCGGCCAGCACGCCGCCCTGCACGGCGGCGCCCACGGCGACGACTTCATCCGCGTTCACGCCCTTGTGCGGCTCTTTCCCGAAGTATTCGCGCACGAGCTGCTGGACTTTCGGCATTCGCGTGGAGCCGCCCACGAGCACGACCTCGTCGATCGTCGTCGGATCCACGCCCGCGTCGGCCAGCGCCTGCTTCACAGGCCCCATCGTGCGCTGCAGCAGATCGTCGACCAGCTGCTCGAGCCTCGCGCGGGTCAGCGTCAGCTGCAGATGCTTCGGGCCGGTCTGATCGGCCGTAATGAACGGCAGGTTGATGTCGGTCTCCATCACCGTCGACAGCTCGATCTTCGCCTTCTCCGCGCCTTCCTTCAGGCGCTGCAGCGCCAGCCGATCCTTGCCGAGATCGATCCCGTCGCTCTTCCTGAACTCCGCAACGAGCCACTCGATGATGCGATCGTCGAGGTCGTCGCCGCCCAGATGCGTGTCGCCGTTGGTCGCCTTCACCTCGACCACGCCTTCGCCCACCTCGAGTACGGAGATGTCGAAGGTGCCGCCGCCGAAATCGTAGACGGCGATCGTTTCGTCCTTCTTCTTGTCGAGGCCGTAGGCGAGCGCGGCAGCCGTCGGCTCGTTGATGATGCGGAGCACGTTCAGGCCCGCGATCCTGCCGGCGTCCTTGGTGGCCTGGCGCTGCGCATCGTTGAAGTACGCGGGCACCGTGATGACCGCGTCCGTGACCTTCTCGCCCAAGTGGTCCTCGGCGGCGTGCTTCAGCTTCTGGAGCACCATCGCGGAAATCTCAGGCGGCGAATACGCCTTGCCGCGGGCTTCGACCCACGCATCGCCATTGTTCGCCCGCACCACCTTGTAGGGCACGCGCGAGGCCTCGCCACGCGAACCAGCGCGGGACGGCCCTGTGTGAGTCGACGAACCGCTCGACACCTCGTCGAACGTCCGGCCCATGAAGCGCTTGATGGAAGACACGGTGTTGTCCGGATTCGTCACCGCCTGGCGCCTGGCCACCTGGCCCACCAGCCGCTCGCCGTCCTTCGCCACAGCGACAACCGAAGGGGTGATTCGCGCACCCTCCTGATTCACGATGACCGCGGGCTGGCCCACTTCCATCACGGCCACAACCGAATTGGTCGTCCCGAGGTCGATTCCAATGACTTTGCCCGAAGCCGTTCCAGACATCTGAGGGGTCCTCCTTCACAAGACCCTTGAAGTATAGGCACGATATGAGTGCTTGTCAAGCAGTTAATCTTAGTATGTTATAATCATACAATACTGTCCGCTATCATACGGTATCTATTGCACTTATGGACTGGCGCAGCCTTCAGCCCTGTGCGATCATGCGATATGCACCCTCGTGTCCAGGTCATCGACTTCCCTTTCGAGGCCGGTGAATTCACAGAAGAGGTCCGGCAGATCTTTCCCGAGATCGGCCAGGCCGAGGCTCTCGTGGGCGAGTGCT
>MEKT01000087.1 GCA_001767435.1 Acidobacteria bacterium RIFCSPLOWO2_02_FULL_65_29 | reverse complement strand
GGGGCCGCTCGGCACCTTCTTCCTGCGCGAGGACTCGGCGAAGCCGATCGTGCTCGTCGCTTCGGGAACCGGGTTCGCGCCGATCAAGGCGATCGTCGAGCACGCGTTTCACGAGGCGATCGCGCGGCCGATGACGCTGTACTGGGGCGGTCGCAGGCCGAAGGATCTGTACCTGGACGCGCTGCCGAAGAAATGGGTCGCCGAGCATCCGGGCTTCAGTTACGTGCCGGTGATCTCGGATGCCCTGCCCGAGGACGCGTGGACCGGGCGCACCGGGTTCGTGCACCGCGCGGTGATGCAGGATTTTCCCGACCTCTCGGGCCACCAGGTCTACGCCTGCGGCGTGCCGATCATGGTCGACTCCGCGCGGCGCGACTACACCACCCTGTGCAGGCTGCCGGAAGAGGAGTTCTACGCCGACAGCTTCACTTCGCAGGCGGACGTCGCCGGCGCGACTTGATGCACGCGGTCTTGTACCTGCTCGCCGCCGCAGCCGCACTTGCGGTGCTCGGCTGGTACATGATCGCGATGCCCGGAGAGAGTTTTCAAGGCGGGCTCTCCCCGCTCAGCGCCGACGACGCAGTCCTCTCGGAACGACTGAAGAATCACGTCGCCGCGGTCGCGAGCGCCGAGCACAACACGCGCCGTCCGGAAAATCTCGAGGCGTCGGCGCGCTACATCGAGGCCGCGCTCGTCCGAACGGGGTATGCGGTAAGCGCGCAAGCCTTCGATTCCGGGGAAGGCGTCGTGCGCAATCTCGAAGTCGTGCTCGCCGGTCGCGAGCCGCGCTCGATTGTCGTAGGGGCGCATTACGACTCCGTGTTCGGCGCGACCGGCGCGAACGACAACGGCTCGGGGGTCGCCGCGCTGCTCGAGATCGCGCGGCTTGTACGCGGCTGGCAGCCGCGCCACGCGTTCCGCCTCGTCTTTTTCGTCAACGAAGAGCCGCCCTACTTCACCACCGCCGCAATGGGAAGCCGCGTCTACGCCGAGGAGCTGCTCGGGCGCGGCGAACGGGTCGAGGCGATGTTCTCGCTCGAGACCATCGGCTACTACTCGGCGCGGCCGGGGAGCCAGTCGTATCCGTTTCCGCTCGGACTTTTTTACCCGGGGCGCGGCGATTTCCTCGCCTTCGTCGCGAACCTGGCGTCCCGGCCGCTGCTGCACCGGGCGATCGCCGCGTTCCGCGAGCAAGCACGCTTTCCGTCAGAAGGCGTCGCCGCGCCCTCGCTCATCCCGGGCGTGGACTGGTCCGACCAGTGGTCGTTCTGGCGCCGCGGAATCCCCGCGGTGATGATCACCGATACGGCGCTCTACCGCTATCCGCATTACCACCTGCCGAGCGACACGCCCGACAAGATCGACTACGAGCAACTGGCGCGCGTCACGTCCGGGCTCGAGCGCATGCTGCGCGCGCTCGACGAGCGGCTCTAGCCGGCGCCTTCCCCGAGATACGCTTCCCTTACCTTGGGGTCTGCAAGCAGGTTTGCCGCCTCGTCGGCAAGCGTGATCGCGCCCGATTCCATCACGTAGCCGCGGCCGGCGATCTCGAGCGCGAGCCGCGCGTTCTGCTCGACGAGCAGGATGGTCACGCCCTGCGCCGCGATCTCGCGCACGATCTCGAAGATCTTGGCGACAAGCAGCGGCGCGAGCCCCATCGAGGGCTCGTCGAGCAGCAGCAGTTTCGGGCGCGCCATGAGCGCGCGGGCGATTGCGAGCATCTGCTGCTCGCCGCCCGAGAGCGTGCCGGCGGTCTGCGTGCGCCGTTCCTTGAGCCGCGGGAAGGTCCCGTACTGGCGCTCGATGTCGCGCGGCACGTCCGCGTCGGCGCACGCGAACGCCCCCATGGCGAGATTCTCCTCGACGGTGAGCTGCGGAAAAATGCCGCGGCCCTCGGGAACCATCACCAGGCCCTTCCTCGGCAGCTCGTACACCGGCACGCTGGCGACGTCGAGCCCGGCGTATCGCACCGAGCCCGCGCGCGCCGGATTCAGTCCGCAGATCGCGCGCAGCGTCGAGCTCTTGCCCGCGCCGTTGGCGCCGATCAGGCATACCAGTTCGCCGGTATCGACCGCGAGGTCGATGCCCTTCACGGCGCGGATGCCGCCGTAGCGGACTTCCAGGCCCTTGACCTCAAGCAGCATGCGCGACGCCCAGGTACGCCTCGATGACCTTCGGATCGCGCTGGACCTCGGCGGGCAGGCCTTCGGCGATTCTCTCTCCGTAATCGAGCACCAGCACCCGGTCGCACACGCCCATCACGAGCCGCATGTCGTGCTCGATGAGGAGGATCGTCGTCCCGTCCTGGCGGATCTCCTCGAGCAGCCGCCGCAGCCCCAGCGTCTCGGAGGCGTTCATCCCGGCCGCCGGCTCGTCCAGGGCGAGGAGCTTGGGCTCCGTGGCGAGCGCGCGCGCGATCTCCAGGCGCCGCTGGTCGCCGTAGGGCAGGCTTCCCGCTTGGTCGTTGGCGCGCGCCCGGATGCCGACGAAGTCGAGAAGGCCGAGCGCGCGTTTCTCTATGTCTCGTTCTTCAGCGACGGTTCTCTTGTTTCTCAGGATCGCGCCGATCACCCCGGCGCGCGTGCGTACGTGCCGGCCGATCATCACGTTCTCGAGCACCGAAAGGTTGGCGAAGAGCCGGATGTTCTGGAAGGTGCGCGCGATGCCCCCTCCGGCGACTTCGTGGGGCTTGAGGCCCGTAAACGGCGCGCCGTCAAAGACGAATGAGCCCTCGTCGGGCGCATAGATCCCGGTGAGCACGTTGAACAGTGTCGTCTTGCCGGCGCCGTTGGGTCCGATCAGGCCGTAGATCTCGCCCTTGCCGATCGTGAAGCTGACCTTCGTAAGCGCCTGCACGCCGCCGAAGCGCTTCGCGATCCCATTCGCCTCGAGCAGCGTGCTCATTCCGCGCGCTCCGCGAGCTCGCGCTTCCTCACCGCGGACGGCAACAGCCCGGCGGGGCGGAAGAGCATGACGAGCACGAGCGCCAACCCGAAGATGAGCATCCGGATCACCTCGGGCTCGACCAGCGCGCGGCCGAACAGCGCGTGCTGCACCGGCTCGACGGTCCAGCGCAGGATCTCGGGCACGAACGAGAGCAGCACCGCGCCCAGAACTACGCCCCAGATGTTGCCCATGCCGCCGAGCACCACCATCGAGATCACCATGATCGACTCGACCAGTACGAAGCTCTCGGGCGAGACGAAGCCCTGGATCGCGGAGAACATGCCCCCGGCGACGCCGCCGAAGGTCGCCCCCATGGCAAAGGCGAGCAGCTTCACATTGCGCGTATTGATGCCCATGGCGCGCGCCGCGATCTCGTCCTCGCGGATCGCCTCCCAGGCGCGGCCGATGCGCGAATTCTGCAGGCGCACGTTGAGGACAATGATCGCCACCGCGACGAGAAGTAGAAACCAGTAGTACTTCATCGGGCCGCTCACCAGGACTCCGGCATAGGTCTCGTAGGTCGAGAAATCGAGCCCGCCGAGGCGCAGAGGGTCGATCCGGGCAATGCCCTGCGGCCCGTTGGTGATGTTCAGCGGCCGCGACAGGTTATTCAGGAAAATCCGCACGATCTCGCCGAAGCCGAGCGTGACGATCGCGAGGTAGTCGCCGCGCAGCTTCAGCGTAGGAGCGCCGAGCAGGATGCCGAACAGCGCGGCGATCCCGGCGCCGACCGGCAGGATCACCCAGAACGGCAGGTGCAGTCCGAAGTGCGGGCTCGCGAGCAGCGCGTAGGCGTACGCGCCGACGGCGTAGAAAGCGATGTAGCCGAGATCGAGCAGCCCGGCGAATCCCACCACGATGTTGAGGCCCAAGGCGAGCAGCACGTAGAGCATCGCGAAGTTGGCGATGCGCACCCACGTGGTCCCGACCTGCGAGAGCGCGAAGGGCAGCAGGATCAGCACGATTGCGATCAGGACGACCGCGGCCCAGACCGCGACGGGAGGCGTCCGGTTCATGCGCGCTCCCCCACGCGTTCTCCGAGCAGGCCCGAGGGGCGCAACACGAGCACCAGGATCAGCACGACGAACGCGAACACGTCCTGGTAGTTCGAGCCGAAAAGGATGAAATGCGGATCGGCCGCACAGCGCTCGGTCAGCCAGTCGGAAACGCCGGCGACCTTGCACAGGTCGGTGAAGTCGCCGATGTAGCCGGCGCCGAGCGCCTCGACCACGCCGAGCAGCAGGCCTCCGACCATGGCGCCGGGGATGTTGCCGATGCCGCCGAGCACCGCGGCCGAAAAAGCCTTCAGGCCGAGGAGCGAGCCCATCGTATACTGCGCGACGCCGTAGTACGTGCCGACCATCACGCCGGCGACGGCGCCGAGCGCGGCGCCGATGACGAAAGTGGCGGCGATGACGCGGTTGATGTCCACCCCCATCAGGCCGGCGACCTGCGGATTCTGCGCGGTCGCACGCATCGCGGTGCCAAGGCGCGTGCGGTACACGAGGAGCGCCAGCCCGAGCATCATCAGCATGCAGATGGCGAGAATCGCGATTTGCACGTTGGTGATCGCCGCACCGGCGAGCTCGTAGATCTCGGTGCGGATGATCTGCGGGAACGCGAGCACGTTCCGGCTCCAGACCAGCATCGCCAGGTGCTGCAGGATGATCGAGACGCCGATCGCGGTGATGAGCGGCGCCAGCCGCGGTGCGCGCCTCAAGGGGCGGTAGGCCAGCCGCTCCATCGAATATCCCACCAGCACGCATACCGGCACTGCGCATGCGGTGCCGATCAGCACCACGACGAGCGGCGGCATGCCGCCGCCCGCAAGTACGGTGATCACGGTGAACGCGACCATGGCGCCGATCATCACCACTTCGCCGTGCGCAAAGTTGATCAGCTGGATGATTCCGTACACCATCGTATAGCCGAGCGCCACGATGGCGTACACGCTGCCCAGCGTCAGGCCGTTGATGACCTGCTGCAGGAAGATGTCCATTCCCGGCAAAGCCTAGCAGAAAAGAAAACGGCACCCGAAGGTGCCGTCTGTCACCCGCGATGCGGGGCTTAGCCGCCGCCCATGGACTTGAGGAACTCCGCGTAGCTAGAGGTCTTGCCGCCCTTCACAACAGCGATCGGGTCGATCTTGCCGCCCTTCATGGTGAAGATGGTGATTTCGGCGTTCTTGCGGTCGCCCTTGTCGTCGAACTCGATCTTGCCGGTCGAGCCTGCGAAGCTGATCTTCTGCAGCACCGGCAGGTACTTCGCCGGGTCCGCCGAATTCGCCTGCTTCATCGCCTCGATGATCAGGTTCGCGGCGTCGTAGGTGAACGGCGCGTACAGGATCGGGTCGACGTTGAACTTCTTCTTGTAGGAGTCGAGGAACCTCTTCGACGCCGCCTGCGGCGGGATGCCGGCCTGCGAGCACAGCATCCCCTCTGCGGCCTGGCCGGCGAGCTCCGTCATCTTGTCGGTACAGGCACCGTCGCCGAACGAGAATACCGCCTTGATGCCGAGCTCGCGGCCCTGCTTGACGAGCGGGCCGCCGGTCGCGTCCATGCCGCCGTAGAAGATCGCATCGGGATTGCGGCCCTTGAGCTTCGTGAGCACTGCCTTCCAGTCGGTCGTCTTGTCCGTGCCCTTCTCGCGCGGCAGCACCTTGATCTTGGCCGCCTTTAAGGTCTTCTCGACTTCGTTCGCAATGCCCTCGCCGTAGGCCGTCGCGTCGTCGATCACCGCGACGAGCTTGGGATTTTTCTCGCCGGCGAGGTAGCTCGCGATCGCCGGACCTTGCTGATCGTCACGGGCGACCACCCGGAACTGCTGCTTGAAGCCCTGCTCGGTGAGCTTCGGGTTGGTCGCCGAGCCCGAGATCACCGGGATGCCGGCCTGGTTGTAGATCGGCGAGGCCGGGATCGAGGTGCCGGAGTTGAGATGCCCGACGACGCCGACGACTTTCGCGTCGACCAGCTTCTGCGCGACCGTTGTACCCTGCTTCGCATCGGCCTGATCGTCCTCCTTGAGCAGGACGAATTTGGCGGTCTTCCCGCCGATCTTGATCTGGGCCCCGTTCGCCTCGTCGATCGCCAGCTGCGCGCCGTTTTCGTTGTCCTTGCCCAGGTGCGCGATCTGCCCGGTGAGCGGCGCCACATGCCCGAGCTTGATCTCGAGCGAGGGCGTCGGCGCGGGCGGCGCTTCCTTCTTCGCTTCCGGCGCCTTGGCAACGGGTTTGGCTTCTTCCTTGCCGCAGCCGGCGAGCGCTGCCGCGGTCGCGAAGGCAATCAGGGTCAGTGCAAGATTGGTGTTTTTCATCCGGGTCTCCCTAAATCGGGGCGCTATGATACCCCGGCTCCCCGCGGCGATCATCCCCCTTGGGCCGGGATTTTCAGCGCGGCCTTGAGCGCCGCCAATTCGGACAGCGGTTCCAGGCAGGTGGCGCCGCGGCAAAGCCACCC
>MEKT01000086.1 GCA_001767435.1 Acidobacteria bacterium RIFCSPLOWO2_02_FULL_65_29 | reverse complement strand
TGAGGGCCCTCGGGCTGACCTCGAGCGGATCCATCCTCAAGATGTACGACTTCAATGGTTCGGTGGGCGGACCTCTGAAACAAGACAAAGTCTGGTTTCTCTTCGCCGGTCGACAGTACGGCGTGGACAACCAGATCCCGAGCAGCACCATCGTCGACGACCAGTTCATCAAGCTGGCGACGGGTCGCGTGACCTGGCAGGTCTCCGAGCGGAACAAGATCGCCATCCACCACGACCGCATGTACAAGTACCGAGGTCACCGCTACGAGCCGCCCCAGGTCTTCCTCGATCTCGAAGGCTCGCGCATCCATGACAACCCGCTGTACTACTGGGGCGCGGCGAAGTGGACGTCGACGGTCAGCAACCGGCTGCTCATCGAAGTGGGCCAGACGCACTACGTGCAGACCAACACCATCAGGTACCAGCCCGGCGTCCGCGGAGCTTCTCGGAGTCCAACGGCGACCTGCAGCAGGAATATCGCAGCGGCGTGCCCGACACGGTCCTGGTTCGCAACTCGCCTCTGAACTTCGCGGATGCGTTGATGAACGCGGACGTGGCGATCTTTGCACAGGATTCTTGGACGTACAACGCGCAGGTCGACTTCTTCAACCTGTTGAACGCCAATCCGATTGAGATCGTGCGATCCTTCAACTACGGCACCGCGGGATATGGGCTGCCAGCTCAGATACTGCAGGCGCGGATCATGAAAGTGAGCGCGTTGTTCCAGTTCTAGAGCGTGTTGCGCCGGCGCGTGTAGTGCAGGACTTCAGTCCTGCCTCGCAGCCGGCGTGGTAGCGCAGGACGTCGTCGGCCTAGAAAGCCAGCCTGACGCCGATCTGCATCTCCCTCGGACTCTTCGCGCTGAAGATCCGGCCGAAGTTCGACGTGCCGAACGTGCGGTTCGGGATGTCGAAGTTCGCGCGGTTGAAGACGTTGAACATCTCCCAGCGGAACTCGAGCAGTGAGGTTCCCGCCAGGCGCCACGTCTTGGCGACGGCGAAGTCGACGTTGGCGAACCCCGGCCCGACGACGCTGTTGCGCGGTGCGCTGCCGAAGGTGAAGGGCGCGGGCAGCGCGAACGCCGACGTGTCGAACCACCGATCGGACGTGCGCTCGCGGGCCGGGAGATTCGGATCGCGCAGCGCGTCGGGCCGCTGCGCGGGTCCCGCGCCGATATTGGCCTGGTCCACGCCCAGGTTCACGGTGAAGGGCGCGCCCGACTGCGCGATCAGGACCGCGTTCAGACGCCAACCGCCCAGTGCCGCCTCGGCGAGGCCGCCCTTCCCGACCAAAAACTGCAGCTGGTAGACGCCGCTCGCCACAAAGAGGTGGCGGCGATCGAAGCTCGACCTCGCCCACTCCCCGCCGTCGCTGAAGATGTTCCGCACGTCCTGCGGCACGTTGGCTTCCGCTTCGGTCGAGCCCGGGCTCGAGGCATCGTCTTTCGAGGTCGAGAGCGTGTAGGACGCGTTGAACCCGTAGCTGTCGGTGAGCCGTCGCTCGGCCTTGAGCGTGACGCCGTGATAGATCGACTTGCCGTCGAATCGGATCGCGTTGACGCGACTCAATTGCGGAATCGGACGCCTCGGCTGAATCGGTCCCGGCCCGGGCTCGGGCACGTTGCGAATCGTGGCGTTGTCGGCGCCAACTGTCCAGGTGCCCATGTACGAGGCTTCCACCATCATCGACGGCCACAGCTCGTACTGCAGGCCGCCGCTCCATGTCTGGCTGTACTCGACGTTGTAGTCGTAGTCCATGATCGACGCGCCGATGGTTCCCGTGGCCGTGCTCGTGAGGATGTCGCGCGTCTCCCGCGTGGGGACCCTGGCGTCGATGGGAACGTCCACCTGTTTCGTGAAGAAGAATGGCAGATTGCGCGCGAACGCCGTCTGCACGCTGTAGGCCCACTGGTTGAGAAACACGCCGTACCCGCCGCGAAGAACGGCGCGCGAATCGTTCAACGTCAGCGCGAATCCGGTCCGCGGCGCAAGGCGCACGGCGCTCGGATCGAGCAGGCCCCGTCCCCATCCGGCTTCCTTCGACGTGACATAGGGCAGAGGGATCAGGGGGAGGAGTGCCTGCGCGTCCTGGCTGATCGTGCCATCATCGTTGCTCGCGATCACGAATCGGCCGCCGGGTGTCGCCAGGTCGACCGACGAGAGCCGGTTGTTCACGTCGTACATGTGCTGGTTGTGCTCGTACCGGAGTCCGAGATTCAGGGTGAGGTTGTCGCGCACGCGCCAATCGTCCTGCGCGTAGAGGTGCAGCCAGCTCGTGCGCCCGTCTTCGTCGCCGCGGCCGATGCCGGAGGCAGCCGACGTCGGATAGCCGAGCAGGAAGTCCGCAAACGCATTGCCGGTGAACTGTCCGGTGTAGGTGAACGAGCCGCGCGCGTTGTCGGGTTGCTCGGGCCTGAGCCGCAGGTGGAAGAAATACCCGCCGAACTTGATCCGGTGCGCGCCGCGATCGAGCGTCACGTTGTCATACAGCTCGACGTGTTGGTTGTCGCGGTATGTGAACGAGGTCGGGTCGCCCATGGTGCTGTAGAGGCCTCGCGTGGTGATCTGCGGAAAGCCGACGTCCCTCGGATCTCGCGTGACGCCGAGGAGGCCGACGGCCCCAGCGAAGTCCGTTCGCTGGTTCAAGCTGGCCTGGCCGCCCTTGACGCTCATCCACCCCACGCGCAGCTCGTTCAGGATCGAGGCGCCGAACACGTGCGTGTGGCTCACCATCAGGTTGCGCGTCGTCGTCGTCAGGGACCTGCCGAAGCCCGGTACCAATGCTTCCTGCAGCGCGCTCGTGCCGAACGGCTGAATCTCGTCGGCGTCGAACGTGCTGAAACGCGCGAAGACCTGGTCGGCGCCCGTCAGGCGATGGTCCACGCGGAGACTGACCTGATCGATGTGACGAGTCAGGCGCTCGACCGACGTGAGGTTCTGCAGCTGCCCGCCCGACGTCGCGCGGGGTACGCTCTGCAGGAACGCCACGGCAATCGGATCGAGGCGAGAGGCGGGAATCTGGTTGCTCGCGAACGGCGCGCACGACCCGGTTGTCGAAATCGTGCGCGGATCGCAGATCGTCGAGAGGCCCGAGAAGTTGCCGAGCCGAACCGCGTCTGACGGCACCGAGAAGGTGTGTGTCTGGGACCGGCGCATCCTCACGCCTTCGTAGCTGACGAAAAAGAAGCTGCGATCTTTCGCCAGCGGTCCGCCGAACACGCCGCCGAACTGGTTCTGCTCGAGCGGCGGCACCGGGCGATCCGCCGGGTCGAAGTAGTTGTGGGCGTCGAGGCGGTCGTTGCGGCCGAACTCGAACAGGCTGCCACGGAACGCGTTGCCGCCCGCCTTGGTCGCGACGTTGATGAGCGCCGACGCCTTTCCCCCGAATTCGGCCGGGTACATGGACTTCTGAATCTTGAACTCCTCGATCGAATCGACCGACGGGTTGATCACCAGGTTGTTGAACAGCTCGTCGGTGACCTTCGCGCCGTCGAGGAGGTAGATGTTGTGGCCGGATCGCTGCCCGCCAACGTTGGGCAGCGGGCCCGCCTGCTGCAGCGCTTCTCCGCGCGTGCCGCCAGGCGGGAGCACGACCGCGTCGCTCAGTTGCGCGAGTGAGAGGAAGTTGCGGCCGTTGAGGGGAATGTGGACGACTTCCCGGTTGCCGATGACGTCACTCAACTCCGCAGTGGTCGTCTGCAAGAGCGGCACGCTGGCCGTGATCACGACCTGTTCCGCCAGTCCTCCGACCCGCAGGGTGAATTCGAGCGTGAGCGCGCGGCCGATTTCGAGCTCCACGCCGGTGTGCGTGTGTGGAGCGAAGCCCGCCAACGTCGCCGTGACGTCCCAGCGTCCGGTGCGCAACGCCGGAAGGAAGAACCGGCCCAGGCTGTCGGTGAGCCGTTCGACGACGGTTCCGCTCGTGGCGTGCCGCGCAACAACGGTCGCGCCCGGCACGACCGCTCCGGAGTCGTCGCGGACGACGCCAGCGATCTCGCCCGTGTTGGTCTGCGCCGCAACGCTCGTGGCGGCCAGAATCAGGACGAGCGCAACCCGCACCAGCGTGGCTGCTCGTGTGGTGTTTCCGAAGTTCGTTGTCGCACCGAGGGCGGCGAGGCGAGCGGCGCACCTCGAGCCTGTATTCATGGTTCAGACCCCTAGTCTATAGCGTAGGGCACCACTCGGGCACTGCCGGCGCACGCCATCGGCCACCACGATGGTCATCGTGCCCGTCCAGGCCGTAGGCGGCAACGGCTCCCGCCCCGTCAAGGTTTCGAGCGACTGTGGATCATGTCGAGCGGGCTTCACGGGGTTTCGGAACAGGTCTAACCCGCGCTTGCAGCCGACGAAGGCGCGTCGAGAATCTGGAAAATCGAAGCGCTCGGACACGCGCCTTCGCGGCTGAAGCGCAGACGTTCGGCCGGCCGCGCGGATGGTTTTCGAGCGGCGCCAGCGCCGGAGGACACGCGTGGCACTCGTGGTTCTTCTGAGAGGGGTCAACGTCGGCGGGCATAGGACCTTCCGACCGACCACGCTCGCCGAACAACTGAAGCACCTCGATGCCGTCAACATCGGCGCGGCAGGCACCTT
Source organism: Acidobacteria bacterium RIFCSPLOWO2_02_FULL_65_29 (assembly GCA_001767435.1). Taxonomy (GTDB): domain Bacteria; phylum Acidobacteriota; class Vicinamibacteria; order Vicinamibacterales; family CAVVIG01; genus 2-02-FULL-65-29. The sequence goes on along the minus strand of MEKT01000086.1, from coordinate 1,839 downwards.
CGTGATCCGGCGGCCAGTCACCCGGGCGCAACTCCGCGTCGAATTGGCACGCAGGCTCCCGTTTGATACCGAGATCATGATCTGCCAGGGCCGCGAGATTGTCAGGCTGATGTCTGGGAATCATTTCGCGGACCAGCCCGTGCGCCCCGACATCGTCCGCTTCGTGAGCGTCCTGTCCAAACGCCCTCGCTCGGCGCCGTCGACGCCGATGAGCTTTCCTTCCAGCGGCAAGTGGCTGATAAAGATCCTCGCGAGGGACAACCGGTTCGTCTTCGGCGTGTACCGGCGCCACATGAAGGTCATCAGCTACCTCGGCACGTTGGACCGACTCTTTGGGGTCCCAATCACCACGCGCAACTGGAATACCATCACCGCGATCGCCAGGGTGCTGGGTAAAAGAAGGATCTGATGGACCGGCGAGCCGTCACCGGGCATCCTGAAGGCATTCTCTCAGCGGCGCACTCGGTGGGTCGCTTCCAGTGATGTTCGGAGCCTGGGTAGACGGAGGCTTGTGGTGGCAAGCCACCGCGCAAAAGGCTCGCGATCTTGTGCGAGTCGATCTTGTCGTTCTTGGCCTTGCCGCCGTGAATGGAGGTGGACGTCACGCTGGTGGAAGAAGACGCCGGCTGGACACCACGCTTGGCTGGGTCACGCCAAACACGCTTGCCGCCTGCGACTGTGTGAGCCGTCGAGTGTCAATCAGCGTGCTAGAAGAAGATGTAACAGAGTAGCGCACCGACAACGGCCATGGACAGGCCCCAGGCGAGGAGCTTGTTGAAAAGGTTCCGGCTGTCGTCGACCGGCGCGCCCGCGATGCACAGCGCGCCTATCGTCGAGAGCGGCGAGACGTCGACCAGGTGCCCGCCGACGTTCATCGAATTCGCGATTCCGAGCGCGTCGGCGCCCAACTGCTGAGCCAGCCCCGGTACCATCGGCAGGAACGCCGGCAGCACCACACCAGATGTGCTGCTGTAAACCGAGATGATGCCCGTGATGAACGCGACCACCGCCGTCACGGTGCCCGCCGTCGAGATTCTGGAGATCATCGAGACCAGCAGGTCGATGCCTTCGGCCTTCTCCAGAATCGAGATCAGCACCGTCACGCCGCACACCATGACGATGACTCTCCACGGCATCCGCTTGATCGCCTCCCCATCGTCGGCCGCCCGTGTGAGGACCAGGAACACGGAGGCGAGGAAAGCGCCAAAGCCGACGTTGACCTCGAACACGATGACGCTCCCGATGAGCGCGGCGATCACCGCGAGCGTGAGCCAATGCTTGGGCTCGAACCCGCCTTCACCCGATCCGCCTGTGGCGGCGGCCGCGGCGCCCGCGTCCGCGCGCCCGCCGAAGAGCTTCAACCCGCCGAAGAGGAAGTAGCCGGCGAACGCGACCGCGGCGTGCGCCGCCAGGTTCGAGAGATAGGTCGACACCTCGTGGCCCGGCATGCCGATGCGCGTCATGAGGCCGTTCACGATGATTCCCGTCGGCGCAAACGGCGATAACGAGCCCGAGTTGGCGCCGTTGCCCACCATGATCGCCATGAGAAACCCGGGGATGGCGAAGCGCGCGGCGGTCGTCATGGCCATCGGGGCCACCAGCGCCGCCGTGGCGATGTTGCCCGGGCCCATCGACGCGAGCGCGGACGCGAGGAGGAAGAACATGATGGGCACGACGCCGCGGTTCCCGCGGCAGCTCCGCACGGCGTGGTGCGCGAGCTTGTCGAGCGTGCCATTGCACTGGGCGAGCGAGAAGAGCAGCGTCACGCCGGTCAGCGTGAGGAAGAGCGGCGTCGGAAATCCCGCGATGACGTCGTTGACCCGCATGTCGCCGATATAG
>MEKT01000085.1 GCA_001767435.1 Acidobacteria bacterium RIFCSPLOWO2_02_FULL_65_29 | reverse complement strand
ACATCGACCAGCTCAAGGGCCTGGTACTGCGCCAGCAGGAGCTGACGCGGCTGATCGACGAGGCCGAGCACCGTTGGCTTGAGGTGCATGCCGAGCTGGAGGGAATCGGCGAAGTGTGAAAATCAAAAGCGGGAACGCGAAGGGCGCAAAGGTTCGCAAAGGAAAGAGAAAATGAATCCCTGGGGGTCAGACTCGACGTTTCGAGGAGTGGGAAATCGAGTTTCACTCCGAGGTCCTCCACGAGGTTCTCCACGAGATCAATCCGCGAATCGTCGACGCCTCGGGCTCTCGATGGTCAAAGTGTTCGGCACCGAGATGGCGACCGAGGTATGCTACGTTAATCCCTCGTTCCTGTGCGCGTACATGCGAGGCACGTCGCACCCTGCAGCCGGTTGAAATGGGCAGCTCATCACCGGAACCGAAAGGTTAACCATGTATTTGAAAATGACGACTCATCGCCTTTTCTTTGCCCGGACGTTCGTGCCAGGAGCCTCGTTCCACATCATCGAAAAAAGCCTGGCGGAGCGTGCCTTGTTGCGGCTGTTCGGTGTTCTTGTTTCGGCCCTTGGTTTCGTACTGACGCCTGGTGCTGTCCACGCGCAGTCCGCTCCGTCATCCGACTACCCGCGCAAACCTGTCAGGCTGGTGGTGCCGTTTGCGCCGGGCGGCCCCGTTGATATCGTCGCGCGCAGTATCGCCCCCAGGATGGGCGAAATCCTGGGCCAGCAGATCCTCGTCGACAACCGCGGCGGTGCGGGCAGTACCATCGGCACCGAAATGGCGGCGAAATCGCCGCCGGACGGTTATACGCTCCTGATGGTTTCAGGCAGTTATGTCATGAATCCGGCCATGCTCAGGAAACTCCCCTACGACTCGATCAAGGACTTCGCCTCGATCTCGATCCTCGCGGAGGTCCCGTCAGCGTTGGTCGTGCACCCCGCCTTGCCGGTGAAGAACGTAAAGGAACTCATCGCGCTCGCGAAGGCGCGGCCGGGCGAGCTCAACTATTCCAGCCCGGGCCGCGGCGCGCTCGGCCACCTCGCCGCCGAGTGGTTCAGCTCCGTGGCCGGGATCAAGATGGTGCACGTGCCGTACAAGGGAGCCGGCCCCGCACTCGTGGAACTGATGGCGGGCCACGTGCAGTTGCTGTTCGCCGCCATGCCGGGGCTGATTCAGCAAACGCGCGAAGGCAAGCTGCGCATGATTGCGCAGGGGGGGAAGACCCGCTCGCCATCAGCGCCGGACGTTCCCACGTTCGTAGAATCGGGATTGCCCGGTTTCGTACTTTCGAGCAATTTCGGTCTGCTCGCGCCGGCGGGGACGCCGCGCCCCATCATCGAGCGCGTGCGCAGTGCGCTCGTGGAGGCACTTGCCGATCCGGCAGTCAACAACAGACTGGCCAGCCTGGGCGCGGTGCGGGTCGGCAGCACGCCCGAGGAGCACGACGCGTTCACGAAATCCGAAATCGCCAGGTGGATGAAAGTGACGCGCGAAGCCGGCATCCAGCCCCAATAAGGGGCGAGCAGAGTTCAAGCAAGGCTCATTACGCAACTCGTTACGACGGCGCTATCCCCTGTGACTGCATTCTGGGAGCTGATCATTTCAGAGTTTCGTGGTTGGCAAACCCGATTCTCCGGACTCCAAGAAAACCACCACGCGGCCATGCTAAAGCATGCTCGGGAGCCCCCGTGGGCGATGACACGCAAATCTGCGGTCCTTGGCGTAAGCGAGCATAATAGACGCGCAGATTGGGGGGCGTGAATGAACAATTGCCGCAACCACTTGCTTACAGCGCTTGTCGTCATCGCAGCGCAGTTCTGGGCAGTCGATCAATCGCTTGCTCAGACGCAGCCTGTTTCGATTTTCATCGTACGGCACGCTGAGTCCGATAATTCGCAGCCAACGATACCGTTGAGCGCAACGGGTCGCCAGCGAGCAGATTTGTTGGCGCCTACGTTCAGCGGTGTAAAGTTCACGCATCTCTTTGCAACTCACACCACTCGGACTCGCCAGATGGTCGAAGCCATTGCGTCGGCCCAAGGCCTTACGATCGTTCAGTTGCCTGTTCCCGGCTCGATGCTCGATGGGCAACCTGTGACCGATCAGACCTCACGACGGGCGCCTATCGAGCCAATAGCGACCGCTTTGCTAAAACTTCTTCCGCGCGGACTTTGAGCGCATCGGGAAGGTCGTCAAGCTCGCTGGCATCAAACCCGAGTGACTAGGAGTCTGCCGGACTTTACCCCGACAAACTCCTAATGCAAAACCGGCAACAGAAGAATGGCATCGCCTGGCAAATAGGGTAGTTTTTCCGTGGCGCGTGCCTTGAGGGAGGGAAAAATAAGTCGGTTAACCGGGACGCGGAGCAGCGATGCGATAGATAAATGGGGATGGACGCCGCTCCCTGTCAGAGGCGGCAAGAACCCCGTCATTCAGAGAAGAAAACAAAATGAATTTTGAGCTTACCGAGGAACAGAGGGCTATTCAGAGCCTGGCATGCGAGTTTGCGCGCAACGAGGTTCAGCCCATCGCGATGAGCCTGGACCTGGCCAGTGCCAAGGAGAACTTCCCCTGGGAGCTGGTGAAAAAGGGGTCCAAGCTGGGGCTGCGGACTCTGACGCTTCCTCCGGAATGGGGCGGCATCGGCGCCGACGCCATCACCCAGTTGATCGTCATCGATGAGCTGGCCTATGTCGATGTGAGTTGCTCCAAGATCTTCTCCAAGAACTGGACTGCCTGCCGCTACATCATCGCCGGCGGCACCGAGGAGCAGAAGGAACGATTCCTTCCGCTGATCCGGGACAATGACACCTACCTGCTGGCTACGCCGGGCACCGAGCCCGGAGCGGGCGCTGACAAAGACACCGGGTACTATGACGCTCCGCCGGGTGAGGGCATCATGACCAGCGCCAAGCGCAAAGGCGACCGCTATGTGATCAATGGCAGGAAGCACTTCATCTCTCACGGGCCCACGGCTTCGCTGTACATTTTTCGCGTGCGCACCGATCCTTCAGCGCCCGTGTCCAAGGGAGTCAGCTACGTGATCATCCCGCGGGACACACCGGGTCTCAGTATCGGCGCTATCCACGACAAAATAGGCTGGCGCGCGTATCCCCAGGCGGAGATCATCCTGGATAACGTTGAGGTGCCGGTGGAAAATCTGCTGGGGGGTAAGGAAGGGTACCTGAATCCCGGGGTGGCGCGCGGCGGCCGCATGATCGAGGTGCCGGCGCACCAGATGGCCGTTGCCCGTGCTGCGCTGGACGCGGCGGTGACCTACGCCGGAGGACGGCGTCAGGGAGGCAAGACGATCATTCAGCACCAGTCGGTGGCTCAGGACCTGGCGGAGTGCTACACACTGCTTGAGGCGGGCAGATCCCTGTTGTGGCGCGCTGCCTGGGCGGATGCGCAGAAGGGGGCTGACCGAGCGCTCAGCCGGGCCACCCACATCTTCTGCACCGAAGCTTCCCAGAAGATCTGCCTCACCGCTCTGCGTATTTTTGGCGGCTATGGCGTGATGAGGGAGATGCCTATCCAGAAGTACTTGCGGGACGCCCTTACCATGGGGCATGGCGAGTCTACTGAACGCGTACAGAAGTTGGCCTTGGCCAAACTCATGGAGTCCCGCTTCAAGGCCGGCACGCCCTTGCTAGGCTAGCGGCCAGTGCATCCATAAAGCTGCCGAGGGAGGGAGCGATGACTAGAGAGCCTGAGAAAGCGGATTTCAGTGGTACTGAACTGGCGCAGCGGATCAATCGGATCCGACGCCTGATGGAGGAGCGGCGACTTGATGCTCTTGTGGTGTACGACACAGGGGTCCCTCTTACTCGTCGCGGGGGAGCGACGGTGCGCTACCTCACGAACTTTTTCAATCTCGCTGCAGGCAATCCCTCCGCAGTGGTAATCCCATCCACGGGGGAGCCTGTCCTGTGTATCGGTCCCCACTTCTCGGGCTGCCAGTTCACATGGGCCGGGCTCCTCTCCCCGTTTGCGGTGAAGGGGCACGTGACGGACGAGTTGCGCCCTGACTGGCTGAGGGATTTTGCCGAGGCTTTATCGGAGAGCGGTGTTCGCGGCGGCAGAGTCGGGATCGATGGCATGCGCTACATGCCGGCCGCATTACTCGAGGGATTGCGCCGGAAGTTGGAGGGCACGGAGTTGGTAGACGTGACCGGCCTGGTGTACGAGTCACAGATCGTGCGGAGCAAGGCGGAAGAGCCGTTCATCCGGAAGGCCGCGCAGATTTCCAAGTTGGCGATGGATGCGTTTCTGGAGGCAGCCAGACCCGGTGTGGGCCAGGCCGAAGCGGTGGCTATAGGCGAGCATACCGCTTACATGGCCGGTGCCGAAGACATGGTTCTGTTCATGGGCGCGGGCGTTCCGTGGCTCTGGGGTCACAAGCGTACCGACCTTGTCTTCAAAGAGGGTGATGCGGTCGCGCTGGAGGTCAATGCACGGTACCACGGCTACTTCGGCCAGGTGTGCCGCACCGAGTTGCTGGGAAAAGTCAGCGCAGAGAAGCAGCAGATGCATGATGCTGCCAGGGCTGCCCATGACAAGATGCTATCCATGGTGAAACCCGGGATCACCGGCCAAGCGCTCTTTCGTGCCGGAGTGGCTGAGGTCCGGCGGCGCGGCTTTGATTACTCCGGAGTGCGATACGGTCATGGGTTGGGCATGACCATTGCCGAGGGATTCGACGTTGCGGAGGAGGACACCACTCCCATCCCGGAAGGAGCGTATATGGTCATTCATCCCATGCTGATTCGATCGGAAACCGGCGCGGCCTCGATCCACGGCGACCAGTTCCTGGTCACCGCCAACGGGCCGGAACTCCTCAGTAAGGATTGAGGCCGCCTCGCGGTCAGGGTGCTCGATAGCAGCGCATCCTACCCGAGCCATCGGCATCACTTCGCCAAGCCCAGGGCGCGTAGCGTAACGGTAAGTTCCGCGTATAAAGTGTCCATCAACTTGCGCGTGTCCGCACTGTTCAGGTAGATGGGTTCAGTCAGCGACGATTCCATAGCCTTTTTCCACTCTGTCTGCTGCATGAGTTTCGCAAAAACACCGTCCCAATACTGGATCTGAACGTCGCTCATGCCTTTAGGCCCCACCACGTTGCGCCAGTTCGCGGATACGGCAGGGACACCTTGCTCTTTCCACGTCGGAATGGACGAGAGCGCGCCGCTTAATCGCTGCCCGGAAGATACGGCGATTATGCGCACCTTGCCGCTATCGGCATGCTGCGCCACCTGGGAGGCCGGCGACGCGATAACGTCGACATGACCGCCCAGCAGACTGGTGGTGACCTGGCCGGAGCTGTTGAAGACGACCACTTTCAGATTCTTGATATCCGCGCCTACGGCACGGGCCACATCACCGATAGCGATATGGTTGTGGTTGCCCAGCGCATTAGCGAGCGCGAACGTGACGCTTGTGCTGTCCTGATTGAGCTTCGCCACCAGATCGGCGCCGGTCTTGAGCGGGGAATCCGCTCGCACCGAGAACGCAACATAATCGGTGCCGATCACCGCGAGGGGCGTCAGATCCCGATAGGTGACCGATGTCTTGCCCGTGATGTGATTCGTAAGCAGCGTCGGCGAAGTTACAAGAAAATGATGGCCGCTACCGGCATACTGAATGAGATATGCGAGACCGATGGCTCCGCCACCGCCTGGCTTGTTCATCACCGTCACCGGTTTATCGACTAAATTCTTGTCCTGCATAAGGTTCTGGATGAGACGCCCTGTTCTATCGCTTCCGCTGCCTGCTGCCGTGGGGATGATGAGCTTGATGTTACGATCGGGCACCCAGGCGGGAGCGGCGGCCGGTGCCTGGCATGCCAACACCGCGAACGCCCCTCCGACAAGCGGTTTGAGAAGCGCTGAGCTACGTGTCATGTCTCCTCCTTCTGTCGATATTGAGATAGTCCAAAGGACCGCTGTCAAACGGCCAGCAGATCCATGGAGGCATTTACTGGCATCTCATCCAGTGCGCGCGGGGCATCGCAATACCGGAGTATGTTGTTTTTCTGCTTCGGCGCATAGCGCCTGCTCAAGGCGCGCTTGAACTTGCTGCGCAGCACCGGGCCGGCCTCCGCCAGCCGGCGCGGGTGACCCATCGCGTCTGCTAACGCACCGATCTTACGTGCTAAGCTCGGGCATCGTTCACGATGAAGACATTATGCAGATTCACCCGCTCGCGGCGTTTTTTCTGCGTGCCGCGTTGACCTGCACTCGCACCGGACTCCACAAGGCGACCACCAATGTGGCGTCACGGACACGACTGACTCGTTAGGTTCGCGTGAACGACTGCTGACATGATCGCGCGCCCCGCCGCAGGCACTACCGATACCAAGGAGTCGCAGCAGTTCCCGTACTGGCGACACAATCTTAAGGTGCTGCCAATTGCCAACCTGCTATGCAGCATGGGTTTCGCCCTCTCCTGGCCGTTCCTGCCGCTGATGTTGCGCGG
>MEKT01000084.1 GCA_001767435.1 Acidobacteria bacterium RIFCSPLOWO2_02_FULL_65_29 | reverse complement strand
GCATCTGGTGCACGAGCGCGCGCGAAAAGCGGCTGAGCCCGCTGCCCCCATACTCCTCGGGAATGCTGATGCCGAACAGCCCGAGGGTGGAAGCTTCCGCGAAAATCTCGTCCGGGATCTGGTTCGTGGCCTCGATCTCGACCATCCGCGGCTCGACGCGGTTGTCCACGAAATCCTTGACCGTCTCCGCGAGCGCCCGCTCTTCCGCCGTCAGTTCAAAGTCCATGATCCTTCCTATTGAGCTTCGTGCAAATGGGTGACAACCCATGTGCACCACAAAACTCCCCTCGCCCTCCGGGAGAGGGGCGGGGGTGAGGGCTGAACGGCGTCAGGCAATTCCACGACGTTCAGTATTTCTTCGTCCCTGCCTCGATGCGATCGAGCTCCGCGAGGATCTCGCCGCGATGCTGGTCGATCCCCGGCACACCGAGGGTGGCGGATCCGACCTGCTCATTCACTTTCACCGGCACCCCCCACGTGGGAATCTCGCGCCCGTTTGGAAGGCGTGTGGGCTTCACCATGTTTCTCGCGTTGACCTGCTCGTCCCGCACGACGTCATCCAGCCCGCGCACGTGACTCACGGGCACGCCGGCCGCAAGGCAGAGCTTCTCCCACTCCTGCGCGGTGCGCGCATCGAGGTAATTCTGGATGAGCGGGCGCAGCGCGTCGCGGTTTTTCACGCGCAGCGGATTGTTCGCGAAACGCGCGTCGCTTGCCAGCTCGGCCGCGCCGAGGAGCTTGCAGAACCGTTGCCACTGATGTTCGTTGCTCACCTGCACGAGGCAGTATTCGCCGTTCTGCGTCGCGAACGCGCCCATCGGATATATTCCCAATGTCTCCGAGCCCATGCGCCCGGGCGGGGGCAGCCCCGCCAATGCCGCCTGCAGGTAGGCGTGCATGAATCCAAGGGCGGATTCCATCAGCGAAACCTCGAGCAGAATGCCGCGCCCGGTTTTCGCCACGGTGTGAATCCCGGTCATGATCGCGCCCCAGGCGAGATACGCCGTCGCGATGTCGATGGGCGAGCCCCCGCTGCGCACCGGCGCGCGGCCCTGCTCGCCGGTGATCCCCATGATTCCGGTGTAAGCCTGGATCATCGAGTCGTAAGCGGGTGCGCTCGCGCGAGGGCCGCTCCTTCCGTACCCCGTCACTGAAACCCATACCAGCTTGGGATGAGCATCGTGAAGGTTGCTCCAACCGAGCCCCATCTTTTCCAGCGTGCCGGGGCGGTAATTCTCAACCATGACCTCCGCCGTCGCGAGCAGCCGATGGAACAAACTCTTGCCTTCATCCGTTTTGAGATCGATGGCGATGCTGCGCTTGCCGCGGTTGCAACTCACGAAGTAGACGCTTTCCCCATCGACGAACGGCGGCCACTGTCGCATCTCGTCGCCGCCCGGCGGCTCGACCTTGATGACCTGGGCGCCCATCTCCGCCGCGAGCATCGTCGCCACGGGTCCGGCGATGTTGCGCGTGCAATCGAGGATACGAACCCCCCGCAATATCCCGGAAAATTCCGTGCCGCTCATCTCCCTGCCTCTCTCGTGTGCCCGTCGATATATATCACTGCACGATCACGCTTGTCGAGCGTAGATGCCCGTTCTTTGACTCAGATCAGGAACTCGCTTAGGTTTTCGCTGCTTGCCACATGTTCGTGAGTGTCATTCCCGACAAGCTTGTCCTCGAATGCTTCAATCGGGGATCGGGAATCCATAGAATGCCGACTTGACGTGCCTATCGTAGAAGTCCTGTCAATGCGAATTCCTGCAACGTCCACGTCGAAGCAATGAAGGCAAACGGCCTGCGAGTCGTCAAGCCCGCGCCGGGAAACATCAAGTCGAGCTATTCAGGGAGAATAGCAGTAGCAGCCGTGACATGCGGGCCCTGCGCAATAAACTGCGGGGGTAAAGCCGTTAAAAAAACTCCATCCCGTTGTCCTGCAAGCCCACCAGCCCGATGTGATCCTGATTGAGCGGAAGCGCGGCCACCGTCGCCAGAAAAGTGCCCTGGGTAAACTGCCCGCTGGTGATAAAGTCGATCAGTACCGCCTCGGTTGAGGCATCGGGCAAGGCATCGACCACATTCAGATACATCCAGTCCACGAAGTGCTTGTTGTCCGCACCCCCGGCAAGCTGCGCGACAATCCCCGCATCGACTAATGCCGTGGCCGCATCAGTGAGCGTATAGCCGCCGTCGAAATAACCCAGCATCGCACCCACGATGGCCTTGTTGCTCAGGCCGTTTGCGCCCAGACAGGCGCCCAGCAAGAGCGCGGTCTTGCCCCCGGCTTCGCTCACCCCCATGTCTAAGGCCAGGGACTTGTCGGAGAATTTCAGGCGCTCGATGTTGCTGAGCATGTCGGTGCCATCGGGGCCAACGACATTGGTCCCCGCAGCCCCGACCGTATTGTCCACACGGTTGCCGTCAAGGAAAGCAATGTCGATGCCTGTGCCGCCGTCGAGGATGTCGTTGCCGGCGCCGCCTATGAGGGCATCATTGCCCTGCCCGCCGAATAAAGTGTCGTTATCCTCGCCTCCGAAGAGCCAGTCGTTACCGTCTTCTCCATAGAGTGAGTCGGAACCGGTCCCACCGTAAAGAATGTCGTCGCCCGTCCCGCCCTGTAATACGTCATTTCCGGCTTCCCCGTACGCGACATCGTTCCCTGGATCGCCAAGCAGCGTATCAGACCCTCCGCCTCCGATGATCGTGTCATTTCCGTTCCAACCGCGTAGAGCATCAGCGAATGCGGAGCCTTGGATGATGTCGTTGTACTGCAACACGTACTGCTGCACCCCGACGGCATCACCGGATTGCACATAGTTGTAAACCGTAAGAGCGTCAGCATTCACCCCGGTCACGGTATAGTCCAGAGATCCCAAGTAGCTCTGCGTGTATCCCGTAGCCGTCCCGCCGGCCAGGCTAGTAGGGGTGAATGTGAAGGACCCGTAATACGTGCCGACGTAGGGGTAAGCCGAAATCGTAATATGGGAACTAGAGTAGCTCGTGAGTGTTCCATACCAAATCACGGGATTGAGCATATTTCCCGCACGATAGACAGTTACCGTCGCCATATGTCCTCCCCACATTTTTCAGATGGCCGTTCCGCCTATGACGGCATGATACGCCGACGATAATGGCTGTCTGCAAAACTAGAAGCTTTTTTCTCAGGCCCGGTAGGACTCCCGCGCGCGAGTGGCCGTGGCTACTACGACAGGTTCGATCACTGGATTATCGTCAAACGAACTCCATCCCGTTGTCCTGCAAGCCCACCAGCCCGATGTGATTCTGATTGAGCGAATGCCCAGCCACCGTCGCCAGAAAAGTCGCCTGCGTATACTGCCCGCTGGTGATATAGGAAATCAGCGTCGCCTCGGTCGCGGCATCGGGCAAGGCATCCACCACATTCAGGGCCATCCAGTCTACGAAGTGCTGATTGTCCGCGCCCCCGGCAAGCTGCGCGACAATGCCGGCATCGACTAATACTGTCGCCGCGTCAGTGAGCGTATAGTCGCCATCGAAATAATCGAGAACCGCACCCACGATGACCTTGTCGCCCAGGCCGTCTGCGCCCAGGCAGGCGCCCAGCAGCAGCGCGGTCTTGCCCCCGGCCTCGCTCACAGTCATGTCAAACGCCAGCGACCGGTCGGAGAATTTCAGGCGCTCGATGTTGCTGAGCGTATCGTTGCCCTCGGGACCGGAGACGGTGGCTCCTGCGGTGCCGATCGTATAGGCAGAGAGGTTGTCGCTGAAGACCGCCGTGTCAATGCCGTCGCCGCCGTCATAGGTATCGTTGCCGGGGCCGGACCCGCCTACGATGATGTCGTCGCCACCGCCGCCTTGGACCTGGTCGTCGCCCGCAGCACCGATCAGCACATCGTTTCCATCTCCTCCCTCAATGTAATCGGCTCCGCCGCCGCCATCGAGGATGTTGCCTTGTGTGTCGCCAATTAGACGATCACCCATCTCGGTTCCAATCAGATCACGGAAGCCCACGATCGCCTGCGTCATTCCGTCAATACCGTCGCTCGCGGCTGCGGCGGAGAGATCGCCCGAGCTTGGAATGCTTGCCAAAGCATCATTACCAAAGGGATTGAAGGAACTTAGGAACTGGGCCGTTTGGGTGAGAAGGCTCGCGTCGACAGCAAAGCCGATGATCGCGGAGGCATTGAAGCTCGAGCCCGGCGCTTGCGCAGTAGCGCTGGCAGCATTCAAATCCGCCTGTTGGTCAAGCGAATCGAGTAAGGCGTCAATAGAGGATGTCGTGCCATTCCATTGCAAGCTCTCTACTGGGTGCGCGTCATAATCGGAAATCGTGATCTGCGCTGCACCACTGCCGTAAAGAATCGAGACGTCAGATCCGTGTTGCGTGACCGATTTAGGCATCACTCCAGCGTCTAAGAGAATCACGTCATTGGTACCGCTGCTGTCAAATATGGTGTCGTTGCCGCTATCGGCATAGAAGTGATATGTGTCATTCGCCGGACCGCCGTAGAGGATATCCTCGGTACCGTCGCCCATCATCCCCACACCGGCCACAAGCCTACCAGCGTGAAGGTGATCTTCACCAAAACCACCAAGCAAAATATCCCGGCCAGCGGTGTCGTTCAATGTGTCGGGCCCAGCACCGGCGGAGAACACGGTACCGTCGTACGCTACTAAAACGTCGGCTACGAAGGAGTCGTAATCAAACCCATCGAACGAACGCAGTTGAGCGACGTCGATCCCAGACGTCTGCAGGAGTTCTGTATAGCTGAGATACAATCCCATCGCGTGTGATTCGAGTTCCGTGATGGATAGATCGCCGTGAAGATCTCCATGCAAAACGTTTGTATCTCCGGGCGCATATCTTCCCGGCAAAAATGAAGCGTTCCAGACAGGATCGCTTTCAACGCCTAGATTGACAATTGTGCCCCGGACTGCGCCAAAAGAATCCTCGTAGCCGGGGCTCGCGAACGTAACAGCTTCAGTAGGTCGGCCGAACAAATCGGGATACAGTGTTGACGGATCATCCATGAAGGCCACGGTCATAGCGCCTCCGAGGCTGTGCCCCGTAACGTATACCGTGTGAATTGTGCTGTCATTCCGCAGGTAGCTATTCAACGCGCTTAGAAGGGGGGCGAACAAGGAATAATGGGCGTCCATAAGCCCAAAGTTGTATACCCAGTCCATTCCCTGATCGGTACCTCTAAACGCTATGAATAGAGCGTCTGCAGAGCGGCCAACGAGGGCGGCTGCTTCGTCGCGTACGTACATTCCATTCGTCAGACTTATCGCTGTCGCCCCGAGGTCGTTGGCGTTTAGCATTTGTAACTCACCATCGACCTTGGTAAAGGACGCGCTGGGCCCATACGCCGCGTTCGCCAAGTTGGCCATGAACAGAAGTTTGTTATTGCCCGGCTCATTAAAGATCTGCGCCGCCGTCTGTAAGGCACCTATGGGTGGTTGCGTCGGGTCGTCGTTAGTGATCGTAAAGGATGCCGAGGTTAGGAAACTACTCACCAAGGCGTTCGGGCTGGACTGAACGATCAATCCAAACGTTTCGCTGTTCTCCGGTACTTGATCGTCCGTGATATTGATCGTCACGGTTCGCTGAGCTTGGCCGTCAAGGAACGTCAGGTTTTCACTGAGCTTCGGGGTGTAATCGCTCTGATTGTAGACGCCGCTGCCATTCCAGTTCTGCACCGTGCTGATATAGACGGTCTCCTGCCCGACCGGGTTTGATCGCGTGAGAGTGAACGTCACACTCCCTTGATTTTCGAGCACAGACTTGTTGCTGGCATCGAAAGACCAAGTACTCACCGAATCGTCGTCCTGGATGTACACATCGGAGGTGTCGAGCGCCTGGCCTGACGTGTCGTCTTGGTTCTTGGCGATCATCACCCGGAAGTGCTCGGGCGTGGCGCCTTCGGGCGCCGTGTCCTCATTGATGCCGACCGTGAAGGTCTTCGTCGTGTCGCCCGCGGCGAAAACGACCAGCGGCTGGGCGACGAGCCCGTCATAGTCGCCCGGCGCGCTGGCGGTGTCGAGCAGCGTGCTCACGTAGAGCGTCTCGGCCGGGAAGCTGCCCGAGCGCGTCACCGTGAAGGTGATCGAGGTGTTGTCTTCCGTCAGCGTCGTCGAGGCCGGCGTGATCGAATACGTGGGCTGCGCCGAAGTCACCGTTAGCGCGACGCCGTTCGACGGGTTGTTCGTTTCATTCGTCTCGGCAATGGCGTTGTTGTAGTCGGCGACCGCGCCAATGTAGTAGGTCCCCGGCGCCCAGCCGCTGGTCGAGAAGGTCGCCGACTCCCAGGAACCGACGAGTGCCCCAAGCGCCCCCACGGCGTCAGTGGTCAGCAGGGTGTCCCCGGTCGTGATCGTGGCGTCGCTCGAACGATAGATGCCAGAGGTGGACGATCCGGCCGCGCCTGGACCCCAATTGCTGACACGGTAGGTGAGCGTGACGCTTGCGCCCTGCGCCACCGAAGAGGCGTCCAGCGTCGCCGCATAATCAGGGTCGCCATTCCGGGCATCGAGATCAGGCAGGTCCGAAGTCACCGTCAGCGCGACGGCGTTGGACGGGTTGTTCGTTTCATTCGTCTCGGCAATGGCATTGCTGTAGTCGGCAATGGCGCCGAGGTAGTAGGTGCCGGCCGCCAGCGTGCCGGGAATCGTGACGCTCACGCTCTC
>MEKT01000083.1 GCA_001767435.1 Acidobacteria bacterium RIFCSPLOWO2_02_FULL_65_29 | reverse complement strand
GGCCAAATTCCTATTTGGGCGCCGTCCGATTGCCGGTTATGGAAGCGTCCAATTGCCTGTTTCGGCAACGTCCCCGGGAACGGGCAGCGCGTTATTTCTTGTCGTCGCTGAAGCCGATGCTCCAGTGCGTGCCGTCGCAGAACGGCTTGTTCTTCGAGCCGCCGCAGCGGCACAGCGTGTAGTGCCCGGCCGAGGCCCCATCGCCCCAGGATTCGCCGGTCAGGCGGACGCCCGCGATTTCGTACGGCCCGTCCTTCGTGACCGCGATTGCAGGCTCGCGGGCGGGGTGGCGCGGCTCGACGTCGTCCAGCTTGTAACTCAGCGCGCCGGACGGACACTTCTGGATCGTCTCGATGATCGCTTCGATCCCGGCGCCGTCCGGGTCGATCCAGGGCTCGCTTCCGTATTTGAAGACCGCAGCAAGACCGTCCGTGCAGCGTCCCGCGTGGGCACAGATTGCGCGATTGTCGAGAATCGTGATTTTCTTGCCCCGGTACGCGTCGCGCCGGTCGGCGCTTCCGTCGGCGAACCTGGTTCCGGAGAAACCGTTCTTCTTGTGCGTGCCGTCGCAGAACGGCTTGTTCGCCGACCCGCCGCAGCGGCACAGGGCCATGACGGGCTTGCAGGGAATCGGCTCGCCGCTCGGATTTGCGAGGCGCACGAGGTCCTTGACCAGATAGGGGCCGTTGGGTTTGCACTCGAGGGTGGGCGGATCTTCCATCTAGCCGGTCCTCTTAATAGCCGCGCAACCCATGTCCCCCGACTTCAATGCGCTTGGTTCGGCCGCAACTCCAGCGACGATCAAAGAACCCGCGTGCCTCGAACGCTGCGAGTTCGTCATCCATATCCCATTTCCAGCGGTTCGGATTCCAGGTGAACAGGTTGTGTTCATGGTTCTGGAGCCCTCAAACGAGGATTTGCAGCTGGTGGCCCAAACGCACTTTTTGCACCACCTGCTGGTGGTGACGCTGTCGCTTTCCAGTCAAATCGGTGCGGGAACTGAACGGCTACGCGAAAAAGAATCCAGGCAAACTGTTGTATGCATCCATCGGCAACGGTTCCACGCCGCATCTAGCCGGGGAGCTTTTCAAGGCCACGACCGGCACGCAAATCGTGCACGTGCCGTACAAGAGCGGCCCGCAAGCGACCGCCGATCTGATAGGAGGACAGCCGCTTACGCTTCGGGCTGCCGCCGCGCCTCCAGGCGCGGTAGCCCGCTGATACTGACCGCGAGCGTCTCGCACATCACCGGCAGCGGATACGCCCTCCTGTGCGCATCGATCCAGGCGTACTTCATAGTGCATCCTTGGCGAAGTACGCCGTCGCCTTTTTTAGAATCTCATTCTCCATTCTCAGCCGCGCGTTCTCGGCACGCACGCGCGAGAGCTCCATCTGCTCCGGCGTGACCGCCTTGCCCCCAGGGGGGATTGAGCTTGCCCTTCTTGGCCGCCTTCACCCAGTTGCGCAGCGTCTGCTCCACCAGCCCCAGTTCACGGGCCACGGACCTGATGCCCTGTCCGTCCCGCACACGCTTGACCGCCAGTTCATTGAATTCGGCGGTGTACTCTTGCTTCGGTATTCTGAACATCTTCGTCCTCCCGTTTCGTCTATCCTATCCGCTTACCGCTGGAAGACGAAATTCCGGGGGAAGCTCATTCCGAGTGGCCACCCTGCGGCAGTCCTTCGAACTGATGTGCCATTTACCGTCCGGACCGCGAGTCTGAACAAACGCAGTATCCCCCTTCGTCCACCAAACCAGTTCGCGTTCGTCCGTGTACCTGGCCCCAGACGCAGACACGGCATTTGGCAATGTGCGCTCTTTGCCTCCGGGAAAGATAACTTTCACAAAATCGAGGCTGTTGTCAGACAACCGGTAATACGTTACCTGGATACGTTCGCCTCCCGCGCAAAGATAGGTGCCTGAGCTCGTGACGAGCGCGCGCAACGAGCCCTCTCGACCGTTTCTTGCGAGGCCGGTGCACGCTACCGTGCTAAGCACTGCGACCGCGGCGAAGACAGCGCACAGGCTCCGCCGCACCGTTCACCCTTCGAGTGCTACGGTTTGCCGAGGCACGATTCTTCCCGCTGCCGCATCGGGGCCGATCGCGGGCGTCTCCGCTTGCCCATGCCGAACCGAAGCTCTGCCCGACGACCCATTCCTCCAGGAATCGCTGAACCTAGGCAAGGTGCGATCAGAGCGCTCCTCCCAACGACTTGGGAAGTAGCAGCCAGTGCCATGCCATACCAGCTCCTAAGTGAACAGGGGCCAGACTGAGACCTCCTTCAAACGAGACGGCGCCGCCAATTGGATCCGGATGGCCCGGGGACCAGGTGGCCTCGATGCCGCCGCCGAATTCAACGGGAACACCGGGGATCTCCGCACCGCCTCCCAACTCGACGTAGATATCCGATCCATGCGCGAGTTCGGCTCGCGGCGCAACAGAGAATCTGACCGAAATGATTTGCTCAAAAGCCGCGCGCACCGCACCACCTACCGAAAGAATAGCTATTGGGCCGCCAGAGACTGGTTTGCCGCCGAAATCAAAATTTATCACCAAACCGATTACGGCTTGGAATTGAACTGGAATAAACGCAAGCACGAGCCCGTCGGTAAACATGAGCGAAAGGCTTTGCCGCTCGCCTTCCGCAACCCGGACGAGACGCGGCTCACTGTAGCTGTTCGAAGCGCGAATGAGCCTCAGATCGGGGAGAAGCCCGAGACTCCTGAGCTGCCTGACTCGCTCGGAAGCCGGTTTCGGCGCGCAAATCTCGTCTGGATGAAATAGCTTCCGAAAAGCCGCCAGTCTATTGGCGTCGTTCTTCAATAGCATGACGACGCGATTGATCTCCTTGTACGTCGCCGCGTTTTTCTGCGCGTAGTCCCTGGCCTGCTTTTCGTAGGCCTTTAGATTCGTCTGAATCTGTCCCGCTTTGCTCCGGAGTTCCTGAACCACGGGTTCAAACCCCGGCGGAACTTTCCGTCCCTGCAGGATCGAGACAGCGGTCTTGCATTGCGCGATCTCGGCCAGCATCTCGAGCCTCTTGGGATCCGTGGCTTCCTTGGGCGTGACGCACTTGCCCTGAAGGTCCAGCGTGAGGCCCCAGTCGCAGGGGGGGACGCGTACGGATGGCGCGCACGGGCTCTGACCGTGCGCACCGCAACTCGGGTGTACGCACACATTTTTCCGGTTGACAAGAAGATTCGGCTTGCAGCCCGGAACCCAGTCTTCGAAGACCAAGCACGGCCGTTGTCCCGAATGTCCGCAGTTCTTGTTCTCCGCGGAAGCCTGCGAAGCGAACGCGAGCAGTCCCATTGCGAGCGCATACAGAATGGCTTTCATGACGTGCATCTCCTCCCTCAAATTAACGGATAGTTCCTATGTAGGGCTGCGAAGGTTAACCGGTAATAGGGCACGTTGTGCGCCAATGGGAAGAAAGGCGAGCAGCGTGCCGACGAGAAAACTCTTGAGCGCGAACGGCATCGTCTTCATATCCCACCTCCTGAATGAAGCGGTCTAGTAATAAAGCATCTCTCTGAGATCCCGGAAAAACGCGTCTAACCGGGAAGGCACGCTCCAATGCTGCAACGAAAGGTCGCCACTGCGGAACTGGAGGAAAAGTGTGTTTCCGTACGCGTGCCGGTACGTTCCTTCGATGTTGTCGGGCACACCGCCGGGTGTCGCTTTCATCGCTTTCTCGATCAACGGCCGGTATTTCCTCTTCTCGGGATCGGGCAGCGTATCAATGTGGCTCAGTGTTCTGGACATCACTTCGCTATCCATCATCGGAGCCCGCGGGGTGATCAGCACCAGCACCGAACTCGTAAAGTTCTCGGTCGTCCTCGTACTGAAGAGGTATTGCAGCAGGGGAATGTCCTTCAGGACCGGAACTCCGCCGAAAGAGCGCTGCGTCTCCTGCTCCGAGAGGCCCGAGAGGATGAGCGTTTGTCCCATCTTCAGCACGACGTTCGCCGAAACCACATTGCGCGACGCTTGAAGCGACTGGTTGAAATTTATGTTCAGATTCACGTCCTCGATGAACGAACGTTGTACCCGTATGGCGAGCGCGACGGTCTCGCTATCGATGAAGGTGGGCGTGACCGCCAGGCCAACCCCGACCGGCCTGTCGGTGACGATGCTCGACCCGGCGAGCTGGCCGGCAACGCCCAAAGTGATGTTTCGTCCCGAGAAGAATGTCGACGGCACACGGTCCAGGGCCACGAGGGACGGCTTCGCCAGCACCTCCGACCGGTTGTCGGTGGCGTTCGCGATATTCAGGGAATAGGTAATGAGCGCATCAACACCGCCTGTCCCTGACTGCCGCCGCCGGGTAACCACGACCTCTCGCGTTTCGGCGCCATCGTTCCGCGTCGCAATGTCTACGGTCGACTTGTTTACCCCAAAAACGAACGTGAGATTTTGCAACAGGTTGACGCCGTAACTCGATGAAGCGACATCCTCGGTTCTTATGAATGCAACATCGAGGACCACCATGGGGGGATTACCCGCCCCATGACAGGGGCTGGGCAGTGCGGGTACTGGCTCGATACTGGCGCCGTCTCCGGACGGGCCGTAGGACGCAATTCCGGGGGGCGCGGTTCCCAGGCCGATGGACGGCAGCGCCGGGCCGTTGCCAAGTTCATTGCACTCGAACCATGCTTTGCGCACGCTACCAGCAGGGGGACTCTGAGCCGGGTTCTTCGATCCGGCGGGTCGCGCCTCCGATTCGGCCTTGGATTGAGATCCGGCATCGGCTGCGCCGGCGCCCGGGAGAATCGCGCCTTCGATCTCGCCCGAGGGCTTCGGCTGCGACGGGTGCTTGGACGCAGCAGGAATTTTGTTCTTACTCGACTCGGCGGCCACGTGCCAGTCGCGCCATTGGTCGAGCCGCGCGTTGAGCCGCGCCCGCGCCCTGGGAACGCTTTCCAGGGCCGCGTAGCGAATCGAGGCGTCCTTCGCCGCCTGATGGTTGCCGGCGGCAGCGTTGGCCATCGCCAACGCGCGCAATGCGTTTGCGCTGCCGGGCAGCAATGACGCTGCCAATTCTGCAGCGGCACGTGCGTGGGTCAGGTCGTGCGCGTAGTACGCGGCACTGGCGAGACCCAGATACGCCTCGCCGCTTCGCGCCTCAATTTCGGTCGCGCGCCGAAAAGCCTCCAGCGATCCTGCATACTGCTTGGCCTCGAATTGCAACCGGCCCAGTTGAAGCGCCGCGTGATAGTGAGCGGGATCGTTGATCAGTGCCAGCTCGTAGCCGGCTACCGCGAGTCCGAGGACACCCTCGTTGCCCGCCATGTACTGCAGGTGATAGGCGAGCCCGTTGAGGAAGTGCAACCGCGCATCGGTCGGCGCGAACTTCAGACCCGCGTTGAAATGCCGTGACGCGTCCTCGTACCGGCGCTGGTCGAGGAACTTCAGCCCTTCGGCCGCAAGCACGCGATCTACCCGCACGTCGCGCTCTCGAGCCGAGGGAGGTGCGACCTCGGAAATGCCGGGGAACGGCAGGCCGCTGCAGCCGCCCAAAAGCGTCAGGAAGATCGAGACAACGAGACTGGCCCAGCGCGACCGTGGGGCGCCGGATCGCAAGATCTCTCGCCGGCGAGCCTGTGCTTCCGGCGCTGAGTGCGCATACACGAGCTCGTACGGACGCGAGCGACACTCGGCGTGCGGCCATGCGCTGCGTGACCTCACTAGATAGCCCTCCCCATTCGTGCACCTTCTGTCCTAGAAAGGCCCGGACGCCGAAAAGTTGCGATTCCAGGGATCGGCTCGGAACATGGCCTTTTGACTGCGCTTAGAGGTTCGGCCACTACCACGAAGAAGGCGCGTTAACCGCCCAGGGTGGGAGTCCGTACGAAATACACTACGCCCAAGTCTGATCTAGATCAAGTTGTCCAATCAGCTCCTATTTGGCTTCGCGTAATCTCAACAGTTGGTCTCCCGAGCTGCCACCCAAAGCGCGTGCTTCTGTACGGCGATCGGGTCGAGCAAAACGTCCTCGCGCCCGTGCCGCACCGGCAGTACGTGTTCGCCCTGCCGCGGCTGCTGCGCCCGATTCTATCGGCCGGCGCCGGGCGTGGCTCGGCGCGCTTTGCCGCATCGCCGCGCGCTTGCTCGTCGATGCCTGCGCCGAGGCGGCACCCGGCGCCCGCCCCGGCCTGATCCTGTTCGTGCAAACCTTCGGGGATCTGGCGAACTTCAACCCGCATGTGCATGTACTTGCCGCAGACGGGGCGTTTCTGCCCGGCGGGCGGTTCGCGCCGCTGCCTGCGGTTCCCGAGCCGCTCCTTGTGGAGAGTTTTCGGCTCGGCTGGCGCTACAGCGGGTTTTCGGTCCACAACCAGGTGCGGGTGGATGCGCAGGACCCGGAGGCGCGAAAGAAGCTCGCCGGCTCCATGCTGCGCGCGCCCATGGCCTTGGAGAAGATGACCTACGACGCGAAAACGGGCACCGTCCTCTACCGCTCCAAGATGCGCCTGGGCGCGGCTCATCCGCAAGGTCTACGAAGCCGATCCGCTCGAATGTCCCAAGTGCAAGGGGCCGATGCGCATCATCGCCCGGATCGACGATCCGGGTGTGGTGCGGCGCATCCTGGAGCACCTCGGACGCTGGGCGCCCGAGGCCACCGGGCGAGATCCGCCCGCGCAGGTGCCCGCCCGAGAGCAGCGTTCTCGG
>MEKT01000082.1 GCA_001767435.1 Acidobacteria bacterium RIFCSPLOWO2_02_FULL_65_29 | reverse complement strand
ATGACTCAGCGGACGCCGAATTTCCGAAAGGCATTATCTTTAGACCCGGCCTACAACTGCAACGTCACTCGCGCGCGCCGGCCGAAATCAGATACGCGACGATGGCGCTGTGTCCGGCCCTTCGCGCCTGGTTGAGCGGCGTTCGCCAGTCGCCCTCGAGGCGCTGTCAGGGGGAGACGCGCGGGCGGGTGAGACGCGCGGGCGGGTCGGAGAATGGTCATTCCGTTAACCGCCGACACCCCGCTAATGCTTCCTATCGTCCCGCCGAACGCCTTTCTGCGCGGCTGACAATCCATCGGGACGAGCCATCATCGGCGCGTCATGGAGGGGACCCAATCCGCGCTGTGTCAGGGGGAGACGCGCCGGCGGGCGGGTCGGAAGAACGGTCATTCCGTTAAACGCCGACACCCCGCTGATGCTTCCTATCGTCCCAGGACTCGAACGGGCGGCACGCTTCTACGCGTTTTTCGTCGGCGAGGCCGCGAAGGCCGAGCGGGCGGCCCTGCAACCGAAATGAGAAGACGTGTGCCTTTCGCGTCGATTGAGTGACTCAGTCCGCGTCCGCAGTCAACGGGTTCGCGCCTTCGGCATCGGCGCACTGGCGCTGCTTTCGATCGCCGCGTTCATGGCGATGGTGGGGCTGGCGGCCACCTGAGCGGCACGGCCAAAACGCGCTTGGAGGTCAACTCGCGAGTCATCCTCCCGTCGTCCGAGTCAGGATGCCGGATCGGGATGCGTATTCAGCCCGGCAGCAGAACTGTTCCGCCGCAGGGATACGGGGCTGGACGGTTCAGAACCAGGTCCTTTACCTGGGCAGCTCGATCAAGACGACGTCGGAGTTCTCGCTCGATCGGTCGAATACGATCGCTGACCCATCAGGGGTTACATCGAAGCGGCGACCGGACATGAGCGGTGTCGTGAATTTGAACTGCGTCAGCTGACGCGTGGATCCGCTTGCGAGCTCGAGAAGGTGAAAGTCCAGCAGCGCCGATTGATACACCACGCCCTTCCCGTCTGGCAGGAAGCGCTGTCCGCCTGGACGGACCTTCACCGGCGACATCGCTACGGCGACCCCATCGGGCCGGACGCCCAGCAGCGTGGACAACCCCGCGACGATCGGACCGTTGTAGACAATCATCCTCCCGTCTGGTGACCAGATGGGATTCACCACCTGCCCGTCGACGAGCTTCACCGGCTTGCCGCCGCCAGCAGGAATCTTGTAGAGGCCCGGAGAACCAGCCTCCGTGCCGCCGATCACGACCCAGGCGCCGTCGGGCGACCAAGGAATCGATGTTCGGACGCTGGCGTCGCAGCGGGTAGGGTTCGATATCGCGTTCCTCAGCGATCCGATCGAGCAGACGCACCTGCGACAGCCGATGGCCGCCAGCGTCTCGGCAGCGGTCGCACGCGCAAACGCCGGGCGCCCCGGGAGCATCTCGTGCAGAACCGTCCCGAGGCTGAAGAGGTCCGATCGATGGTCGATCATTCCGCCGCGAATCTGCTCCGGCGACGCGTAGGCGGATGTGCCGACAACAACGCCAGGGTCGGTCTCGGTGCTGAGGCCTGGCTGCGGATCGTCGTCGTTCGCCCGCGTGAGTTTGACGACGCCGAAGTCGAGGATCTTCACGCGTTCGTCGGTCGTGATGAACAGATTCTCGGGCTTGACGTCTCGATGCACGATGCCGCTGTCGTGCGCGGCGGTGCCGATCGACGGCATTGAGCTCTACTGCGACGCGTGCGGGGAATTCGGACACAGCTTTACGCGCACCGACAGGAACGGATTCTATAGGTTCACACATGTCTTCAATGGCCCCACCATCGTCTTCCTCAGTCGCGCCGGCTACCTGAATGTTCGTAAGGACGTGATCGTCAACGGGGACACGCGCTTTGACATCACGCTCGATCCGCTGCCCTGAAGCGGCTGACGCCGGGGGCGGCAGTCGCTCATATGTTTTAAGAGACTTGACGCCTCACGTTCGAGCTGGGCCAGTGCGAGTGTCGACGAGCTGCACAAGCAGATCGCCGGCGAAGAAGCTCGGACCGCTGGACTCCAAAGGGCGACGGATCTCACACGCGACTCGAGGTTTTAGGGCAGTATGAACGGCCGCGCGTCCGCGCGCATCACCGGCTTGCGGCGCAGCGCACCTTCGGGGACGAGCGCTTCGAGCTCCGCGGCCGACAGCGACAACCAGGTCGGTGTCTCTCTGCGGAGCCGCCTGAGGACTTCGACGTCAGCGGCCGTCGTCGGTACGTCACGAGCGAGGTCCAGCGCGTTCGAATCAAAGGCCCTGGGTGAGCTCACGCCACTTCTCCTCGAGGCCGGCGCGCACGAAGTAGCCGTGGGCCTCGTCGCGGTTCACGCCGTCGACGCGCAACAGCCAGGCGATGTCGACCAGATCCTGCCAGATGCGCTCGGGAGCATCTGTCATCGCCTGCACCTTCATCGCTATCAGGTGCTCGGGCTTTGGCACCGGAATCATTCGCCCTCCCGGTCCGGGCAGCGCGGACGTCGCGGCGAAGATCCGATCGGCGGTCTGGTCGCGGACGTACATGAAGTCCACGCGCCCTCGCTCCCGTCGAGGATGCAGGTGGTTCGAGTAGCCCGCGGAGCGGTGCAGCGTGTCGAACCCGCGCGCCTCCATGAAGGCGATGAGGGTGCCCTGCGCCGATGCCTCGGTGACGACGTCCAGGTCGAGCGTCAGACGTGGATTGCCGTACACCGCGAGGGCCACGCCACCGATCACGGCGGCCCGAAACCCGTGCTGTTCCAGAAATGCCAGAACGGCATCCAGCTCGCCTGCGAAATCCACCACAGCATTGTAGCGGCACCGCACACCCAGACCATCAAGAGAGCGGTGGACATGGGCTTCAAGCACATGGAACACATGGACACCATGGCACGGCGTGAATTCGCTTCAAGGCTCGGCTCACCTGTGAGACATTACGGAGACTGAGTGAGGTACCAGGCCATCGGAGATTCGGTGGCCTTTGAGAGACGAGGAGCATCCAGATGTCGATGAAATGGCGAACCGCAGTCACGCTATGGCTGGGCGCTGTAACAGCGATGGCGATGAACCTTCAAACTGACGTTCACACTCAGAGTGGACCCAATCCGTATCGCCCGGTCGACGGGCTGCAGACCTATTGCGACAACTCGGACCTGAACCCGATCCTGAGGTTCGATCCGCAAGGCAACGTGGTCGCCCAGTTCGCCAGCCGCATGTTCTCCTGGCCCCACGGAATCCACATCGATCGGGACGGCAACGTCTGGGTCACCGAAGCGGGAAACGGGCAGCAGACGCCTGGCGCGCCCGGGCCCGCAAAGCCGGTCGGACATCAGGTCTTCACGTTTTCACCCCAGGGCAGGCTGCTGATGACGCTGGGCGAGGCCGGAGTCCCGGGGAGCGACGCCTCTCACTTCAACGCTCCAAGCGACGTCATCACCGATCCCAACGGCGATATCTTCGTCGTGGACGGGCACGGCTCAAACGGCAACAACCGGATCGTCAAGTTGTCGAAGGACGGAACGTTCATCAAGGCATTCGGCACGACCGACGCCTAAGACAGTCCCTAAGGCTCATGGATCGAAAACTTGCTTCATTTGTCACGGAACACGCCTTAGATTAGGAGATGTCTAGTCGGGAACGTATCGGCGCTCGCGGTAGTAGCGCGCCGCGCCGGGATGCAGCGGCAGGTCGAGCGCCTTCCAGACCGTGTGAACGTTGTACGAGAAATTCAAATGAGCCCACTGCAGCAGACCCTGATGCTCGTCGAGCGCCTTGGCGGCCACGTACGTGAACTCTTCCGGCGCGTCGGCGCGACTGTAGACCGCAATCCCTGTCCGCACCACCGTCGCAATCGGATGGTCGATCCCGCGGAGCAGCCCGTTCGGGATTGAACCTCGCTCGACCGTGGGATCCTGCGCCAGCTCGTCCAGAAGATCATCCGGGAGCTGCAGGTAGGTGAGGTCGTGCCTCTGGCTCACTTCATACCACACGTTGTATTCGGGCGCGTTGCCGAGCGACCCGTTCGCGATGACGACATCGAAGTCTTTTCGCTCGTCCGGACTGTTGCCGTTCGCGACGCGGCCTCCGGCCGACTCGATCGCCGGCCGGCTGAGCCCGTAGTAGGAAAGGATGCCTTCCACATTCCCCGATCCGGTGAGGAGACGGACCGGCCAGCGCTTCTCCTTCAGTTGACGGAGGTCCGTGAGTCCGAGCGACGTCTTCGCCGCGACGATGAGATAGCTGGGTGCCTGGATGGTGGCGATCAGACGCAGGTTCGCTCGAGGGCCATCTGAGGCGAACGCGCCCCGGCCGTGATACGCGTTCCACACGTTTTGCACGCTGGTGACGCCGAAGTCGACCGGGCCGTTCGGAGGAGGCGGGACCTGCGCCCGAGGAATGTACGCCGGCACCGCCATTGGAGGGGGCATGCCCGCGCCCGCGACGAGCCGTGGATTCGTCGCCTGCCAGCAGTGGTAGCAGATCTGCACGTCGTAGCCGTAGGGCTGCAGCGCGCGCTTCACGACCTCACCCGCCGCGCCCCACGGACAGACCTTGCACGCGGCAGCCATGACCGGTTTCTTCGCCGCGAATCCCAAACCGGCGGACGGCGACGACGCGGCGCCGCGCTGTGCCGCCAATTGCGGCGCCTCCGCAAGGCCGGCCAGCAGGAGCACAGCCGCGACAGCGAGCGAAGAACTTGGTCGAGGCATCAGCATCCTCCTCGAGTCTCGAAGAAAGGTGAGGAGACCATAGCATGCCGAGTGTTTGTGTCAAGAACTGTGCGCGGCCAGGCCGTCGGCCTATAATCGGCGGTACGAAATCGACATCTTCCCGAGAGGAGACGCATATGCGACGCGCGCTGAGGTTTGCCGTCCTGGTCACATCCGCCACCGTCGCGTACACCGGCCTGTCGGCGCAGTCGCCGCCGGACCCGATCGTCACCGTCGAGACCGGCGCGCTGCGCGGCGTGGTTCACGACGGCGTCGTGTCGTATCTCGGCGTTCCATATGCCACTCCGCCGGTCGGCAGCCTCCGCTGGCGGCAGCCGCAGCCTCCGGCGAAATGGCAGGGCGTGCGATCCGCCGACACGTTCGGCAACGATTGCGTCCAGCACCGCCAGTACGACCAGCCGCAGAGCGAAGACTGCCTGTATCTGAACGTGTGGACGCCGGCGCGCGTGGCGGGCCAGTCTCTGCCGGTGATGTTCTGGATCTACGGCGGCGGCCTGAGCTACGGATCCGCCGCCTGGCCGTGGTACGACGGCAGGGCGTTTGCCAAACAAGGCGTCGTGCTCGTCTCGATCAACTACCGGCTCGCCCGATTCGGCTTCTTTGCGCATCCGGCGATTTCGGCGGAGGCGCCGGGCGCAGTGCTCGGGAACTACGGCTTCATGGACCAGATCGCGGGATTGCAGTGGGTGCAGCGTAACATCGCGGCCTTCGGCGGCAATCCTGCCGACGTCACGATCTTCGGCGAGTCGGCGGGAGGACGGTCCGTGAACGCGATGCTCGTCTCTCCGCTCACCAGGGGCCTCTTCCAGAAAGCCATCATCCAGTCGGGCGCCGGCCGCAATCAGCTCCGCCACATCCGCGAGAGCCGGCCCGGCGCGCCGATGTCGGCCGAAGCGATGGGGGTCGAGTTCGCGAAATCAGCCGGCCTGACGAATGCGACCGCCGCCGCGCTCCGCGCCCTGCCCGCCGACGTCGTGCGCGGTCCGATCGGAAGCACGCCGCCGCCCTTCGCCAACGCGATGATCGATGGGCGGCTCGTGCTCGAAGACTTCACCGACACGTACAAGAAGGGCGCCCAGCACCAGGTGCCGCTCATGATCGGGGCGAACAGCGCGGAGTTCGGCACGGGAGCGGCGCCGGACGCCGACGCGCTGTTTCGCAGCCTCGGCACGTACAAGGACAAGGCGCTCGCGCTCTACGACGGCTATGGCACGCACGATCCGAAGTTCGTCGCCATGGAAATCACGAGCGACATGGGGATGAACAACGGCACGCGGTACGTCGCGCGCCTGATCGCGAAGGCCGGGAAGCCCGTGTACTTCTTTCACTTCGGCTATGTGACGCAGTCGGCGAGGGGCACGATTCCCGGCGCACGCCATGCCGCCGAGCTCGTGTACGTGTTCGACCGGCTCGGCAGCCGCACCACGCGCAGCCAGCCGCCGACGCCGGTTGCCGACGCCGATCGAAAAGTCGCCCGGCAGATGAACACCTACTGGGCGAATTTCGCGAAGACGGGCGATCCCAATGGCAGCGGCCTGCCGCACTGGTCCGCGTACACGCTCGCGAACGACGAGGCGCTCGAGTTCACGATGAACGACGGCCCCGTCGGGCGCGTGAACTTCAAGGCAGCCAAGATGGCCTTCTGGGATTGGGCGTACGACGCCGGCTTCACGCCACGCCGCGACACACCGTAAGTGCCCTTGCGCTCCTGAGGCCTTCGCCGGGGCAACAGCCGCTCGAACCGGCACGCCCGGTTGCTGCGCCAGCCCGCGCCGCGCGATGGTGGGCGAAGACGTACGTGGGCCGGCATGCGTTCATTTCGGCAGATCGATCACCGCGTCGTGCCGGCCGGGCAAGGGGAGCGGCTCGAGCGCGTGTGCCGCTACGCCCTGAGGCCGCCGGTGGCTCCGGAGCGG
>MEKT01000081.1 GCA_001767435.1 Acidobacteria bacterium RIFCSPLOWO2_02_FULL_65_29 | reverse complement strand
GAACGTCGCCCTCGAGAACGGCGATCCGGTGGCCATGGTGTTGCCGGACCGGGACGGCCTGGGCGTGCCGGTGATGCCCAACATGGTGTCGCTCGTCGCGGATGCGCCGCATGCGGACGAAGGGCGAAAGCTGATCGATTATCTCGTGTCGCCCGATGTCGAGCGTCAGCTGGCCGAGTCCGCGGCCGTGCAGATTCCCTTGCATGCGGGCGTTCCAGGTCCGAAGAACCTTCCCGCGATCGACAGTTTCAAACCGATGACGCTCGACTACTCCGGCGCGGCCAGCCGGGTGGAGGATGTGACGGCCCGTCTGGCGTCGATGCTCGGGCTCTAGAGCGCGGATTGAGACGTCAAAGGATGTGGGGACGAGGGTCGAGCCGCACGCTGGTGATCGGGACCGCTCTTGCGGCGTTCGTCGTTGTGTGCCTGCTTCCCCCGATGTACATGCTGGTCCTCAGCGTGGCCCCTGCCGCCGGCCGGCAGTCGGCCTTCGCGGCGCTGCTCCTTGACACGCGGCAGCGTGAGCTGCTGGCCAACAGCGCCCTGCTCGGCGCCGGCACGGCGATCCTTGCCACGATCGTCGGCGTCCCACTCGGTCTCGCATTGGCGCGCATACCGTTGCGGCGCAAGGCGGTCCTTCGATTGGCGCTCGTGGCGCCTGTGCTGCTCCCGCCCTATGTCGCAGGCCTGGCCTGGATCTATCTCGGCGGCAGCCGCGGGTTGATTGCCGCCGTGGCCGGCCGCGACCTGCTCTCCGACTGGACCTACAGCCTGCCGGGTGCCGTGATCGTCTTGGGCCTGGCGCTCTATCCGTTGTCGATGCTCGCCACCGAAGTGGCCATGCGCCGCATCGACGGCCGCCTCGAAGAAGCCGCGCTGCTCGTCGCCGCACCCGGACGTACCCTCCGAAGGATTACGTTACCGCTCGCCGCCCCGAGCATCCTCGCCGCGGCGCTCGTCGTCTTCGTTCTCGCGATCTCCGAGCTCGGCGTACCCGGGCTGCTCCGCGTGCGGGTGTACACGACCGAGGTCTTCACCGCGTTTGCGGCGCTCTACGACTTCGGCCGGGCCACGCTCCTGGCGTTGCCCTTGTTGCTGCTATCGATCGCGGCCGCCGTCGTGGCGGGCGCGCTCGGTGGAGAGCGGCTCCTGGCGAGTCGTCGCGGCGCGGGCGTCCCTCCATTGCCGTTCGAGGCGTGGCGGCGGCCGGCCGGCGCGGCCGTCAGTCTTGTCGTCGCGGTCGCGCTTCTGATCCCCTTGGCCGTGCTCGGACGCGAAGCCCTCGGCGGGCCTTCGACGCGGGACGTGCTGGCCGGTTCGCGTGACGCCATCAGGAACAGCCTGGTGCTCGCAGCGACGGGTGCCACGGCCATCACGGCGCTGGCCGTTTGGATCGGGTACGCGCGAGCCCGTTCCCGGCCGCGCGTGGGCCGGTCCATGGATGTGCTGTTGGTCGTGCTGTTCGCGCTGCCGAGCACGGTCGTAGGTGTCGGCTTGATCGGGCTCTGGAACCGTCCCGGGCCCTTGGGTGCGGTATATGGGACGAACGTGATGATCCTGCTGGCCTATCTGGCTCGATTGGTGCCCGTCGCCGCCCTCGCGCTGGCCGCAAGCGTCCGGTTGATCCCGGCATCGCAGGAAGAGGCCGCGGCGGTGAGCGGAGCCGGGTGGCTCCGGACGATGATGCACATCGTTTTCCCCCAGATCCGGCACGGGTTGGCAGCCGCATGGGTCGTCGCGTTCATTCTGGCCTTCGGCGAGCTGGGCGCGACGATTCTGGTGGCTCCGGCCGGCGAGGCGACTCTGCCCATACGCATCTACACGATCATCGCCAACACGCCCTCCTCGCACGTAGCTGCGCTGGCCCTGCTACAAACGGCCGTGATACTCGTGCCGCTGGCAGCCCTGGGACTGACACTGTCTGCGCGGGAGAACTCGTGAGCGCGACGTTTCTCCGCCTGACAGGTATGACAAGGCGACACGGGTCGCGATCGGTCGTGGACGACGTCTCTCTCGACGTCGCGTTCGGCGAAGTCGTCGTCATCCTTGGACCGAGCGGGAGCGGGAAGACGACGCTGCTACGGCTTATCGCTGGTCTGGACGTACCGGACCATGGCGAGATCTGGCTCGACGGCCGGCGCGTGACGGAACGCGATCGGCGCCTCGTGCCGCCGCATCAGCGTCGAATCGGATTCGTCTTTCAGGATCTGGCGCTCTGGCCGCACCTCACGGTGCGAGAGAACCTTGGGTTCGTGGTGGGCTCGGCCGGTGTCGCGAAAGCGGGGCGGGACGAGCGCATCAGACACACGCTCGCGCTCGTACGAATTGACGCGTTGGCGAACCGATACCCGCACGAGATCTCGGGTGGAGAGCAGCAACGAGCGGCGCTCGCGCGCGCGCTTGTCGGGGAGCCACGTTTGCTCCTATTGGACGAGCCATTCTCCAGTCTCGACGCCGAATTGCGGGCGACGCTTCGTGGCGAGCTCGACGGCCTGCAGCGCGCGCTCCGGCTGACGACTGTCTACGTCACCCACGACCGAGAGGACGCCAGAGCCTTGGCCGATCGGATCGTCGAGATGCGACACGGGCGCATCGTGGCCGTGCACGAGACCGAACGCCGAGAGCGAGACTCATGAAGGCGTCAGCCTCCAGCCTCTAGCCAGGCGCCGCCGCTTCGAGCGCCAGCCTCGAGAAGAAGCGATACAGCATCCAGGCGTCGAGCACGCCGACGCCGACCACGACGAGGTACGCGGCGCTGGATTCGACGAGCCTCAACTCGCCGAGCAGACGCGATAATCCGAATGCGACGACGTACGCGTCGAAGCTCATACACAGCCGGCGGAAGGTCTCGACCCGCACGCGCTTGATGATAAACGCGCCAATCGGCACGCCGACCAGAATGCTCGGCACGATCCAGGGAATGAGCGCCATGCTCGTCGCGGTGAACAGCCCCACATACGCGTAGGCGACGGCCGTCATCGTCGACTCGGCCAGCCGGACGACGCCGAGCGCGGCGCGAAAATCACCCTTCGCGAAGCCCTGGTTGTTCAGCATCACGGCGAGCGGCGGTCCCGAAATCGTCGTGACCGAGTAGAGGACGCCGACGCCGCCGCCAAAGAGCGCACCCACCGCCCGTTCCGATCGGATCGGGCGCCGATAACCTGCCGCCTGCAAGAAAATCAGCGGGAGCAAGACGAGAAACGTCGCGAAGCGTAGCCAGCCCGGATTCACCTGCGACACGATCGCCGTGCCGAGCGCCACGCCGGGCGCGAGCCCCAGGACGATCGGCAGCACGCGCCGCCACACGTTGGCCAGCGCGTCGCGGTTGTTCCACAGCACGTACGCGTTCAGCACGACCTCGATCAGCACCAGCGCCGGATTGAGGACGCGGTTGGCGAGGAACAAGAGAGCGATCGGCACGGTGATCGAGGAAAAGCCGTAGCCAAGCGCGCCGTTCACGACGGCCGCAACGAGCGTGATGACGACGAGCGCGATGGTATGTGATTCGATCATGGTCATTTAAACGACGATCAACGCAGAGGACATCGATGCCCCTTCCAACCGCGCGCAACCGAGCAAGGCCGGTCCGCAACGGCCAACTCACTGCCGGCACCAATGGGCCGATCGACTGGTCAGGAGAGAAGCGGAAAGTCCGAGAAGAACCCTGGCTGCCGCTCACCCGCCAATCGTCGGCCCGATACACGCGCAGCAACAGGGCTGCGGCGCGAGACAAGGGCGACAACAGGCACAGCGCGACGGCATGAGGAGGCTCCAGAGCTTGTACCAAAAAGCCGCCGACGGCGTCAAGTGTCCTGACTCACATGGGGCTCCGCCCCACACCCCCCGCCTCCGCTCTTCGAGCTCCGGCGAGGCTCGCCGAAGCCTTCGGCGCAGGCGGCGGCTCGGTCGCTTGCGCCGTTCGACAACTGGAACAGAATTCTCGTAGGGTGCCGCACAACGGTCTGATGCGATCCGACGCAGAAATCGGGGCGATCAATGAATTGATAGCTGTTCGGGAGGTCTCGACGTAAAATGCGCGGCATCAAGCGATCACATGACCTCGGAGGTGGGCTCGTGACTCAACCGGCTGGCTCGGATTCCGGACCGATCGTGAATCGGTGGCTGCAGCTCACGGCTTGCGTGGTCGCGATGGCGGCCATCGCGAACCTGCAATACGCCTGGACGCTCTTCACCATCCCGTTGACCGAAAGCCTCAATGCAACGCTGTCGGCCGTCCAGCTCACGTTCACGATCTTCATCCTGGCCGAGACCTGGCTGGTCCCGGTCGAGGGCTACCTGATCGACAGACTCGGCGCGAGAGTTGTCGTCACGGTCGGCGGCGTGCTCGTCGGACTCGGTTGGATCGGATCCGGCTTTGCCCAGTCGTTGGGCGCGCTCTATTTCTGGTACATCCTCGGCGGCGTCGGCGCGGGCGCCGTGTACGGCGCGTCGATCGGCACCGCGCTGAAATGGTTTCCCGACCGGCGAGGTCTCGCGGCGGGTTTGGCGGCGGGCGCGTACGGATTCGGCACCGCCCTCACGATCCTGCCCATCCAGCGAATGATCGATACGGGCGGATATCGCTCCGCGTTCATCTTCTGGGGCTTCATCCAGGGCATCATCGTCATCGTGACGGCGCAGTTCATGAGAAAACCCCGACCTGGTTGGAAGCCGGCGGGATGGGTGCCTGCCTCCGTGGCGGCGGTTGTGCAGACGCGTGTGAGCAAGACACCGTGGGAGATGGTTCGCACGCCGACCTTCTGGCTCATGTATCTCATGATGACGATGGTGGCGTTCGGCGGCCTGATGGTCACGGCCCAACTCAGGCCGATCGCTCGCGATTACGGGATGGACAAGGTCGTGGTCCTCTGGGGCGTGACGGCGCTGGGTCTTGCGCTGATCCTCGACCGAGTTCTCAACGGCATCACGCGCCCCTTCTGGGGATGGGTGTCGGATCACATCGGGCGCTACACCACGATGGCGGTGGCGTTCGCGCTCGAAGCCCTCGCGATTCTGACGCTCATCCAGTTCATCGATCGGCCGCTGCTGTTCGTGGTGCTCTCGGGGTTCGTGTTCTTCGCCTGGGGCGAGATCTACTCGCTCTTCCCGGCGGCCATCGGCGACATCTTCGGACCCGATTACGCGACCACCAACTACGGCATCCAATACACGGCAAAGGGCACGGCGTCGATCTTCGCCGGCTGGGGCGCGGCGTGGCTCGTGGAAGCATTTGGCACGTGGCTGCCGGTGTTCTGGGTTGCCGTCGGCTGCGACCTGCTGGCGGCGATGCTGGCGTTCTTCTGGCTGCGACCGCTCGCCGCTCGGATCACCAGCGCGAGCGCGGAGCCCGAGCGACGCGGGGTCGGAGCCGTCGCAGTTTCATAGAACAATGGCAGGGGGAATCCGATTCTGATCTGATTGGAGGGGCCGTGCGATACATGCGCTTCGTCGTCGCGGCGGCGGGTTTCGCCAGCCTGGGTTTCCTCTGGCTGGACCACGGAGCGGCCGCGCAGCAACCGCGGCCGGGGCAGGACGAAAAGAGCAACATGGCGCTGGTCGGCTACAACGACCTGCAGGCCCGAAGCGCGTACCAGCCTCTCATCCGGCGGCAGGGCACCCGTTGGATCGCCTACATCGGCCATCACGGCGGCGCGGCGCTCAACCCGCTCACCGGACAGCAGGAAAGCAACGGCACGTCGATCGTCGACGTCACGAACCCGAAGCAGCCGAGGTATCTGGCCCACATTCCTGGCCAGTCTGGCCAGGGTGAAGCGGGCGGCGCCCAAATGGTGCGCGTCTGCGATGGCAGCCAACTGCCGCGCGCCGACAAGAGCAAGGTGTACCTCCTGCGCACGGCCGGCAACACGGGCCATGAGATTTTCGACGTCACCGATTCATCAAAGCCCACGCGCCTGTCCGTCGTCGTCAGTGGACTCCGGGCCACGCATAAGAACTGGTGGGAATGCGACACGGGCATCGCCTATCTGGTGTCGGGCGCGCCCGGCTGGCGCACCGATCGGATGACCCAGATTTACGACTTGAGCGATCCGGCCAAACCTGTATTTATTCGCGATTTCGGATTGCCCGGCCAGCAGCCAGACGGCACGGGCCCTCCGTCGGCGGGTCTGCACGGCGCGATCTCCACGGGACCGAACGGCAACCGGGTGTACTTCGGCTACGGCACGTCGGCCGGAGGAGTCGTTCAGATCGTGGATCGCGAGAAGCTCCTGAACGGCCCGAAGGAGCCGACCAGCCAGAACCTGCTGTATCCTCAGATCGGCAGGCTCGACTTGCCGCCGAATGTCGGCGCACACACGGTGTTCCCGGTGCTCCGCATGGAAATCCCCGAATTCGGCCGACAGACAGAGGCGGGCGTGCGCGACTTCATCGTCATCACCAACGAATCAACCGCGAATGAATGCCGTGAGGCGAGGCAGATGGTGTGGCTCGCCGAGATCACGACCGAGTCGAAGCCGTTCGGTGTCTCGAACTGGACCGTCCCTGAGGCGAGCGGCAACTTCTGCGGGCGTGGCGGCCGCTTCGGCACGCATTCGTCGAACGAGAACCTCACGCTCATCTATTACAAGCGCGTGATGTTCTTCGCGCACTTCAACGCAGGCGTGCGCGCGGTCGACATCCGCGATCCCTTCGACCCGAAGGAAATCGGCTTCTACATTCCAGCTGTCACCGACAAGACCGACAAGCGCTGCGTCGACACCGGCACCAGCAGAGAACGCTGTAAGGTCGCCGTTCAGACCAACAACGTCGAAGTGGACGACCGCGGCTACATTTACATCGTCGACCGTGCGAACACCGGGATGCACATCCTCGAGCTCAGCGGTACGGCACGGCAGGTCGCCAACCTGCCGTAAGGACCCGCTGGGCGAACCCACGTTGATTCCATTCATTCCATTTATCCGCGACGTGTTCGCGAGCGCGCGTGCGGCGAGGCGTCCCGTCGTCTCGTTCGAGTTCTTCCCCACGAAAACCGACGAGGGCGAGCGAGCGCTGCTGGAAAAGACCATTCCCGCGCTCGGCCAGCTCAACCCGGACTTCTGCTCGGTCACCTATGGGGCCGGTGGCGGCACCCGCGCCAAGACGCTGGCGATTGTCGACCGCATCCAGCGCGAACAGCGGCTCACGACGATGGCGCATCTCACGTGCGTGAATGCGACGAGGGACGACACGCTCAGCGTGCTGCGGCAAGCGGAGGCCCTCGGCATCAAGAACATCCTCGCGCTGCGCGGGGATCCGCCAAGCGGCGACAGCACGTTCACGAAAACCGACGGGGGATTCGAATACTCGTATGAATTGGTGCGGTTCGTCCGGGAAGTCGGCGAGTTTTCCATCGGCGTCGCGGGATTCCCCGAAGGGCACGTCGCGTGCAAGGAAGGCAAGCACGTCGACTGGCAGCGGCTGAAGAGCAAGATCGACCACGGAGCGGATTTCGTGATCACCCAACTCTTCTTCAACAACGATGATTACTTCGAATTCCGCGACTACCTGACCGGCCTTGGCGTCACGGTGCCGATCGTTCCTGGCATTCTGCCGATACTCAGCACCGCCCAGATCAAACGATTCGTCGCGTTATGCGGGGCGGAGTTGCCCAGGCCGCTCATCGAGGAGCTCGAAAAGCGTCGGGATGATGACGAGGCCGTGATCCGGTTCGGGATCGAGTACGCCACGGAGCAATGCGAGGCGCTCTTGAGCGCCGGGGCCCCCGGGCTCCATTTCTATACCCTCAACAAGGCCAGGTCCACGACCGAAGTCGTGAAGAATCTCGGACTGTAGACCGGTGATCGGCGGCGTCAGCCGGCTCGCCGTACGCTCCCGCCAGGAGGCGGAGCTAGCTCAGCCTCCATCGTTGAAATTCTCGCGAAACACGGGCTGCGACGGATCGAGACGGCCGTCGGTGACTTCGACGAGCAGACGGCCGTACTCGGCAGTCGCCGCGCTCAGGGAGGGATGGCCGCGCTCCCATTGAATGGCGCCGCCCGAGGAGTAGATGAGCGTGAAGTAGCGGCCCGACGCGTACTGCGCCTCGAGGAGGCTGTTTGGCAGCTCGGGATCGCCCTCCTGGCCGAGCACGTCCATCAACGCCACGGACCATTCGCGGCCCTTCGGATCGGTCACGACCTGCCGTTCCACAAATTCCCAGTCGTCCAGGCTCCAGGCGGTCATATTGGAAAGGGGAGCAACTCCTCGAGCGCGGCGACGACTTGCGAGCCGCTAAAGGGCTTCGGCACGAGACGAACGTGCCGGGCCTGGCGCGCGCGAAGGCTGGCCACGGCCACCTCCGGCGTGTCGCTGATGATGACCACCGGCAACTCCGCGTGGCGCGCTTCCCCGCGGACGGCGTCGAACAGCGATTCGCTCATATTGAGCATCGTGCAGTCCAGGATCACCGCGTCGGCCCGATCCTGAACGACGAGCTCGTTGATGGATGTGTCGTAGCCGGACACCGTCACGTCGTAGCCGCGGTCACGAAGAGCGAAGCTCAAGAGCTCCGCAATTTCCGGGGTGTCGTCGATGAGAAGCACTCGGTGCATGGGGATCGCAATTGTCAGAAACGGTTTCAACCCGCCCGGGTGGCCCCTGTGAGCAACGTCGGGAGCCCATCGTGGCGCGGAAGGCCGTCAGCCGTGATCAGGTTTGTCGGCCTGAGCACCCATGGGCTGGCCTCGGACAGGACCCGCGCCGGTTGTGAAACCGGCTCCAGCAATCTGCAGTTTACATATCAGGGTTTTGGCGCCAACCGTCGCTTCTTGCCTTCAGCGGGCTGCAGATCCAGCACCCACACGCGGCCGCCCGCCGTGTAGGAGGCGCGGTCATCGCTTTCGACCACCGCGCCCCACGCTTCGAGCGTCCGCATCACGAAGGTATAGCCCTCGAAGTTGTCCCTGACGTGCTGGAACACCTCGTTGGTATGCCAGTTATCGGTGAGCAGCCCGTCGCCTGGATGCACGCGCGTCACGGTGTAGAACTTGTCGTGTCGCGCGTCGTGGCGAACGTCGCGGGTCGACCCGCGCTTCTTCCCTTCGCTGACGATGTAGCTTTCCTCCGGGGGAGGAGGAGCGGCGTCGTGCGCACCAGTAACCATGGAGTTTGGGCTTTCTCTTTCGTCTTAACTTTTAACTTTTGACTTTTAACTTTTCACTTTCTATACCGTGTGCGCAATGGCCGCGGCCTGCTCCGCCGACGCCATGCCCGCATGGGCTTCTGGACGCTCGGCGTCGACGAGCGCCTGCGGAATCTCGACGCCCATCATCCTCCACTGCGCGTTCGCGAACTTCTGCAGCGTGGCGATGTGAGCGGCGTGCAGGTGTCCAAACCGGCCCTGCAGCTTCAGATAATCGGCCACCGGGCGCATCACCTGGGGACGGAAGCCGTAGTCGTACGCTCGCTGGTCCTGGTTCCACTCCCACATCGGGAACATCCCGCACTCGACCACCAGGCGGCCCAAATCGATCGACCGGGGGGTCTCGTACACGAAGCCTTTCTGGCAGGGCGTGTAGATGAGGAGGAACGCCGCTCCGCGGTAATTCAGCCCCTTGCGGACCTTGTTCATCAGGTCGATCGGATAGCCGACGCTGGCGGTCGCGACGTAACAGTGCGGATGGCCGGCGGCCATCATCCGCGCCAGGTCCTTTGGAAACAACGTCTTCGCTTCAGGCACCATGGGTCCCGGCGGCGAAAAGGTCGTCATCCCGCCGTAGGGCGTTCGCGATGACGCCTGGATGCCGGTGTTCGCGTACTGCTCGTTGTCGTAGCAGATGATCAGACAGTCGTGGTTGCGATACAGCGCGCCGGACACCGACGCCAGTCCGATGTCGGACGCGCTGCCGTCGCCCGCCTCGCAGATGATGTTGGGGAACTTCCCCTTCCACTTGCCCTTGCGGATCATCGCCTCGTAGGCGGCCGCCACGCCCGCCGTGAAGCTGCCGGCGCTGCCGATTTGCGTGTGCGCCCAGGGCACGTTGTACGGCGTGCAGAGGTACGAGCTGTTCGCGACGTACATGCACCCGGTCGGGCCGACCAGGATGGTGTTGTCGCCCGCCGCTTTGCTCGTCATCCGATACTGAATGGACGGCCCGCAGCCCGCGCACGTCCGGTGGCCCGGCACGAAGGGCTCGGTCGCCGGCAAGTCCGGGTTGTAAAACCGTGCCCCAAGGTTCGGGCTGACGAGCATCGGCAGCAGTTGGCGTTCGATTTCAATGGTAGGCATCTCGATCCTCTCAGTTGAGAGTCAACAGTTGACAGTTGACAGTTGACAGTCAACAACGCAGCGACAGTCCTCTGGTCCCATCCCACTGTCAACTGTTGACTGTGAACTGTCGACTATTCTTCAAACCCCACCCAGTGTGTCCGCTTCTCGAGGCCTCCCCGCTGCTGGGCCGCGAGCATCTTCTGCGTCATCCAGTGGAACTCCTTCTGCACGATGGCCTCGCCCCCCAATCCCGCCATGAAGGACACGACGAGCGGCCGCTCCGAGCTCTCATACAGCGCGGCACA
>MEKT01000080.1 GCA_001767435.1 Acidobacteria bacterium RIFCSPLOWO2_02_FULL_65_29 | reverse complement strand
ATTGTGAACCAGGCAATACAGGTTCCATAGCATGTTTCCTTTGGGCTGCGTGCGCAGCGTGAAGCGGTCAAGGCGCTTGTTGTGCCGCAGGTTGGCGAACACGGGCTCCACGATTGCGATGCGCCGGCCGTAGAGCGCCCGGCCGCGGGCGCGGTCGATCGCGCGCTTCGCTTCCCCAGCTGCGCGCGCCTGCTCGGGCAGAAGTACCGCGCCTTGCACGAAAAGGCGAGGATGCAGGCGTGCCTGCAGAGGTCGCAGTAGATCCTGGCGAAGCCGTGCCGCGGATCGCCGCATTCGAGGAACCGCGCAACGACGTTTTCCTCCACGTGACGCCCGAATCGGCCGCCCGCCTTCACCTCGGGCGCATGCCGGGCGGCACACTGGTCCACCGTCGAGGACGACGGCCCGCGCTTCGAGAACATGCTCGCCTGCTAGCTTCTCAAGTACTGCCATTGGGTCGAGGACACGCAGGGCTACGCGATGGAACTACGGTACCTGCGGGACACTGACAAGCGCGAGGTGGATTTCGTCGTGCTGAAGGACGGCAAGCCCGCTTTCGCGGTCGAATGCAAATCGGGCGACAGTGCGATCGGCGCCGCGCCGCGCTACTTCGCCGAACGAACGCCGATCCCCCGCTTCTACCAGACTCACCTCGGCGAGCGGCACTATTCGACCAGCAAGCTGACCGTGCTGCCCTTCATCCGGCTTTGCGAGGAACTCGGGCTTCCATGACGGATCGGAAAATCTATCCACCCCTGGCCGCAACCGTCGCAACGACTACCTGAACCCGAAACTGACGCCGCAGGAGATCGAGGACGTGGTCGCGTACCTGAACACGACCTACTACAAGTTTCCCCAGTAATTCTCTGTAAGATCCAAGCTTCGTCCGGCGCCTAAGGGGGAGGCCCGATGCCCGACGCGAAGCGACTGGTGCAAGCCCTGTTGTGGTGTGTGCTCGCCGTGGCGCCCGTCTGGACCGCGCCCGCCGCGCACGCCATCTCCGCGGAGGAGGCGACCCGCGTCGGGGGCGATCTTACGGTCGCCGGCAAGAAACTGGCGGTGCTGCGCGATTCCGGCGAAAAAGTCGCGGCCGCGGCGCCTGGCGCCCATCGCGAACTGGTCGCGGCGCTCGCGCGCATCGCCGACGCCGTGGGTACGCGGACCTTTGCGAACCAGCTCGCCATGCTGGCGCTGTCGTTGGCAATTCTCGGCGCGCTGGTTTATGCGTTGCGCCGCCTGACCAGGCGCTATCAGCTCGTCTTCAGGGGCGACGCATTGCGCGCCCGGGGGGCGCTTGGCCAGTTCGCCCTCGACGCGGCCGATCGCGCCGTGGTCGCGGCGGCAGCTTACCTGCTGATCGAGACCTGGTTCCACGCCGCTACGCTGCAGGACCTGTTCGCGATCGCAGTGCTCTGGGCGGCGGTACGCTGGTGGTTCGCCATGCTGCTG
Organism: Acidobacteria bacterium RIFCSPLOWO2_02_FULL_65_29; assembly: GCA_001767435.1. GTDB lineage: Bacteria > Acidobacteriota > Vicinamibacteria > Vicinamibacterales > CAVVIG01 > 2-02-FULL-65-29. Next base: position 5,246 of record MEKT01000080.1, on the reverse strand, counting down.
ATCGAAGCGCTGCTGCGGCCACGGACGCCTGCGTTCCGCCTGATCGCCATGAACGACGCAGCCGCGCGCGACATCAAAGCGATCGTTGCGGTCACCATCCTGGTCGGCTTTACCGGCATCGCCGTGATGCCGGTGCTCCTGCGCGCCGGGCTGCCGGTTCCAGCGGGTCAGGTGATCGCGCTCCTGCAGGGAACGCTGGTTGCGGCGGGCTGCGCACTTGCCTTGTGGCGGTATCGGGCATCGCGTTCGGCGCCGGCGCGAACGGAGCGACTGTGGACCGGCTTCGGCGCGACCGCCGTCGTCGGGCTATGGATCGCCTGGTCACTTTCGGTGCTGGTGCTCGAGTTTTCCACTTATCACTCGTTCACGTGGTCGATGCGCATCGGCGCGCTCGCGTACCTCGTACATGCGCTGCTCGGCCTGTCTTCACAAGCGCGCTGGGTGCTGCTCGTGCAACGCTCGATTACCGCCGCGGCGCTGCTCGCGATCGCGATCCTGCTCGCCGAAACCTGGCTCGTCGATGAACTGAAGGTGGTCGCGGCCGAGACCTGGTCCGCGGTGCGCAGTTCGCTCGTGTCCGCGGCGCTTACGCTGGTGGCGGGCTATGTCGCCTGGCGCTATCTCTACCAGTGGACCGACGCGCGGCTGCGCGCGCCTGCTGCGGGCGCCGCGGGCGAGCCCGTGCAGCCGGCCTCGCGCCTGACGACCGTCCTGCCGATGCTGCGCATTCTCGCCGGCGCGACGATCCTGGTGGTGACCGTGCTGCTGGCGCTCTCGCAGCTCGGCGTGCAAATCACACCGCTGCTGGCGGGCGCGGGCGTGATCGGCCTCGCCATCAGCTTCGGCGCGCAGACATTGGTCAAGGACGTCATCACCGGCGCCTTCTTCCTGGTGGACGACGCCTTCCGCGTCGGTGAGTACATCGTCAGCGGCACCTACAAGGGCGAAGTCGAGGCGATCACGCTGCGCTCGGTCCGGCTGCGCCACCACCGCGGCTCCGTGTACACGGTACCGTTCGGCGAGCTGCGCGCCATCCAGAACATGAGCCGCGACTGGGTGATCGACAAGTTCAGCATCGGCATCACCTACGACAGCGACATCGAGAAGGCGAGGAAGCTCATCAAGCAGATCGGGCAGACGCTCGCCGCCGATCCCGCGCACGCGCCGCACATCCTCGAGCCGCTCAAGATGCAGGGCGTCGAGCAGTTCGGCGATTTCGCGGTCCAGCTGCGCATCAAGATGAAAACCCGCCCGGGACAGCAGTTCGTCATCCGGCGCAAGGCGAACGCCATGATCAAGAAGGCGTTCGACGCCAACGGCATCAAGTTCGCCTTTCCCACGGTGCAGGTGGCGGGCGGCAGCGCGAGCGACGGCATTGCCGCGGCCGCGCAGCAGTCGCTCGCGTCCGCGCAGCCCCCGCCCTCCGGGTCGGCCTAGCGCCGGCGCCGAGGCGTCCGCCTCCGCGAGCTCCTTGATCTCGGCGGCGACCCGCTCGAGCCGCCGCTTGACGATCAGCGCCGATTCGCTGGTCAGCTCCAGCGCATCGAAGTGGAATGCGTCGACCGGGGAATCGAAGACGGATAGGAAAACGGATAGGAAAATCTATCCGCCCCTGGCCGCATAGCGCCGGACGAATTGCTCATCGACCCGCTCCTCAGCCTCGGCACGGAGGCGCACAACGGCGATTATGTCGCGTCGAGGGCCGCAATTGGTGAAAAACCAGGACGAGCGGGACGCCACGCTGCGCCTGCTTCGCAAGTACGCCGACACCCCGATGAGCTTCGCGGACGCCTGCCTCGTGCGCATGAGCGAGCTGCGCCGCAATTCGCGCCTCTTTACCCTGGACCAGGACTTCGCCGCCTACCGCCGCAACGGCCGCGAACGCATACCGCTGCTCGCGCCGTGGCAGGGCGCCCAGGAGCGATGGAATGCCTTAGTTTTGTGACAGGATCGACGCCGCCGCCGCGTCGAGGATCTCCTCGGCGAGCTTCGGATCGTCCACGGCGCGCGCCAGCACCAGCGCGCCGAGCAGGCTGGAATAGACCGCAAGCGCCTTCTTGCGCCTGGCGCGGGCGCTCCTGCCGGGGACCCGGCCGGCGAGCACCTCGAACATCTCGCTCAAGCCCTCGGTGACGGCGCGGCGCACCACCGGCCCCTGGCGCGGGATCTCGCTGCCCAGGGTCGCGAGCGCGCAGCCGGTTCCCGGGTTTTCGATGTGTCGCCGCGACAGGTAGGACTGCACCAGCTCGGGCAGCGTGCGCGCGCTCCATCTTTGCGCCGCCCTCTCCAGCGCGCGCGCGCAGGCGCGCGCCATCAGCTCTTCCTTCGAGGAGAAGTGGCCGTAGAAGCCGCCGTGCGTGAGGCCGGCGCTCTTCATCAGGTCGGCGACGCCGATGCCGTCGAGGCCGTGCTCGCGAAAGAGCTTCGCCGCCGCCTCGAGGATGCGCTCGCGGTTCGCCGCCGCCTGCTCTCTCGTCACCTTCATGCGCTTGACAAGATACATGATGACCGTCATATTTGCAATGATTACAGCTATCATCTAACGGAATCCAATCCCATGACCCACTGGAGCAGGCCCGCGGTACTCGTCACCCTGGCGGCGGCGGCGATCCTCATGGTGACGATGGGCTCGCGCCAGACGCTGGGCCTGTTCGTCTCGCCGCTCAACAGCACGACCGGCCTGGGCATCACCGCCATCAGCCTGGCGCTCGCCATCGGGCAGTTCGTCTGGGGGGCGGCGCAGCCCCTCGCCGGCGCCGCCGCCGACCGCTGGGGCCCGGCGCCGGTGCTCGTCGCGGGGCTCGTGATCCTCGCGCTCGGCACTGCACTCACCCCCTTCATGAGCTCGAGCCTCGGCCTCATCTTCTCGCTCGGCCTGGTGGCGGCGATCGGCTCGGGCGCGGGCAGCTTCTCGGTCCTCATCGGCGCCGCCGCGCAGCGCCTTCCCGCCGAGTCGCGCGGCACCGCCTCGGGCGTGATCAACGCCGGCGGCTCGTTCGGCCAGTTTGTGTTCGCGCCGGTCACGCAGAAGCTGATCCAGGCCTTCGGCTGGATGGGCGCGATGTGGACGCTCGCGGTGGTGACGCTCGCCGCGATCCCGCTCGTCGCCATGGTGGCCGGGCGCGGCACCGCCGCGCACAAGCCCGCGGCCGGCGGATCCGGCGTCTGGAAAGCGGTGCGCGATGCGATGGAGGACCGCAGCTACCTGCTGCTGCACGCCGGGTTCTTCACCTGCGGCTTCCACATCGCCTTCCTCGTCACCCATCTCCCCGGCGAGGTCGCCCTGTGCGGGCTTTCGCCGACGGTGGCGAGCTGGTCGCTCGGCATCATCGGCCTCGCCAACATCGCAGGGAGCCTCCTCGCCGGAGCCGCGGTCTCGCGCTATCGCAGCAAGCACGTGCTCGCGCTGATGTACGGCTCGCGCGCCGCCCTGATCGCGCTCTACCTCGCCGCGCCGAAGACGCCGCTCACGTTCTACCTCTTCGCCGCCGGCTTGGGCCTCACCTGGCTCGCCACCGTGCCGCCCACCGCCGCGATCGTCGGCAAGCTCTTCGGCATCCGCTACCTCGCCACGCTCTTCGGGCTCACGCTCCTCTCGCACCAGGTCGGCGCCTTCTTCGGCGCCTGGCTCGGCGGCATCGCCATGGAGGCCTCCGGCAGCTACCAGTGGATGTGGTACGCCGACATGGCGCTCTCCGCAGCCGCCGCCGCGGTGAACCTGCCGATCCGCGAAGCGCCGGTGCGGATGGCGCCCGCCGCGGCCTGAAACCCGCGGGAACGGGGTGGTAGGTCAGGACCGGCTTGGACGGCCCGGGCCAATCCGCCGCGGGCGGACGTTGGCCATTTCTTGGCGACTGTTGCGGCGCCCATAGGCCCAAGTGGGTGAGGAGCCTGCGGATGATCGCCTTATCGTCGATGACGGCGATCACGCGCATGGAGCCCTTGCAGCGCGGGCATTCGAGCGGATCGACTTCGTAGACCTTGTGGATCAAGCGCGCCCAGGTGGAGCGCACACGTACGGCCTCGCGAACATCGATTTCACGCGTAGTGACCTCAGCCGGCTCGGCGCCCATTCGCCGGCGCTTCCCCCGGCTGCGATTCGAGTACCAGCCGGCGTAGCGCACCATGTGCTCGAAGCGATCCGGGATGTGAGCGCAGAGCTGCACGAGCCAATCGGCGCCGTGCATGACTTGGAAGTTGCGCTTGAGGGTCTTGTGCATCCTTGACCGGTAAATGACCGTGCAGGATTCCGGGTCATAGGACATCTTCTCGAGTGAAAACGGTGCACGCAGCATGTACTGCGCGAGCCTGCGCCTGCCTGCTGCGTCGCCCGCGCGAACGCGCACGCCGTTGTGCACCGAGAAGCCGGTGTGCCGCCAGGCAAGCATCCGTTCGGCGAGCAGGTCCGAGACTAGGCCCTCGCGGCGCAGCAGGGCGGGATGAGCCCCGGCCGCGAACCGGACCTCGCGCTTGCATAGAAGCGCGCGAACAGGCGCTCGACGATGTTGCACAACCTGCCCAGCAGCGCGCGCCTGCGCGCGAACATCGGGCGCAGCAGACGGGGAATCGTGAACACGTACTGCCTGTGCGGCACCGGGGCGAGCACGTTTGCTTCCACCCATTCACCGTGGGCGAGCACCCTTTTCTGGTGACAGCTCGGGCAGAAGTAGCGCGCCTTGCACGAGAAGGCGAGGATGCTGGCGTACCGGCACTGGTCGCAGCGGATCCTGGCGAATCCATGTTGCGGGTTACCGCATTCGAGGAACCGCCCGATAACGCTCTCCTCGACGCGGCGCCCGAACCGGCCGCCCGCCTTCAGCTCGGGCGCGTGCCTGGCGGCGCACTGGTACAGCGCCGTCGCGCACGGATTGCGCGGCCGATAGACTCGGCCGCCGGACTGCGGCGCGTGCGTGCACCCTTGCATGCCCCGAGTAACGCTTTGCCACCGCGAGAGGGCGCACGCAGAACATGGCCATTACCGAGCGACTTTGTAACGAGAGGTTGCAGGCGCTCAAAACAGCTGCCGCCCCCGGCAAGGGTGGGGGCGGCAGCCTGTCCGCGCGCCTGCGCTAGTCGGCTTGTTTGCGCAGGAACGCAGGGATGTCGTACTTGTCGACGCCGCTCTGCGCGAGCGCCTCGACCTGCGCCGCCCGGTCGCGCCTGCGGAACACCGCCGGAGTCTCGGCGATCGCGCCGTAGTCGGGCGCGGCCCCCGGCCCGGCGCCGACGGGCTGGTTGTCGGTGCC
>MEKT01000079.1 GCA_001767435.1 Acidobacteria bacterium RIFCSPLOWO2_02_FULL_65_29 | reverse complement strand
AGGCGGCGGCACGACGGCCGCTGGCGCTCCGGATGCGCTATGCCTTCATTCACACCTACAAGCCTGTCCTCGATGACGCGCGCTTCCGCGCATTCGAGACGATGGCGGAGTACCGCGAGTGGTGCGAGCGGAACCTGCCAACATGGCTCGGCTATGGCCGCGTTTGAGTATCGCCAGGCGCTCGAGGTCGGCGACGCTTTCGCGCGACATGCCGTGCAGTACCTCTTCATCGGCAAGTCCGGGGCCATCCTGCTGGGCTACCCAGACACGACACAGAACGCCGTTCTGTTTCTCCAGAGATCTCCCCGGAACCGCCGCGCGGCCGTCGAGGCGTTGCGGGAGCTGGGTTTCGGCCTGACCGAGGCGGAGGCCGCCGACATCACGCGCCGCAAGGATTTCGTCCAGCTGCGGAACGGCCCGTTCGATCTCGATCTGGTGTTCGCGCCGGACGGCATCGAGTGCTTCGAAGACGCCTGGAGCCGACACGTGGACGTCGAAGGGTTTCCCGTGTGTCACCCGGACGACATCATCGCGAGCAAAGCGGCGGCGAATCGCGTGAAGGACCGCGAGAGCCTCCCCCGTCTTCGGGCGTTTCGTGAGTACTGGATGTCTCTCCAACCGCGCTGATCGCGCTCATCGCGCGCCGCCATGGCGCGACGGTTGTCACGGCCGATCGAAGCGAGGCGGGCCCCGACCAGCCTCCGCCAAGGCTACGGCGGTCCGCCGGAGCTCCAGCGAAGGCGGAAGGACCCGCCCTACATCATTTGGCTGGGCTATCTCTTGGCGGTCAGCGCGGGCAGGAAGTTTTCGAGCACCCATACCTCTACGACTGGGTAGCGTCCGGAGACGAATGCCAGCTGGCGGCCGTCCGGGTGGAGCTGAATTCGTCCCTGGCCGCCCGTCACGACGCGGTTCAGGCGAACGTCGAGTTTACGCGGCGTCGCCCCATTGACGGGCACATACCAGAGCTCGTTGTCGTCGGACGTCATCTCGGTGGTGCCGGTCATCTTGAGCGCGAGGAGGGCGCTCCCATCCGGTGTCCACAGAATATTGTTGACACGTCCCTCGGTCCGGTTCAGGCGAAGCAGCGTGCGCGATTCGCCGCCGTCGACCGGAATAAGCACGACAGCCGCCGATCCGGTCGGCGGTTCGGTTCGCACTCCGGCGATCCACCGCCCGTCGGGCGACAAAACGTTGCCCGTGATCGACGTGCCAAACACGCGCTCTGTTCCAGAAGACAGGTCTTGTTCGTGCATCGTCGCCCCGTTCGGGCTCCGGGTGGGGTAATAGAGCCGTGTACCGTCCGGCGACCAGTAGAAGGCCCGAGTTTCGCCGGCGGGCATGACGATCGGCGTGACCTGGCCCGCGCGCGCGTCGATGCGGAACACGCCCTCACGCCCCTTCAGGTCGCTTCCCCACACGACGAGCGACTGACCGTCGGGCGCCCAGGTGAGTCCCTGGAAATGGGAAAGCGGCGGTCGCAGCTCCCGGACCTCCCCTGTATCGTTCGAGCGAATGCCGATGAACTCCGCGCTCCCACGGACGGATCGATACGCCAGCCATTTCCCATCCGACGACCAGGCTGGCTGTGTATTGGTTCCGGTAAACCTCTTGATTGGCTTCACGGGCGACGCGGTCTGTTTCCCGGTAGTGAGATCCATCTGCACAATCTCGATATCTATATCCGAAGTCGGTGCGCTCCAGTACAACGCACCCGATCGCGTGACTCCGAGGGGAAGGACACTACCGATATCTGGTTTCAGGACAATTGAAGCGCCATGCGGTCTGTGATCGGCAAAGGGCACCGCCCAGAGGCCCATTGTGCCATTGCGATCGCTCGCGAACAGGAGATGACGTCCGTCCGGCGACCATCCAATCACCGCGTCGTTTCCCTGACTGACGACAGCCCCTGTCTCACGGCTGCCGTCGGCAGCCAGGACGAACACGTCGCGGTCGTCGGTGGTGTCACTTGCAGGCAAATCGAACGCGATGTCGCTTCCGTCCGGCGAGAAAAACATCCGTATCGGGCCGCGCCAGTCGACCGATTTCAGCACATGCAGCGACCCATCGGCGACGCCAACCCATCCGACCTGTGCCGTCCGGTCTTTCCGCCTGATGGCGACAGCAATGCGCGTGTCGTCAGGCGACCAGTCGTGTGGCCAAATGTTGATCACGTCGTCGTTGGCGAACAGGCGGCGAGCCGGCGGAAGGTTGCCGTTTCCGAGCGGCAACGGCCACACCGTCAGGATCGGCAGGCGCTCGAACGCCTCGCGTGGGGAAAGGCTGCCGGCCCCGAGCGGCGACGCCCATAGTTCACAATGCAGCGCATCGGGAGAATTCCCGGTAACGCCCGCACACTTGTCGTAGGCCACCTGGCTTCCACCCTTGGAAATCGCTGACGCCACCGTCCCCCAGTCTCCACCGTTCAACGCCCGCTCGGTGCCCTCGATCAGGTCGCGAAGGATCACCGCGGTGTTGAAGCGCCCGGCGTAGCTCAGGTACCGCCCGTCCGGCGAAATACCTCCTGGATAGGAAACTCCTCCTGCGTTGGTGTCGGTCCAGACCTTGCGAAGCGCCACCCCGCCGCTGGATGCGGCACGATTTGATCCGGCGAGCCGCGCACGTGCGATCGCCACGGCCTCTTGCTGATCCGCGTACTCGCGCACGAGCTGCTGATAGATCTTTTGCGCTTCAACGTCTCCCAGTTTCTGGTAGCACTCGGCCATCCGAAGCAGCGCGCGGACGACGATCGCTCGATCGGTGCCGGCGGCAATCTTTTTGTACTGTTCGATCGCCGCCCGGAGATCGCCCTTGACGTTTTCGGTCTCCATGGCCGCGCGAAGCGCGACCTCTCCCGATCCCTGGGCGCGCGGAAGCGCTGTGACGGCCAGCCAGGCCGCGAAGAGCGCCGTGGCGAGTCGGAGTGCTTTCTGAGTCATCGGTCTGCCTCCCAGACCAAAGTTTCGCGGGCGCCTGTCAATCGATCGGTGGCCATCGGTCAAGAGTTGGTCAAGTCTTCGTCTTCGAACCGGTAGCCGAGCCCGCGCACGCCAATCAGGAACCTCGGCGCCGACGGCACCGGCTCGATTTTCTTCCGCAGGTTGAAGACATGCGTGTCCACGGCGCGGTCGGTGATGGCAGTGCCGTTCCCCCACGCCGCCTCAATCAGTCGATCGCGGCTGAGGACCCGCCCTCGGTTACGGAGAAATACTCCCAGCAGACGCAGCTCCTGCGGCGTGACGTCGACCGGTTGCCCCGAACGCCGCAGCTCGGCCCGGTCGAAGTTCACCTCGCACTCCCCGAAATGAAAGACATGCTCGGTCTCTCTCGAGCCACGGCGCAGCTGCGCCCGGATCCGGGCACGGAGCTCGCGCAGGCTGAACGGCTTGGTCACGTAGTCGTCGGCGCCCGAGTCGAGGCCGAGCACTTTCTCCGCCTCCTGCGTCCGCGCCGTCAGCAGGATGACGGGGGTCGTCGCGCCGGCGCGCCTGAGCTCGCTGCAGACCTCGAACCCATCCATCTTCGGCAGCATGACGTCGAGCAGGACGAGGTCCCACGAGCTGGATGTCCCCAGCTCCAGACCCTGCGCACCATCGCGCGCGACCGTCGCCTGATGACCCTGCCGGCGGAGGTCCTCCTCCAGGCTGAGCGCCAGATCCGGCTCGTCCTCCACGATCAGAATTCTCGCCATGACTTTCCTGTTCACCGCAGAGGACGCGAAGGACACAGACGTCGAAACTTCAACTCGATGGCTTCACCCAGACCCAGAAATCGGCGCGTAGTGCCCGGCTTTAGCCGGACCCTCAGCGACGACAGGCAACACGAGCCGAAACGTGCTGCCGGCCCCTTCCTCCGACTCGAGCTCGATCGCGCCACCGTGCGCGCGGACGATATGGGCAACCATCGCCAGGCCGAGGCCGGTGCCTTTGATCCCGAGCCGGCGGGCTGTCTCCCCGCGGACAAACTTGCGGAAGATCTCTTTCTGCTCCCGGCGCGGGATGCCCAGACCGGCGTCGCGAACCGAAATCGCCACGCCTGCCGGATGGCGCTCGACCAACACGCGAATGGTCCGCTCGCCAGATGAATACTTCACCGCGTTGTCGAGCAGGTTCCACAGCGCGTGGGCGAGCGACGCGGAATCGGCGTGCACGTCGATCGCGGCAGCCTCGGCCGCGTCGAATTCGATGGCAACGCCTTCCGCGCGATCGTCCTTCTTGAAGTCCGCCACCACCCGCTCGGCCAGCGCCGCGGCGTTGACCGGCTGCGGATCGTAGGGCTTGCGTCCCTCTTCCATCCGCGCAAAGTCGAGCAGCGACTCGACGAGCCGGTGAAGCCGGTCGGTGTTCCGGCCCAGCACGTCGTAAAACGACTTGCGCCGTTCTCGCGGCAGCTCATCATCTTCCTCGAGGAGCTCGGTGACGTGCCGCAGCGACGCGAGCGGGGTGCGAAACTCGTGCGACACGGCCGACACGAAATTCGTCTGCAGCCGGGCCACGGCCAACTCCTGCTGGATGACTCGCCACAACAGATAGCTGCCGCCGGCAAGGAGCAGTACGATCGCGGCGAGCCCCCACATCAGAAGCTGCCGGCGCGCGCCGAATTCCTGCATCGGGCGAGGCGGGTCGGACGGGTTGAGCACGATCGTCCACGGCAGACCGGTTTCCGACGCAACGTGGCGGACACCACCCGAACCGGGCGTTGGCCGGGGTCCGACGACGACCTCACCGGACTCAGTCAGTAGGCTCAGCGGCTCGTCCGGCGCCGGACCACGGTTTGGGGTCAGAGTGGGGTCAGAGTGGGGTCTGACCCCACTCAGCCATGTCTGCAGGTGCGACGGAAGAATCGCGAGCGCGTCCAGTTTCTCGCCCGGCGCACGGCGCAAGACGAGCGTGACCGGCATGTTCTCGACGGCGTTCACAGCGAGCACGCGACGAGGCGGAAACGCCGACGCGTCGCCGCTGCTTTTCTGCCACTCGCTCCACAACCACTCGGCGGCCGCTGCGAGCGCCAGCGAACCAGGCGGAGGCTGGATGGCGTGTCCGGTCCATTCGGGGAGCTGCTTCGCCATCAGTTCCCACGCAGGGTGGTCCAGCGGCCAGCGGCCGGCAAGAAAGTCTGCTTCGAGCGCGAGGGCCTCTGTGGACAGGTCCGCCTTCAGGCCCGCCTCTTCGAACAGGAAACACGATGCGCGGCGAGCCACCAGGTCGGCGCGCATGCCGTCAATTGAAATCTGGTCGATCTCGGCGAGCTGTCGATAGGCGGCCAGCGCCGCGTCCCACCGTTTCTCACGACGATGAACACGGGCGACGCGCAGGAGCGCGCCGGCGCGAACCGCGGGGAGAGAGGATCGCGCGAGGAGCTCATAACGTCGAAGGGCCTGAGCGCCTTGCCCTTGATACTCGAGCGCTTCCGCGTCGATGAACTCGCGCGTCGCGGCCGGCTGTGCGATGGGCGCCACGGGAAGCCAAAGGACCCGACCCGGTGGGTACGCGTCGACTCCCGGCGCTGACACTGTCAACCGAGCGACGCCCTCGGGAAGCGTGGCCTCAGCCAGCCACCGCTCCGCGTCGGTCAGCGACTGTTCAAGCGAACGGACTGCCGCCTGAGCGGCCGCTTGCCGGCGCTCCAGCTCTCGTTGCGCCCACAGTGAGCGATCCTGCTGAAGCAGCTGCGCGCCAAGCCAGACCAATGCGACGGAGGGCGGCAGCACGACCGCCAGAAACAGAGCGGCCAGCCGATGCGAACTGCCGCTCCACCTGCGTCCGCGGCTCATGCGTTCACCTTCCAGCAATTCCTGTGGAGACAGACTGCCAGAGTTGTGTCAAGAGTCCGTTAGCGAGCGATCCAGTATAGGCTCTGCCCTTACCGTATTTTGCTGCTCCAGCACGAGTCAGCGCGATTCGCGCGGGATGACTCAGCGAATTCCGGCTGTTCTTGCGGGCGGAGGCGGCCTACTAGGAGCGTGGCTCACGTTTCTCGGCCATGCTCTCAGGTTGGACAGTCTGCAATGCATTGCAATACAATTGCACTGCGTGAGGTTTCCACATGGACGATCAGATCTCTGTTCGTCTCCCAGCCGCCCTGGGGCGAACGCTGCGTCGACGATCGCGTCATCTTGGCCGCCGGACGTCCGAAATCGTCCGCCTGGCGCTGGAGACGTTCCTCGAGGAACAGTCGCCGGCCCAAGCCAGGCCGGCCACACGCGTCGAGCACCTCATCGGATCGTTGGCGTCCGGCCGACCCGACCTGGCCGAGCGACATCGCTAGCACATCATCGCGTCGTTGACAGCCCGTGGTGAAAGTCTGGCGTCGCGCCGAGACGGGCGAGGCGCCCCGCCGGCAAGGCGCGACGAGTGAGAATATCGCTTGGCCGGTGAGCTGCTGCTCGATACCGGGGCCCTGGTCTCGCTCCTGGATCGCAGCCAGACGCAACACGAAACGTGCCGCCGGGTGTTCGCCGACTGGAATGGCGCGGTCGTCTCGACCGAGGCCGTCCTCACCGAGGCCACGTACCTCCTGTCGGGTGTCAGGGGCGGCCGTGCGGCCTGCGTCGACTTCTTCTTGTCCGGCGGAGCCATCCTGGTTCCATCAACCACGAGCTCGCTTCGACGCGTTCGCACACTGCTGGACAAGTACGCCGACCTGCCGATGGACTATGCGGATGCCACGCTGGTCGCGCTCGCCGAAGAGTTGGACTGCGCGCAGGTGTTCACGACCGACCTCACGGACTTCCCGGTCTATCGCCTCAAGGGTCGAAAGCCGTTTCGTCTCCTGCCCGAATGACCGCACGACGAAACCGAGACGACATCCACAACGTCTTACAGCGTCGGCACAAGTTTTTACAGGTTCAAGATTCCGGTCTCCTGCCTGAGGGGGTAAACAGAACGCTCCAGCCCATGTGCATGCTGCTCGCATGAACGGCTCGGCGTCTGAGGTGTCGGCTGTCGGAACACGACGTCCCGAGTCGAATCACCGGCTCGCCTTCAGCGCCGGCAGGAAATTCTCGAGGACCCAGAGTTCGGTCTTGTCTTCACCGCCGACAAACGCGATCCGATGCCCGTCGGGATGCACGTCAAAACCGAAACCTCCCCACACGCGCATGCCCACGTCGATCTTGCGAGGTTGACCGCCTGCGGTTGGAACCAGGAGGAGGTCTCCCTGCTCTCCCTGCTCTCCTTTGTCCAGCATGTGGACGAGGGCCGCCCGACCATCCGGCGTCCAGCCGACGATCCGACGGTCCAGCCACTGTGGCGGAGTGACGCGAAGCAATTCCTTGGGCACGCCTCCGGCCACAGGGATGAGGAGCAGAACTGACGAGCTCGCGGGTCCATCGGAGGCCACCGCCGCAATCACGCGCCCGTCGGGCGACAGACCTGGGGGTCCCAGATTGTCGCGCTCGATGATCGTTCTCTCGTTGCCGGTGGCGAGGTCGTATTCGACGATGGGCCGGCGACCGTTGATGTTCCTGTCCCCATACAGGCGCATGCCATCTGGAGACAACTGTGGCCGCCCGCCCCTATCACCGATACGCGTCGCTTCGCCGGTCTGTGCATCGACCCGATGCGTGCCCGGCCGGTTCTTGAGGTCTCTGCCTGAAACGATCACGGACCGGCCATCGGGCGCCCAGCGGGGCATTTGAAAGTAGTTGAGCTGCCTTGGCTGCCATTCGCGAACCTGCCCGGTTTCGATCGATTGAATCCCGAGAGCGCGGCTCCGGCCCAAATTATCGCGCCTGGAGAGGTAGGCCAGGTACTTCCCGTCTGGCGACCAGCTCGGCGAATCGTTGAATCCGACGAAACTCTGGACAGGCTTGACGGGTCCGCTCAGCAACTTACCGGTTTCGAAATCCACGGAGGCCACCCGGATGTCTCGGTCGCCGAGGAAGACGCCTGTGTACAGACGGCCGGAAGAGGTGACCCCAAGAGCTCGTCGAGGGATGTCCGGTTTGATCAGCTCGGGGGTTCCGTGCGGTCTTCCATCCACAATCGCGACTGCCCATAGGCCAACGCTGCCAGCCCGATCAGTCGCGAACAGGAGATATTTCCCATCGGGTGACCAGCCCATCAAGGTGTCGTCGCTGGATCCTTCCACAGCTCGGACTTCGCGGGTTCCATCCACAGCCAGAATAAACACATCACGCTGGCTGGTATTGCTCTCGCCGGCAGGGAGATCGAAGCCCAGGTATTTCCCGTCAGGCGAGAAAAACACTTGAGTCGCTCCTAGCCACTGCGAGGACTTCAGCACGCGCAGCGTGCCGTCGCCGGCCGAGATCAAGCCCAGCTGGCTGGTATTGTCCGGCCTGGTCAACTGCACGGCGATCCAGGTGCCGTCCGGTGACCAATCGAATATCTGGAACCACAAGACGTCTTCGATGGCAGCCAGGAGTCTCGAGTGGAGCGGGCCGCTGCCTTCGAGCGAGGCGACCCGCAGTTGGTTGGAGTTCCAGTTGTAGGCGACCTGCTTGGTATCGCGTGAAATGGCCGCACTTCCGCCGTACCTGGAGTCCGAGATCCGCCGCTCTCGGCTGGTCGCGAGGTCGTGCACAACCAGACTACCGCCCGTCGCCCAATCGAAATAAGTGAGAATGCGCCCGTCGGAGGAAATGGCGCCGCCAGTCGCGAGATCCCCAAAGGCGGGCAGCGTCAGGACTCGCCGGCTGCTCATGCCGGCATATGTTCCGGCAGAAGGGGCACGCCCCAGCCGCTCGCGCGCGATTGCGACGGCGCCCTTCTGGTCAGAGTAGTCGCGAGCGATCTGTTCGTACACGTTTCGCGCCTCGGCAACCTCGAGCTTCTCGTAACACTCGGCCATGCGCACGAGCGCCTGCGCGGCGACCGCTCGGTTGTTGCCCGCGCTGGCGACAATCTTCTTGTATTCCTCGATGGCGCCCTTCAGGTCGCCGTCGACCGTCGCCTTGTGCTGCGCGCTCGCGAGTCGTTTCTCGACTTGCGCGCTGTCCTGCTGCGCGCGCGTGGTCTGCAGGCCCGCCAGCAGGGCTACCGTGATGACCAGCACGGCAGGGCTGAAGCCCCGCGCTACGCCTACATCAGTTTTCATACCCGCCCACCGTAGGCAGGACTGAAGTCCTGCACTACACGCCTGCAACGCGAGCCCCGAACCCCGTGTGGCATTCAAGAAGGAACGTCGGTTCATGTGGTCACTCCTCGCCCCTCGACATTGTTCGGGGCGACGTGCAGACTACCGGTCGAGTGTGCGAAAAGCCGCCTGCACACCGTCAGCTTTGCGTCAGATTTCACGTATCGAAACAGTACCCAAGACCGCGCACGTTCCGCAGGAACCGAGGCTCCGCGGCGTCCGGTTCGATCTTCTTGCGCAGGCTCCCGATGTGGTTGTCCACGACGCGGTCGGAGACGAATGTCTGGGGGCCCCACGCCTCGGTAATCAGCTGTTCGCGGGTGAGAATGCGCCCGCGGGCGCGCACGAACACCTGCAACAGCCGGAACTCGAGGGGTGTCAGGGGCGTCACGTCGCCGCCGCGCCTGACCTCCCCGCGACTGAAGTCGACCTCGGCATCGCCGATGCGCACAACGGGCGGCGTGGGTCCGGCCTGAGTGCGGCGCAGCAGGGCTGCGATGCGGGACCGCAGCTCGCGCACGCCAAACGGCTTGGTGACGTAGTCGTCGGCGCCCGCCTCGAGACCGAGCACCTTTTCGGCCTCCTGCGCACGCGCCGTGAGCATCAGGATGGGTGTCCGCACGCCGTTCCGCCGCAGCTCGCGGCACACCTCGAAGCCATCCTTTCCCGGCAGCATGACGTCGAGCAGAATCGCGTCGAACGCCTCCGCTCGGCCCCTTTTCACCGCCGTCGGCCCATCCCGGACGACCTCCACCTGATAGCCTTCCAGCGTCAGGTCGTCCTCGAGTGCCAGCGCGATGCCGGGTTCGTCTTCGACCACCAGTAAGCGCGGCTTGTTCATCTGGTCATTGGCCACGAAAACTCGAAAGCACGAAAAAGAGGCCACGAAGACGCGAAGGCACGAAGAAGAGAAGACGTTGATCGTCGTGACCACGGCACGAAGACACGAAACGTTCGGGGCCACGGAAGACAGTGTTCACAGCGACAACCGCGTGCTCGTCGGAGCGTCGAGCGCCATCGGCAGCACGATGGTGAACGTGCTGCCGCGCCCGACTTCGCTGTCGAGCCGAACCTCTCCGCCGTGCGCCTGCACGATCTGCCGCACCATCGACAGCCCGACGCCGGTGCCCTTCACGTTGGCCTCGATGGCTGCGCGGCCGCGCACGAACTTGCCGAAAATCGACTGTTGCTCGGCTCGCGGAATGCCGGCGCCCCGATCGACGATGGAAATCGTGGCCCGGTCGTGGTCTCCTTTCCAGCGAACCCAGATGGTCGGTTGATTCGGCGAGTACTTGAGGGCGTTGTCGATCAGGTTGCGCAGGGCGACGGACAATGCGCTTCCATCCGCACGCACACGGACTGCTTCGCTCGGGCCGTCGACCTCGATCTGCTTTCCGGCCTCGCGCGCCTGCGGCTCGACATCGCGGACAAGGTCGCCGACGAGCGCCGCCAGGTCGACGTCGGCGAAGCGATAGCGCTCGGCGCCCGCTTCCATCCTTCCGAAATTGAGCAGCGTCTCGACCAGACGCTGCAGGCGCGCGGCCTCACCGGCGATCACCCGGTAGTAGGTCTGTCGTCGCTCTTCGGTCGGGAGCCGCCCCATTTCGAGCATCTCGGCCATCTGGCGGACCGTGGTGAGCGGCGATCGGAACTCGTGAGAGACCGCCGCGACGAAGTCCGACTGCAAGCGCGCCACCTCGGCTTCGCGGCGCATGGCGCGGGCCATGAAGTACGTGGCGCCCCACAGAAACACGAGCATGGCCGCCATCATCGCGAGCAGGATCCCGTTGCTTCGCGCGCCCGCGGGAAGCGGCGAGACGGTCCACAAATGCAACGTCCAGGGATATTCTGAGTTGCCGACGAGGCGGGCCACCGAGCGTGCCGGCGCCGCCTCGTCTCCCGAAAGAAGCTGACCTTCGGGGTCCGACAGTCGCCAGGCCATCCCGCCGGGCGCGGACGCCTCGAAGAAACCCTGGGTGAATGCCGTCAGCAGCGCCGTGCGCTGTCCGTTGGATCGCCATAGCACCAGCACGCTCCGGCCGTCCGTGCTGAACAGGCGCTGGCCGCGCGCGGGAGGTCGACCGTCATGCTCGCGCCAGACGTTGCTCACCGCATCCGCCAGCCGCCACGAGTCGGGCCGGCTGGACTGACTGACGCTGTCGCGATAGAACTCCGCCGTACCGCGCGTGATGAGCCATCGCCCCTCGTCCAACCCCTGCAACAATTGGTCGGCGATGCGGCGCACATCGTCACCCATGGCGACCGATGCCAGACGCTGGCCGTCGAGGCCCGCCAGCTCCGCCGGGAGATCGTCGGTGCGGACCGCGCCCAGAGCTGCGAGCTGTTGATACGCCGCCAGCGCGCCTTTGAAGTCGCCAGACCTGCGCAGGACGCGGCCGAGCCGGAGCCACGCTCCCGCGCGCACGTGCGCGTCGCGATGGCTCGTCAGGAGGCGGTATTGTTCGGCCGCTGACGCGAGTTGATTGCGGGCGAACTCGGCCGCCTCGATTGAGGTGAAGGCGTTGGTCACCGCTGGCGAGGCGCCGGCCACCGGCACGAACGGCAGCCCGCCGTCCGGCGCGACACGCACGGTCCCCGGTTCGTCAGGATTGACGGTCAACACGACGGCCCCGTCGAACGCCGGGGCTAAAGAAGGGACTAAAGACGGGGCCAAAGACGCCGGACTGGAGATCCACCCGCTCAGGAGTTCGCCGGCCTCCGCAAGCTTTCCGCGAATGCCCGCGGCCATGGCGTCGGCGCCGATCTCGAGCTGCTCCCGTGCGCGCTGCTGGTCGATGACCTGCTGCTGAACCAGCAGGCGCCGCGCGAACCAGCACAGCGCCACAGTGACCACTACCGTCGTCGCCACGAGCGCCGCAAAGAGGGAACGCGGTGGGCGCACCATCGACACGCGTATCTTACCGAGGAGGATCCCGGTCGGCGTCAGAGAAGTGTCAGGTTTCTGTCACGGCTGACGGCCTTCCGCGCCAAGGTGGGCCCCCGTCATTGCTCACAGGGGCACCCGGGCAGGTTGTGCAACCAGTTCTAGCGATCGCAGGGTGGCCAACTGCCATGAGGCACGCGACGATTCCGGCGGCGATTGATCATTAATCAATGATGCATTATGCTGTAATGAATAATATGAGGTTCTCGAATCGCGGCGAGGAGCTGGCGCGCCTGGCGACCCTGACCGAGGCGCCTGATGGCGGCCTGGCCGTCGTCTTCGGCAGACGCCGCATCGGCAAGACCCGCCTGCTGCTCGAATGGTGCCGGCGTTTCAACGGCATCTACGCGGTCGCCGACCAGTCGGCGGCCGACGTGCAACGGCGATATCTCGCCGAAGCCCTGGCGCGGCGGTTCCCGGGGTTTGCCGACGTCGACTACCGCGATTGGCTCGGCCTGCTCACCCGGTTGAGCACCGAGGCGCGGGCCCAGGCGTGGCGCGGACCGATCGTGTTCGACGAGCTGCCGTATTGGATCGCCTCGTCGCCGGAGCTGCCCTCCGTCCTGCAGCGATGGCTCGATCACGAGGCGCGCGCGGCGGCGCTCATTGTGGCTGTCGCGGGGTCGAGCCAGCGAATGATGCAGGGGCTCGTGCTGGGGCGGGACGCGCCTCTCTACGGCCGCGCGCGCGAGATCTTCGAGGTCCCGCCGCTCGAGGTCTCACACGTCACCGACGCGATCGGGCGGGTCGCTCCCCGTGACGTGGTCGAGTTCTACGCCGCGTGGGGCGGTGTCCCCCGTTATTGGGAGCTCGCCGTCGAAACCGGGCGAGATGTCCGTGGGACGATCGATGGTCTGGTGCTCGATCCACGCGGCCCGCTGCACCGGGAACCGGATCGTCTGCTGCTGGAGGAGATGCCATCGGCGCTCGAGGTGCGACCAGTGCTCGACGCGATTGGCGCCGGCGCCCATCGCGTCTCCGAGATCGCCGGTCGCATCGGGCGCCCGGCGACCTCGCTCTCGCGCCCCCTCGATCGGCTGATCGAGTTGGGACTCGCGGCTCGTCAGATTCCCTTCGGCGAGCCGCCGCGGACCAGCCGCCGAAGCCTCTATCAGATCGCCGATCCCTTTACACGGCTCTGGTTCAGGGTCGTCGCGCCCCATCGGGCGGAGCTCGTCAGCGGGACGCGCAAGAGCCGGCTCGCCGTGCTCGATCGGTATTGGAACGGTCTCGTCGCGGCGACGTGGGAACAACTATGCCGCCATCGAATTCGATCATTGTCACATCGCGTACTTGGCAGAGCGGGAGACTGGAAGCCGGCGTCCAGATGGTGGAGCGGGAACGCACCCGAGTGGGATATCGTCGCTGAAGATGTCGCGGGAGAACGCCTGCTGCTGGGCGAGGCGAAGCTCGCCCCGGGAGACCTCCGCACCCAAGTCGGCGCCCTCATGAGACGCACCCCACCTGACTTGCCATCACGCTATCGTCGTCGTCGAATCGTGCGTGCCCTGTTCGTTCCAGACGCGCACCATCTTGCGAATATCGACGATGTGGCCATCGTCACGCTGCGCCATCTCGCGGGCAGACCGAGACGCACGTAGGGTGCTTCGCTAGGGACCTTCTCGCACGGTTCCCGACAGCGACTTCAGGAAGGCCACCAGGGCTCGTTTTTCGGCTGCGATCAGGCGAAGCGGACGGATCTCCGGATCGAGGTTGGGATTTCGGCGCCCGCCGTCGCTATAGAAATTGACGACCGCGTCGAGCGATGCGAGGCTGCCATCGTGCATGTAAGGCGAGGTCCGCGCGACCTCGCGCAGCGTCGGCGTCTTGAACTGGCCGCGGTCCGCGTTGCGGCCGGTGACGATCGCGCGCCCCAGATCGGCGAACACGCCCGCGCCAGCCCCCAGGCCCGAGTCCCCACCTCCGCTCGCCTGATCGCTGGGCGAGCTACGGCGGGCAGGCCCAGCCCCCACCTCCGCTCGCCTGATCGCTGGGCGAGCTACGGCGGGCAGGCCCAACCCCGAGCCCTGAGGGCTTAACGTAGGCCGGGTCCTATTGGACCCGGCTCGAGGTTCATTCGCCCGCCAGGCCGCGCCCGTGTTGTGCAGTTTCTCGTCCGAGAAGGTCGGACCGACGTGGCAGGCCGTGCAGTTGCCCTTCCCTCGAAAGATCTGGAGCCCTTGCTGCTGTTGCCGCGAGAGCGCGGTGCGATTGCCGTTGATGAAGCGGTCGTAGGGGGAGTCTCCGGACAGAATGCCGCGCACGTAGCTCGCGAGCGAGCGGGAAATCGTGTCGACGTCCAGACCGACGCGCGCGGCGGCTTCCGCGAGCGTCAGGTCCATTTCGTTGGGATCCTGAATCGGCTTCAACACCTGCTCTTCGAGCGTGGGGATGCGGCCGTCCCAAAAGAACGCGCGGCCCCAGGCGCGATTGATGAGGGCCGGCGCGTTGCGACGGCCCTTGCGGTTGAAGACGCCGATCGCCTGCGGCTGCGGCGACGAGAACGAGCGCCGGGGATCGTGGCACGACGCACACGCGACGCGGCCGTCGCGTGAGAGGCGGCGGTCGTGGAACAACCGCCGCCCCAATTCCAATTTGTCAACGGTCATCGGATTGTCCTCCGGGACCGGCATGTAGAGATCCAGTCCCAGAGGAATCACGAGCAGGGCGATCAACAGCGTCAGCACCGGCCTTCACCCCCAATGGCCACTATAGCGCGGCTGTGTCGCGAGAGGATGTGGACTCGGTCAGGATTGTGTCAAAAGAATCACCGGCTGGCCTGTGACGTCAGGGAAAGGGGGTCCGCGCGCCACGGGAGTGCCTTGGGCGTTCCATGCCGCGTGCTATGATCCACGCATGCAGATCAGCCTGGATCCGCCGTACCTGATCGTTCGGCCAGGCGTCGGCGAAGATGAATTCTACCGAGCTGCCTGCGAGGACAGCGACTGGGAATACCTCGATGGCAGGATCATCATGCATTCACCGGCGTCCGATCGGCACGAAAACATCTTCCGCTTCCTTCTGACGCTGTTGAGCATCGTTCTGGACGAGAAGCGATCCGCCGTTGTTCGTGGCTCGCGCTATCCCATGCGCCTGGATGCGAACTGGTCCCCTGAGCCCGACATTCTCATCGTCCGCGAGAGTCGGCGCCACCTGATGACTCCGCAGCGGCTCGAAGGGCCGGCGGACATGGTGGTCGAGATCGCGTCCGAGAGCGATCCCGGTTTGGATTATCGCGAGAAGCTCCCGCGCTACCGGGAAGCGGGGATCGAGGAGATCTGGATCATCGACCCGTTCGAGAAGCGAGTCCTTGCGGAGACGAAGACGACCGGCGGATACGACGCTCAGACATTGTCCTCGGGACGGTTGGACTCCACGGTGGTTCCCGGCTTTTGGATTGATGTGTCCTGGCTGTGGCAGGAGGAGTTGCCCTCCACCGTCCAGTGTCTCCGAGACATGCAAGGCCGCGGCGCCGAATGACGTTTTCTCAGGTCTTATCACGCGTCACCCGCCGCACGCATACTGAAGTCGAGTAGATGGAGGGCCAGCGGGTTGCCCTCTGGGACCGGCATGACAGGTCCAGTCCCAGAGGAATCGCGAGCAGACCGGCGACGACGAGCCACATGGCGCCAAGCACAGACTCGCTCTGTCGCGCGACGATGGTGATTTGGTCAGGATCCTGTCAACAAAGCGCGCCCTGCTTTTGAGCTGGCTTCAGCGCCTGCAGGAAGTCTTCCAGCGCCCACACCTCCCGGCCCGGCTTACTCGATTGAAGAAGGACTGCCAACTGTCGCCCGTCAGGATGCAAGCTGAGCGCACCTACCGGGCCAGTAGTCCACTGGCTGGCGTCAACGTCCAGTTTGCGCGGGTCGCCTGCGATCGGCACGTACCATAGCTCGGTGGCCCGCGGCAACCTTTTTCTCACCAGGAATCCGCGACCATCGGGCGTCCACGGCATGCCCTGAAAAGTCGCAAGCCGCTCGGTCTCACGAACACGTAGTAGTTCGCGAGGTTCTCCGCCCTCGACCGGAATGAGCACAATCGCCGAGGAGAGCCCCCCTGATCGATCGTGGCTGCCCATGGCGATCCAACGCCCGTCGGGAGACAGGTTGATAGGTCCATTCGCAATGCCGCCACCAATCACCTGTCGTTCTCGACTCGTGACGACGTCGCGTTCAAGGACGCCGTAGTCCTCGCCGCCGGGAAGCAGGTGCCGATAATAGATTCGCTTCCCATCCAGTGACCATTGCGGATAGGCATTGCCTCCTTGTGGAGACAAAACGACGACCGGAGCAGTCTCGCCGGTTTGCGCATCGATACGGAACACTCCAGAGCGCCCTTTCAGATCGGTTCCGCCCGTCAGAAACGAACGCCCGTCGGGCGACCAGCTGAATTGATTGAAGTACGAGAGCCTCGGCCGGATCTCTCGAACGTTGGATGTCTCGAGAGACTGAATGGCAATGATTCGATCGCGGTTGCTCGTAGGATGGAACCCACGTGCAGAAACGTAGGCGAGATGCTTTCCATCGGGCGACCAGTGGGGCTGAGAATTGGATCCGATGAAGGTCTGGATCGGCCTCGCAGGTGGACCGATCTGTTTTCCTATCGCCAGATCGATCGACACGACGCCGACGTCTCCATCACCGGCTCGAGTTCCCATATAGAGGGCGCCATTGCTGGTGACTCCTAATGACCAACCCGTTCCAATGCTGGCCTTGACCAATTCGGGGGTCCCTCGTGGCTTTCCTTCTGCAATTGGAAGCGCCCATAAGCCCATCGAGCCGCCCTGACGATCGCTTGCAAACAAGAGGTGCTGGCCGTCGGGCGACCAGCCCATCATGACATCTTGACTTGGGTGAACGACCGCGGAAACCTCGCGGCTGCCATCAACGGCCAGGAGGAATACGTCGCGCTGATCGCTCGTGTCACTCACCGGAAGATCGAAACCGAGCTCACGGCCGTTCGGCGAGAAGAAGATTCGGGTGGGGCCTCGCCAATCGACCGATTTCAGCACGCGCAACGATCCCTCCGGCACCGTGACCAGGCCGATCTGAGCCGTTTGGTCCCCCCGCTGAAGGCTGACCGCGATCGCCTTGCCGTCGGGCGACCAGTCCATCGGAGAGATCCATTCGACGTCGTCGCTCGCGAATAGTCGCCGAGACGGCACCACGCTGGTTCCCTGGACGCTCGTGATTCGGAGCTCCAGGCCACGCAAGTTGTTAATCCAGGGGTACGCGACCTGCGTGCCATCTCTCGAAATCGCTGACTCAAAGACGTTGTAGTCGCTGACAGTGATAGGGTGATCGGTGCCGCCAACAAGATCGCGCACCCGCAGGTTACCGGCGGCATAGTCCTGGTACGACAGGCGACGGCCGTCCTGAGAAATGGTGCCCGAGGTATCGCCGTCCCACACCTTCCGAAGCGCGATCCCGACCGGTCGTTCCACGCCTTGCGCGTCACCCAGGCGCGCTCGCGCCAAGGCCACTGCCTCCGTCTGATCCGCGTAGTCACGGACCAGACGTTCATGGATCTTTCGCGCTTCCGCATGGCCAAGCTTTTCGTAGGCACCGGCCATCCGCACGAGCGCATCCGCCATGATTGCGCGATCCTGCTTGTTGGCGTCGATCACGGCCTGGTACTGTCGTATCGCACCGTTGAGATCGCCGTCCACCACTTCCATCTTCCGTGCGGCCTCCATCATCGTCTTGGCCGTGTCGGCCTGATCGGCGACCAGAAGCGCGGTCGCCGCGATGAGCGCGACGATCGCGACCGCCGGTTTCCGTCCGGCTAAAGCCGGACACCACAGCAGGTTGAGAATCGTTGTCAGCGTGAGTCGAAACTTCATGAGAGTTGTCCTCCTCAGCTCGACACAGTAGCCGCCGAGTGCACGGCTTCTGTCCGCCGAATTGTCACGCTCGTGCACCGTTTTCGTCTCGTCGTCACGCGGCTCGGTCGCGCCACCCAGCGATCGTGATCCCGGCGTCCTAACACACCCGATTGACGTGATATCATGATGTCGATATCATGATGCACATGCGAACTAGAACCATCATCTCACTCGAACGATCGCAGTTGCGCGCCCTCAAAGCCCGCGCCCGAGCCAAGGGCGTGTCGGTCGCTGAAATCATGCGCGGCCTCGTGACGGACTCTCTGGAGGCCGAACGGCCTCGCACCCCCGTACCGATGTCTACGTTCGAACGGATGGTCGCGCTCGGATCCAGCGGTCGTGACGACGTCTCGGATCGCCATGATGCGCTCTTGGCTGACGCACTTCGCAAGGACCATGATTGTTGATACCGGCGCCTGGTACGCGATGGCCGACAGGTCCGACCGCCATCATGTCGCGGCGCGAGCTTTCTACCTCGATCAGGCCTCCCAAGATTCGTTCGTCACGACCGATCTCATCGTCGCCGAGACCTGGGCCCTCTTGTACGCCCATCTTGGACGGCACACGGCGTTGACGTTCTGGGCCAACCTCAGAGACACCCGCACGCCGATCCTGACACTCGACGCCGTCGATCTGGAATCGGCCTGGCACATCCTCGAGATCTTCCCTGACCAGACCTTCAGTTTCGTCGACTGCACGACGTTCGCCCTCATGCAGCGGCTGGGCATGGACGAGGCATTTGCTTTCGACTCGCACTTCCTTGTCTACCGCTACGGAACGCCACGGCAGCGGGCGTTCCGCCGATTTCCGTAGATCAGAAGTGTGCTCAGCGGTCTCTGCGGGCTCTGCGTTGCTCGTCGTGAACGGGTTTTTCGCGGACGACTATGCATCGAACCGGTATCCCATCCCCCTGATGTTCAGAAAGTGTCGCGGCCGCGCGGGATCGACCTCGAGCTTCCGGCGCAGGCCGACGATGTGGTTGTCGACGACGCGGTCGTTGAGCGACACGTCACGGCCCCAGGCGGCGTCGAGCAGCTGCTCGCGCGTGAGGACCCGGCCACGGCTCTTCACGAACGCGGTGAGTAGCTTGAATTCGAGGGCGCTGAGTTCCACGGCTCGCCCGCCACGGCGCACTTCACAACGCGCGAAGTCGACCTCGGCGTCGCCGAATGTGAACACGTCTGGAGCGTCGACCGAGGAGCGTCGCAGGACGGCCTTGATCCGCGCGCGAAGCTCGCGGGGACTGAACGGCTTGGTGATGTAATCGTCGGCGCCGAGCTCGAGGGCCATCACCTTCTCGGCCTCGTGCGCTTTCGCGGTCAGCATGAGAATCGGCGTGCGTGCGCCCGAGCGGCGCAGCTCGCGACAAACCTCGAAGCCGTCCTTGCCCGGCAGCATGACGTCGAGCAGGACGAGATCGTAGCTCTCGCCACCGCGTGTCATCCGCAGCGCCTCGTCGCCGGTGCCGGCGACGCTCACCGTGTAACCCTCACTCGTCAGATCGGCTTCGAGCGCGAAGGCGATGCCGGGTTCGTCTTCGACGATCAGGATGTGGGCCATTGAATTCAAATCTCCACCGCCGAGGACACAGAGGACACGGAGGATCAGGCCTTCCCGAAACGGAATTGTCCCTCAGCGTCGTCCGTGCCGCCGGTGGTGGAGAGCTCACGCTGAAATGCATCTTTCAACGGCAATACAATCGTGAACGCGCTGCCGGCGCCGGGCGCGGACTCGAGGGCGACGTGGCCACCGTGAGCCTGGACGATCTGCCGCACCATGGCGAGTCCGATGCCCGTGCCCTTGATGTGGCGGGCCTTGGAGTCGGCGCCGCGCACGAAGCGATCGAAGATCTCTCGCTGCTCGGGCACCGGGATGCCGAGGCCCTGATCCCGGACGACGATGGCCACGCGATCGGGGTGACGATCGAGCTCCACCCACACGGTGCGACAGTCGGGCGAGTACTTCACCGCGTTGTCCAGCAGATTCCACAACGCCCGCGAGATCGCCTCGCGATCGACTCGCGCGTCGATCGACTGGCCTCCGTCGGCCAATTCGACCAAGTAGCCTTCCGGCGCCACACGTTCTCGAAAGTCCGCAACCGTCGCACGCACCAGATCAGCGACATCAACGGTCTCGAGCCGCAACGTGGCGGCACCTGCTTCGAAACGGCCGAAGTCGAGCAGTCCCTCGACCAGCCGCCGAAGCCGATCGGTGTCGCGGATGAGGACGTCGTAGGACCGCCGGCGGAGATCGTCGGACGGAAAGCGATCGTGCGCGAGCATCTCGGCGATGTGGGAGAGCGAGGTGAGCGGGCTGCGGAACTCGTGCGAGACGGCGGCCACGAAATCGGACTGCAGCTGAGAGACGCGCAGCTCGCGCGAGATGGCCCTCAGCGTGAAGTACCAGCCGGTGGCGAGCACGAGTCCGACCACGGCGAAAATCAGTATGAGGAGCTGGCGGCGAGGGGACGACTGCTGGATCGCGCGCATGTCGGGACCTTCGAACACGTGAAGCGTCCACGGCAGCCGGGCGGCCGCCGCGGTCCGGACCGCCACCTCTCTTGCCGCCGGCGGCGGGCCAAGGACGATGCGGCCGTCCTGATCGCTCAACTTCCACCGGAGATCGGACGGCGTGGCCTCGGTCGCGATCAACGCGAGATAGCTGGGGCCGGCGACGACCGCGTGGAGGCCGTCGGATGCCGGTTGCCACGCGAGGAGCGCGGCGCCACCGGAACGCACGACCAGGCGCCGCCCGGTCGGAGCGTTCGACGCGCGGTTTTGCCATAGCCAGGCGAGCGCCTCCGTCCGCGCGCGCGCGTCGGCGTCGGGGCGAACTCCAAGCGTTCGCCGCCCACGAACGCCTTCGGATCCGCCTCGAGCGCGGTGCGCGGAAACGGGTAGTAGAGGATGCTGCCCGGTGGCGTGACCGTCGCGCCGCCAGGTCCGATCGAAACGACCGACACACCAGACGGAAGACGCTCATTCGCGGCCGACTGCGGACCCACGCGTGCCTGCAGATCGGCGAGCGACTGCTGCATCAGCGCCGCGGCGCGGTCGGCGGCTTGCTCGAGCCGCTCCTGCCGCCGCTGGATCTCGAGCGCCTTCTCCTGTGCCAACAGTTGCCACGCCAGCCATCCCAGACCGCCGGCGGACACCAGCGCCACGGCCAGAAAGACGACGATCACCTGACGCGGCGGGCGCAGCCAGTCGCGGATGGGCATGGCGTGAAGCCAAGGATACCGCCGCTCTGTACCGCCGCGATGTCGGTCGCGTCAGAATCGTGTCAAGCGCAGATCGCCCCGCCTAAAGGCGGACACGACGTACCGTCGCGACGTGTCCGCCTAATGGCGGACACTACGTGCGTATGTAGTGTCCGGCTTTAGCCGGACCGTGATCGGCGAGTCCTGAAAGGACCAGGACACGTTCAGACCAGCAACCGGCCTGGTGAGCCAGCAGGGCCCGTTGGACCGGGTGCCTTTGCGTGTCCTCCCATGCATGCAGCCACAGCGTCAAGGCCAGTTGCAGATCCACCAACTCGGCCGCCTCCTCGACAGTCAACTCGGCCGCCGTCCACTCGATGAACCGCCGCGCCTCCTCCAGCAACAGCTGAATCGCGCGGGCGTTGGCGGGGTTCGCGCCCGCTGATCCAATCCGTGCGAGATCCGCCGCCAACCCACCGAGACGCACCGGAAGAGGATCGCGAAGATATCGGCTCTTGACCGCTGCGACATCCTTCATGATGTGCCTTCCAGGACATGACGAATGATCGGCTCCATCGTGCTGCGAATAACCTCGCTGTCGACCTGCAATCGCCGGTTACCCTGACGGGGACGGATGTTGATGAGAGCCTCGAACCGGATCTCTCGACTGCCGGCGTACCAGTTGGCGCCCCAGAGGTCCTCCTGCGAGCTCCCGTCGGCGAGCAGAACCGCTTCCCCGTCGGCGTGCATCTCGCCGCCCCCGGTCAGGATCCTCCGGCGGATGTCAACGACGACCTTGATGAGTACTTCCCAATCGGCCAGCATCAGATCAATCTGATCGGGCGTGGCTGGCTCGCGGAGAAGAAGAATCACCGGTGCCCGGCAAGATTAGCACGTCCAAAGACCGGATCGCCTGACCGCTCCTAGGGTACGAGGCGCTCGCGCTGTCTGCCACCGAGGCCGCGATGTTTGGGCAGCGCACGCAGCGGGGCGCGTCAGGGAAGATTCGAGAGGGGCATGAGCTCTCGACCTGTCGACCACTCGCGGAACACGCCGAGAACTTCTCCGTCTTCGAAGCACACCCTGCGCTCACGGAAGTAGCCGTTGCCTTTGCCGCGCGTGTAGTGCCAGCACGCCTGCCTCGGCGACCCGAGCGTGTCCCGTACCGACGAGCGCGCCGTGCCCGCGTCGACTCCTACCTCCAGACACGCCTCGGCGTCACGCGCCGAGACGACGACGTCGTTGGCAAAGTCCAGGTCCATGCACGGCTGGGTCTCGTCGAACCCGTAGAGCCATTTCTCCGCAAGCGGCGCACCGAGCGCCTGGCGCACGGCGCTTTCCGATTGTCCGCGCTCGACGGTGCGCAGCGCGCGTTCGGAAAAGCCGCTCGCATACTCGGTCTGCTCGCGGAGCACGAAGCCCACGATCGCTTCGCGAACCGGATCGTGCGAAGAGAGGAGCCATGCGGCCACGGACGATATGGTGACGACGCCCGCCGCGACGCGCCCGATCGCCAAGCGTGACCATGTCCTAGGCATCTCTTAGACGGGGCAGGACTGACGTCCTGCACTAGCACCAGCAGGACTGAAGTCCTGCACTAGCACCAGCAGGACTGAAGTCCTGCACTACATGGGCGGCGGTACGTCGACTCAAGTGCCGCCCGGAAGTTTCGTTACCGATGCCCGGGACCGTACAAGATGCGACCCGGACGCGCGGCGGTCATCGTCCCGTTCTCGAAGACCACCTCGCCGTTGACGATGACAAGCGACACGCCTTCAGCGTACTGATGGGGCTGTTCGAACGTCGCGCGGTCGCGGACGGTTTCGGGATCGAAGACGGCCATGTCAGCTCTCATCCCCTCGCGCAGGACGCCGCGATCGACCAGACCGAGCCGTTGCGCGGGAAACGAGGTCATCTTGCGCACGGCGTCTTCGAGCGTGATGATCTTCAGCTCGCGGACATAGCGGCCAAGGACGCGGGCGAACGTGCCGTAGTTGCGCGGATGCGGGCTCCCTTGTCCGAAGACGGGCACTCCACCATCAGACGCGATCATCGTCGCCGGATGACGCATGATGCGCTGGAGATCCTGCTCCTCAATGGCGTGATAGATGCCTCCACACCCGCCGCTTTCCACGATCCACAGCACGGTCTCGGCCGCGTTGCGGAGCGTGGGCTGGAGGCCGCGCCCCTTCGTCACGTCGCCAAGGCGCTTGCCGTCGAGCGACGGATCCCAGACGCACCGCGACAGTTGCACGTTCTGCGGATCGCCGCCGCCACGCTCCTCCTGCAGCAGGCGGATCACTTCGGCCAGGATGTCGGCGCGCGAGCCGGCGTCCTTCAATCGTTTCAGCATCGCCTCCGTGCCGCCCTCTCGAGCCCACACCGGGACGAGCGCCGATCCGATCGCCGTCGCCGAAGCCGTGTACGGATACTGATCGAGTGTCGCATCCACGCCGCGCGCGCGGGCTTCGTCGATCAATCGCAACGTCTCGACGCTCCGGCCCCAGTAGGGTTTGCCAATGACCTTGTGGTGGGTCACCTGGGTCGGCAGGCCGCCCTTCTCCCCAATCTCGATCGTCTCGCGCACGCTGTCGGCGACCTTCACGGTCTCCTCGCGCATATGCGAGATGTGGATGCCGCCCAGGGCGCCCGCGACCCTGGCAAGGTCAATGACCTCGGCGGTCGGTGTGAACGTGCCAGGGATGTAGAACAGGCCGGTGCTGAGACCGAACGCGCCGTCCGCCATGCCTTGGCGGACCAGCGCGCGCATCCTCTCCATCTCTTCGGGAGTCGCTCGGCGATTCACCGAGCCGATCATTTGTTCCCGCACCGATCCCTGCCCGATGAACGTGCCGAAGTTCACGGTGACGCGTGTGGCGGCGACCTTGTCGAGAAACGGCTTCAGCGGGATCGGCGACGATCCGTCGGGACCTTCAATCGCCGTCGTCACGCCCTGACGGATGTAGTTCTCGGCCGTCGGCACGTCGAAGATCCCGGCTCGGGCGTGCGAGTGGATGTCGATGAAGCCGGGCGCGACGACCCTGCCGGCGGCGTCGATCGTGCGCGTGGCTGGCGCGTCGATGCGAAACGCGATCCGGGCGATCGCGTCGCCGCGTATGGCGATATCCGACCGGTACCACGGGCTGCCGGTGCCGTCCACGATCCGCGCGTTTCGGACGATGACATCGTAGGCAGGCGCCTGCTGCGCGCCCGAGTCGACAGTGGCTAGCAGCCCGTGGTGCAACGCCATCGTCGCACCGAGAACGGCGAGGCGCCCGGCTGGCAAGGCGCGACGACCGAGAATATCGGGAATATTTGAAGGAGAAGCAACGCAGCCAGCCGGGATGCATCGCCGTTCGAATGCAGATGGAGTTGCACCACTGGCTGCTAGGGCGAGGAGGGTGGACAGGGCGGCGACGGAAGCTGATATTCGCATGTGATTCCTCAAGCCGTGGGGGTTGAGGGTCTCATTCTCCACCGCACGCGATCCGATGGACAACAACAAAGCGGATGATTTGCCCGGATGGTGGATGACGGGCCGATCGGTGGACAGAAGCCTGCGGCCGGCACGGGCACTGCGGTCGAGGAGAAGAGGTGTCTCGGACGTGCACGCGCGCCGGGGTAGTGCGGGACTGAAGTCCTGCACTACCCACCGGCGCAAAGCGCTCTCGTTCGCCGCCGAACGACGCCGACGCTACGCCGCCGAGCTCGTCGACGCTTTCGCCGTCAGCACCTTCCGAAAGACCTGGACCGCCTGCCGCATTTCGTCCATCGTCCCCAGCGTGATGCGGCTGTGGGTCTTCTCGAACGGCGGAAAGTCGCGACCGACCTGCACCTTGAGCGCCCGGCACGCGTCGCGGAACTCGCTCGCGGGCCGCTTCAGGTCGAGGAAGATGCAGTTGGTGTGCGAGTCGGAACCCTGGTACCCAAGATCCTTGAACGCCTGAAGCGTGAAGTCGCGCACCCGGGCATTCTCGGCCCGCTCTTCGGCGATGTGCTGTGGATCCTTCAGCGACGCCATACCGGCTGCCGCCGTCAGCGTGTTGACGCTGCCCAGGCTCCACGCACGCGAGATCGCCTGCACCGTCTCGGGCTGGCCAATGGCATAGCCCAGACGCAGGCCGGCCATCCCGTGGGCCTTCGAGAACGATCGCGTGACGAACACGCCTGGAAGCTGCTGGGTCAACGGCACCGCGGTCTTGACGGCCGGGTCATGGACGTAGTCGATGTAGGCCTCGTCGATCAGGATCGCGGTCCCAGGCGAGGCCTGCTTGACGCGACGGACGAACCGCTCCACCGCCGCTGCGTTGTGCGCGGTGCCCGTTGGATTGTTCGGATTGCACAAGAACACCATGCCCCCGCCCGTGGCCGCAGCGGCCATGGCGTCGAGATCGAGCGACAGCGCGCGATCGACGGGAATCATCTTGATCGGGACGTTGATGCGGCGCGCCGTCCCGTCCGGCGTTCCATACGTCGGCGCGGCGGTGACCAGCGGCTTGTCGGCCGTGCAGAACGCCCGGACGCCGGCCTCGAGAATCGGACCGGACCCGGTGCCGACGATGACGTTGTTGCGGTTGACGCCGTAGGTTGCGGCAATCGTGTCGACGAGCTCACCCGTGTAGTCGGGCGGATATCCCCGCCCTACTCGAGGCGAGATCGCGTGCTGCAGCGCTTCCATCGCCTTTCGGCCCGGGCCGCGCGCGTTCTCGTTCGAGCTGATCCGGATCATGCCGCCGTCGTCTGGCAGCGGCATCGTGCCCGCCTGGAAGGCCATCGCCTCCTGGCCGCGGCCGATGATGAACGACGTGGACAGCCCGGCGCTGCCCAATCCAAGAGTCCGAAAGAAGTTGCGACGGGACACTGACATGAAGCCCTCCTTGGACGGGACTCACCTCGAGCCCTGGACGACAGCCCCGACGCCGCGCGGGAGCGGCCGCTTCCTGGCCGCTCGAGTACGGCTCATTGCACGAAATGTGCGCCTAACAGTATACGGCAGAGCCCGTCGCCTCACAATAATAACCAGGCGTCTGGACAGCCCCGCGGGCCTGGGACTCGGCTCCTGTCGCTGTTGTTGTGTCCGAGTCCATCTTGGGCGATGATGCCCGTGTTTCGGCGAGACGACAGCCGTAGGAGGCACATCCGATGAACCATCGATGTCGTGCCGAAGAGGCCGCCAGAAAGGACCCGAAATAATGATCCTCCTGCTCGGTGCGTTGGGACTTGCGGCGGTGTCAGGGTGGCTCGACGCCGCCCCCCCGGCGAAGGCGTTGGACCAGGCGTCTACCGCCAGAACATCGGCCGCGGACCCGCGCGATCGATTTGTCGGAACCTGGAAGCTCGTCTCCACGGAACGCGTCAGCGCCAACGGCGAGCGCCTGCCCCCAACGTCCACGAACCAGATCGGCTTCCTCATCTACGATTCGGCTGGAAACATGGGCGTGACGATCATGCAGGGCGGCCGGCAGAAATATGCCGGCGCTCAGCCCACTCCCGAAGAAGCCAGGGCGGCTCTGACCAGCTACACGTCGTACTTCGGCACCTTCATCGTCAACGCGGCCGAGGGCGTCGTGACCCACCGCCTGCAAGGCAGCCTGAATCCCGGCATGGCGACCGATCAGCGGCGCGGTTTCGAGCTCAAAGGGAACCTGCTGACCTTGAAGCCGCCTCGAGGCGCCAACGGCGTGCAGTCACAATTGACCTGGGAGCGCGAGCCCGACTTGAAGAACCTGACGGCCACGCATCGCCGGTTGATCGGCTTCTGGAAGCTCGTCTCGAACGAGAGAAAAAGACCGAACGGCGAGCTGGTGTCGTCGAACCCGGGCCAGGCCGGGTTCATCATCTACACCGCCTCGGGACATATGGCGGTGCATCTCATGCAGGCGAATCGAAAGCCGTACGCGGGCGCACAAGCGACGCTGGAAGAGGCAAGAGCCGCTTTGAGCACGTACGGAAGTTATTTTGGTCCGTACACGGTACACGAGGCGGAGCGCTTTGTCGTCCACCACCAAATTGGCCAAATGAATCCGGG
The DNA here is from genome assembly GCA_001767435.1 of Acidobacteria bacterium RIFCSPLOWO2_02_FULL_65_29. Lineage (GTDB taxonomy): Bacteria > Acidobacteriota > Vicinamibacteria > Vicinamibacterales > CAVVIG01 > 2-02-FULL-65-29. Next base: position 24,699 of record MEKT01000079.1, on the reverse strand, counting down.
CCAGGTCGGGAACGACGCCCAACGCTTTTTCGAGTTGACCGGCAATCGGCTCATCCTGAAGCCGCCGCCGTCGACGGCTGATGGCCAGCCCGTGCAGGGCTACATCACCTGGGAGCGCGTGACGCCGGCCATGGGTTCGCGTTAGCCCGTTACGCTGGTCGAAACGAGAATTTTGTACTCGTTCCGCATAACGGGCTAGGCGCGCACGGCGCGCCTGCGAGGGAGCGGCGCGGGGCGTAGGGGTCCCCGCAAGCGACCGAGCCGGGGTGTGGGGCGGAGCCCCACGTTGGTTTGTGGACGGAAAACGTAGACGACGGTCAACGCATTCCTCGACAGGCTCGGAATGCCCTGAGCGTGTCGCCCCTCGACGACGCTCGGGACGACCCTGAGTCGAAGGGCAGAGACCGCTGAGGCGGCAGGTTATATATGAACGTTGTGCAGGGTGCGGCGCGGACGACCCTTGCCCTACTGGCGGTGGCCGCCGTGCAGGCGCAACAGGTCCCGCCCCGTTCCGCGAAGGAAGGCGTCTATTCAGCGGCGCAGGCCAATCAAGGCAAGACGGTGTACGTCGAACAGTGCGCGTCGTGCCACGGCACGATGGAGTCGGTCACGCCCGACATGGCGCCACTCCTCAACGATACCGGGTTCCAGAATCTCTGGAGAGATCGTTCGCTCGCCCGGCTGTTCAGCAGGATCCAAGAGACGATGCCGCAAGACAAGCCCGGCACGCTGTCGCCCGAGCAAACGGCCGATATCATCGCCTACGTCCTCAGCGCCAACCAGTTGCCGGCAGGCGACGGGGCCCTGCCCAGCGATGTCGAGGTCCTGAAGGACATCAGGTTGGACGCCGGGGAGCCTTAGTTTGGTGCCGACGACGAAATTAAGAATCAAGAATTCAGAATGAAGAATGCGCGCCACGAATTCTGAATTCTTAATTCCTAATTCTTAATTTCGCCACGCTCTGTTCACCCTACTGCCCGATCACAATCGTCGCATTGCGCTTCGGGACCTGCCCGCCGGTTTTGATCTCGGTCACCACTTTCACGGCCTTGATGTCGAGCACGGCCACGCTGTTCGCGCCGGCCAGCGAGATGTAGGCGAACTTGCCGTCGGGCGTGAGCGTGACCCAGTTCGGGGAATGCCCGACCTTGGCCTGGCCGAGCAGCTTCAGATCGGGGAGCGAATAGACGTACACAATGCTGTTGATGCTGCTGTTGGTCACCAGCGTCCGATTGTCCGGCGTGACGGCGATGCCATGCGAGGTGTTGCCGCCGTGGCCCTCCGTGCGCTGGTCAGCCGGCACGTCGGGATACTTGATCCGCGCCACTTCCTTGCGCGTCTCGAAATCCAGGACGGCGAAGCCGTTGAATTCGGAGAGCTGCGCGTATGCGCGGCGGGTCGAGCCATCCGGATTCGCGTCGAACGCAATCGGCCGAATACCCAGGTCGAAGTAGTGTGTCCACACGGGCATGTCGGTCTTCGTGTCGACCACGGTGATGTTCCGCGCGCCGATCATGCCGGCGACCGCGTACTTCCCATCCGGCGTCACGTAGGTATTGTGCACGCCGCCATGCACCGAGATCGTCCGGACCTTCGTCTGCTTGGCCGTGTCAATCACGTCGAGGGCCCCCGGGGCCTGCGCGATGGCCACATAGAGCTTGCGGCCGTCGGGCGTAATCGCGAGGTTGTTGGGGTGGCCGCTCAGCGGGATCTTCTTCGTCACCGTCATCGTCTTGGTGCTGATGACGTCGACGGTGTTGTCGGCTTCATTGCTGATCCACATCCAGTTCCCATCGGGAGAGCCCTGGGCGCCGTGCGCCCGTTCGATCCCGGAGATCTCGGCCACGATCTTGTTCGTCGCGGCATCGATGATGTGCACGGAATCGCCCGCGCTGTTGGTCTGGATGATCCGGACGGCCCCGGAAGCCGCCGACATCGTCAGCGGCAGCGTGAACACAAGGACCGCCAATGCCGTGAGAGAGACGCCAATCGATTTGATGAGCGTAGTCATAATTCTCAGATCTCCTTCAACTGCTGTATATCAACGGCTCACCTTCCAACGGGACCTGCCGTCTTGCCACTCACCCAAGCGGCAATCGTCAGGAACTGCGGGTCTGTTTGGGACGTGAACTGCCTGCCTCCGTTGTGGAACTCGTCGCCACCCGCCGTGGGCTCCAGGGGATGCGTCAGCAGCCGGCTCTTCATCGGCTGGCCCGCCATGACGAGGCGCGACACGGCATCGAAGTTCTTGCGCGATTGCTCCTCGGTCCAGGTCGTCGCGCCGGGCGTGAGCGGCTGCAGAAATCCGGCCCCGCCGCCGCCGCCGCTGTGGCACACCACGCAGCGCGTGTACCCCGGGCGCTTGGTCAGAAACACCGGCTGCACCTGGGTCTTGAAATACTCGAAATCCAGGGCCGCCTTTGACCCGGACGCGGGCTGCTGGGCCCGCAGGGTCCCCAGGGCCCCGGACGTCCCAGCGAGCTGCTGCGCGAGAACTGCAGCCATCACCCAGAACACTATACGCATAATGGCGAACCCTCCTCCTCACCGTGATCACCCCTAGCTTCCGACTCGCGGTGCGCTTCTGTCAACATCTTTTCGGAGACGTTACGGGGGCTTCGTGACCAAAAGCTCAACTAAAAGCTAAACGACGCGCTCAACTCGGCCGTCCGCGCCGCCATGATCGCGCTCGGCCGCAGGAACGTCGAACCGGACCGTGTGTTCAGATTGGTCAAGGTGCTGGCATTCATGACGTTGTACAGGTTGACCCTGCGGCGAATCGACCACAAAGCACCTGGTGGTCGCCGAGGTGGTGCCGTCCAGGCCCTTCTGAGCTATTTGACCTTGACGTATTTCCTCAAGTTGTGCGTGCCGACGTCCGCCGCGTATATGCTCCCCTTATCATCCGCCGTAATGCCTGACGCCCCGGAAATACGGTTCACCTCCACCTGGTCCAGGTCAGGGTCGGGAATGAAGGCCGTCAGCCTGCCGTCTTTGGCGCTCCCAATATAGATGCCCCTCGTTCCGCCCGGGTTCACTTTCGAATTCGAGTGTGAGTCGCTCACATACAGCGTGTCGTCCTTCGAAGCAAAAATCGCGCTCGGCCGGCCAAATTGCTTCCACGCGGCGATGAAGTTGCCGTCCTGGTCGAAGATCTGGACCCGATTGTTCTCACGGTCGGCGACAAACACCCGTCCTTGGGAACCTCCGACGGAGATATCGTGGGGCTGGTCGAACTCGCCTGGTCCCGCTCCGTGGCGCCCCCAGGCCTTGATGAACCGGCCGTCTTTCGAAAACTTCACCACGCGGTCATTCTTGCCATGGCCATCCGTCACAAAGATATCGCCATTTGCAGCGACGGCGACACCGGTCGGCCGATCGAAAGTATCCGGACCATTTCCGGCCACGCCCGCCTTGCCGAGCGTCAACAACACCTTGCCATCCGGGCTGAACTTGAAGACCTGCTGGCCCCTTGGCAAGCCGTTCGAGCCCCTGGCTGACATCCCGAGTACTGTCTCATTCCCATTTGCGTCGCTCGCCCACACGTTTCCCTCCCCATCGATGGTGAAACCGTGAGGAAACGCGAACATCCCCCCGCCAAAGCTCGTCAGAAGCTTGCCTGACGGATCAAATTGCAAAATCGGCGGCTCAGACCGACCGACGCAAGTGGCGGCGCCGGCGGGTACGGTGTTGAAACATCGATGAAAGACCCAGATGTTGCCTTTGGGATCAACATCCGCCCTGATTAACTCTCCCCACCGACCTCCATTCATGCTCTTGGGGAGCGTCGGCCAGCCCTCCACGAGGCGATACGGGTTGGCGAGTTGGGTCTGTTGGGTGTGTGCCGCTACTCCAAATGTGGCGATCACCGCGAGCACGGCTACAAGCGCGAATCCAAGTCGACCTGCACGCGACATCGTAGCCCTCCAGGAAAAAGAAGGAAAGCCAATGGCCCGCACTCGAAGGTCACCGCTGCAGGTTCTCACTCGACCTGGATGCGACATCGCATCCCTCCTCCAACAGCGGCGTTGGCCGCTGTCACATGACTATCTGCCGGTCCAGAGGAGACGGAGACCCTTGGAGAACGCTCGGACATCAGAAGATGAGAGATATGCCCATCTCCAGGATCCGTGGCGCCACGATTGCTTCCACCAACCCGAAAGTCGACCCGGACCGTATGTCCAGGTCGGTCGCCGTGCTGGTGTTGAACACGTTGAAGACGTTCAGTCGTGCGGCGAGCCTCGTCCTCTGCGTCATGTTGAATGTCTTTTCGAAGCGGACGTCCGTAAGGTGGACGTGCGGGAAGTGCCTGGTCCCGTACGGCTCGACAAGAAGCGCGATCGACGGAATGGTCTGCCCACCACGGAAGAGCACCTCACGGGCAAACGGACGACCGCTTCGAAACTGGTACTTACCGGCGAGGCGGATGTCATACGGGAGGTCGTAGGCCCCCGAGACATGGCCGTTCCATTCCCACGAGGTGTCGCTGTGGTTGATTTCGGTGTTGGGGTTGTGGTTTGCGTTCCGGGCCAGCGAGTCGGTTTCCGAGATCTGCGTGCCAGCGAAGAGCGGAACGTTCTTCTTCGTGGCCATGTACGACATGTTGAGCTGCCAGCCGTCCGCGGATCGCTTGTTGACGCCAACCTCGACGCTCTTGAATGTCTGATCGATGCTCGCGTCGTTGATGTACATCGGCCGCTCGAAGAGTTGTCCGGAAAGTTGCGGCGAATACTCCCAGTAAGTGAAGTTCACGCCGGGATCGTCGGCCGTTCCGACCTGTCCATCAGGCCCAGGGTCGGGCCTTGTGACAGGAATGTTATAGGCATCGTATGGCCGCAGCACATTGGCCACCCGATAGTTGTTTCTGTTCTTGGAGTAGAGTCCAAGCACCCTCACCGCCAGGTTCGGCACCAATTCGCGCTCGACAGAGACCATGAGCTCATCCGATGTCGGGGCGACCAGGTCCGGATTCGCTTGGCCGAGGTTGAGCAACTGGTCGATGTAGTCCGGCCCGTTCGGATCCAGGTTTACTTCTCCGGGATCGTAGTCGAGGTTCCCATTGAGATCGTGCCAGCGGTAGGTCACGTAGTTGGGAAAGTCCGGATCCAAGGTCGTGATCTCGTCATCGAAGTTCTTGTGGCTGTATGCCGCCCAGCCGCCTTTCACGACCGTCTTGCCGTCGCCGAGCACATCGTACGCGGCATGAATGCGAGGGTCCCAGAGGTTGTAGGTTGGAAAGCCCACCTGTGGGTAGCACGCCGCCGGAAAGGCGATGTGCCCCGGATCGCGAGCGGCGTCGCGGCACTTTTCGGCCGAATAGGCATCGTCTCTGGCGCGTCTGATCCCCATGTTGAGTGTCAATCGTTGCCCAAGGGTCCACTGATCCTGGAAGAAGGCGGCCATGTAGTCCGTCACGACTTTGGGCTTGTTCGGGTAGTTGAGCGCGCGGATCTCGATCGGCACGCCCCTGGCCAATCGCAATTGGTAGTTGAAGGGGGGCAGATCTTGTGAGATCCCGTATTCACGGCCGAAGTCGTCATACGTGTGACTGAATCCCACCTTGAACTCATGGTTGCCCAGAAATAGGTTGGGGCGGAATATCGTCGCCTTGATTCTCGTGTCGTATGTGTTCTGGTAGTTCCTCTGACCGGCGCGCGCGGCCGGTCCCGTGACAAACCGGGTCACGATGTCATCTGTGCGGACGTTGTCCGAATGTGGCACGTTACGAACTCTGCTCGGCAGATGACCGTAGTACCCGAATTGCGCCGACGTCACCAGCCAGTTCCCGCCCACGAATTGCCACTCGCCCTTCGCCAGGTCTTGGTTATTCCGTTGGTCGGTCCGCGATTCCCAGGGGTTGAACCGGTTGCCGGGAGTGACATTGTGCTTTTGGGACCATGCATAGAACCCGACAATTCGGTTCTGGTCGGTCATCCGATACGTTGTCTTATTGGTAAAGAAACTGGCGGTCTGGTCGCTCGACACCGGTGAGCCGTCCTCTTTGATCCGACCGTCCAGAACATTCTCTCGCTCCCTTTGAAGGCGCGTTCCCACGTAGAACCAGAGTTTGTCCCGGATGATTCGGCCGCCGAGATCCGTATTGAAGTCATCCCGATACTTCAGGTCGTTGCCTACGCTGAGGCCCTGCGTCTCCAACTCTTCGGTGATGTTGTTGGCTTCAACTCGCCCCCCGAGCGTCACACCGGTTGTGCCGTGAAACTGGTTCCCGCCGGACTTCACGATGGCGTTGACCTGCACGCCACGGGCTTCCGTCTCCGCGGTGTTGCCCACCGTGGCGATCTGCGCTTCTTCGACGCTGAGATAGTTCCAGTAGGCGGCATACCTCGTCACCACACCTTCGAGCCAGGCCTCGGGTTCACCTGGTTGCCCAAACGAGCTGACCGACGGTTCCGTATTGAGACTGTTCCCCCCCACATCGAGTTGCCCGCGCACTCCAGGGGCCTGGCTATACAACGTGAGGAGCCCCTGCCGCGCGGTGGGTGTAGCCTCCAGAGTCTCTAATGTCAACACAGTACTAGAACTCGTCTGCGTGACATCCACCACCGGCGACGCACCGCTCACGGTTATCGACTCCTCGATGCTTCCCACGCTCAGTCCGATATCAAGTCGCGTAGCAAATCCAACCGAAACCCGAATGTCTTCCCGGGTCACTGTTCGAAACCCTGAAAGCGCGTAGACGGCCTTGTAGACGCCGATCGGCAGCGGCGTCACGCGGTACTCGCCGTTGGCGTCCGTAATGGCTTGCCTCTCTAAGACCTGAAGCGCCGGACTTGTCAGTGTTACCGTCACGCCTGGCAGAATGCCGCCGCTCTCGTCCACGACCGTGCCGTAAATGCTCGAGGGCTGCTGACCGAAAACGGGGCTGGGCAACGTCATGAAACCAAGGCACAGGACCGAAATCAGAGACAGCAAACCGGAAGAGCGAACGTACCACCGACGTTTCAAGCTCATAGCCGTTTCTCCTATTACCTTTCGACCGCCATCGCCATGGGCTGGCTGCTGGTGGTTGCACCATCACCGAGCATGGGCAGGCACGTTATTGCGTCACCACCATCGTTGCGTTGCGCTTCGGAACCTGGCCACCCGTTTTGATCTCCGTCACCACTTTCACGGCCTTGATGTCGAGCACCGCCACGCTGTTCGCGCCGGCCAGCGAGATGTAGGCGAACTTGCCGTCGGGCGTGAGCGTGATCCAGTTCGGGGAATGCCCGACCGCGGCCTGGCCGAGCAGCTTGAGATCGGGGAGCGAATAGACGTACACAATGCTGTTGATGCTGCTGTTGGCCACCAGCGTCCGGTTGTCCGGCGTGACGGCGATGCCATGCGAGGTGTTGCCGCCGTGCCCCTCCGTCCGCTTGTCAGCCGGTACTTCGGGATACGTGATCCGCGCCACTTCTTTGCGCGTGGCGAAATCCACCACGGCGAAGCCGTTGAATTCGGAGAGCTGCGCGTAGGCCCGCCGGGTCGATCCATCCGGGTTCGCGTCGAACGCCATCGGCCGAATACCCAGGTCGAAGTAGTGTGTCCACACGGGCATGTCGGTCTTCGTGTCGACCACGGTGATGTTCCGCGCGCCGACCATGCCGGCAACGGCATACTTGCCGTCTGGCGTGACGTACGTATTGTGCACGCCGCCATGCACCGAGATCGTCCGGACCTTCGTCTGCTTGGCCGTGTCAATCACGTCGAGGGCCCCCGGAGCCTGCGCGATGGCCACGTAGAGCTTGCGCCCGTCGGGCGTGATCGCGAGGTTGTTGGGGTGGCCGCTCAGCGGGATCTTCTTGGTCACCGTCATCGTCTTGGTGCTGATGACATCGACCGTGTTGTCGGCCTCGTTGCTGATCCACATCCAGTTCCCGTCAGGAGAGGCCTGGGCGCCGTGCGCCCGTTCGATCCCGGGGATCTCGGCCACGACCTTGTTCGTCGCGGCATCGATGATGTGCACGGAATCGCCCGCGCTGTTTGTCTGGATGATCCGGACACCGGAGGCCGCCGACATCGTCAACGGCAGCGTGAGAACGAGGGTCGCCAACGCCGCGAGAGAGACCCCAAGCGATTTGATGAAAGTAGTCATAATTTTCAGATCTCCTTCAACCGCCGCATTTCGACAGCTTACCTTTAGCCTACCTTCCAGGGCCGCCTGCCGTCTTGCCGCCCACCCAGGCGGCGATCGTCTGGAACTGCGGGTCATCTTGAGACGTAAACTGCCGGCCTCCGTTGTGGAACTCGTCGCCGCCCGCCTTGGGCTCCAGGGGATGCGTAAGCAGCCGGCTCTTCATCGGCTGGCCCGCCATGACGAGGCGCGACACGGCCTCGAAGTTCTTGCGCGACTGCTCCTCGTTCCAGGCCGTCGCGCCGGGGGCGAGCGGCTGCAAGAACCCGGCCCCGCCGCCGCTGTGACACACCACGCAGCGGGTGTACCCCGCGCGCTTGGTCAGAAACACCGGCTGCACCTGGGTCTTGAAATACTCAAAATCCAGGGAAGCCTTCGTCGCAGAAGAGGGCTGCTGGGCCGTCAGGACCAGGGCCCCGGACGAAGCCGCGAGCTGCTGCACGAGACCCGCCGCCATCACCCAGAAGACTAGACGCATCACAGGGGTTCTCCTCCTTCACTCGATGAATTACTCTTTCGTCCCCAATTTCCGAAGCAGCTCAACTGTGCTTTCGCGCGGCCGCGGTCCGGCCATCGCCGCAGCCAACGGCGTTTGCCCTTTCTTGTTCGTCACGTCGAGCTTCGCGCCCTTCTCTACGAGAAACCGGACAACGGCGTCGTATCCTCGAGCCGCCAGGGAGTGAAGCGCTGTGTTGCCATCGACGTTCGCGGCGTTGAGGTCGACACCGCTCTCTGTCGCCACTTTGACAGCTTCGAGCGTCATGGCCTCGACCTGATCGGGATCGGGAACCGGCACCAGGCCTTCTCCACTGGAGACACGCCCTCCCATTCCGGCAGCCGCCATGAGCGTCGTCGTGTCGCCTTCTATGAAGTGGGCCACTCCATATCCAGCACCTTGCCCCCAGAAATCGAGATGATGCACGAACCGCGGGTCGGCGCCGTGCTTCATCAGGAGGCGCATGATTTCCGCTTGACCATACCGCGCGGCGAGCCAGAATGGGGTGGCGCCGACGAATGCCGGAGGGAGATGGAAATCTGCACTTTGGCGCCTGGCGGGAGTGGACCTCCGAAGTGGCGCGTTCGGATCTGCGCCGTGGATCAGGAGAGCACCGGCCAGCTTGGCATCGTGCCGCAATGTCGCCGCGTGCAGCGCGCTATAGCCGGCACCAGCTGCGTTTGGGTCCGCGCCTTTCTCGAGCAGCCATACCGCCAGCTCTCCATGTCCGCTGTGAGCGGCGAGAACCAGGGGGCTGGTGCCGTACGGCGCCGCGGCGTCCACATCGGCGCCGGCATCCAACAGAAGTTTCGCCGAGAGGAGGTCACCCACCCGGGCAGCAAACAGTAGGGGCGTGTAGCCCCCCTGCGCAATATCGACGATGTAGTCGGGATGGCTCTTCTGATCCGCCGTCGTCTTCACGACCTGAGTCCAGACGTTTGAACGGGCACGAACGTCGGCGCCGTGCGCGAGCAGCACCTCGACGACATCGGCGTGTCGCTGTGCTATTGCCCACATGAGGGCCGTCTGGCCGCGCGCACGTTCCTTGACGTTCACATCGGCGCCGTTGTCGAGCAGCTGTTTGACGACGACGGCACTGCCTGTGCGGGCTGCCGTCATGAGTGGCGTCTCGCCGGACAGGAGGGCAGCGTTGGGGTTCGCTCCGGCCTTCAGCAACCTTTGCACCATGGGCGCGCTTGCATTCTCACACGCCACCCAAAGGGGCGTGACGCCAAGCTCATTCGCCGCATTCACCCTGGCACCGGCGCGAATCAACAGGTCGGCACCTTCGGTATCGTCCCAATAGGCCGTCCAATGGAGGGCGGTCGTTCCGTCTGCCTGCGAGGCCGTGACGTCGACGCCTTGCTCGAGCAGACCCCGCAACGCGCCGCCGTCGGCCTTCTTGGCCGCATCGACCAGCCGCAGGTCACGATCGCCGGCGGCGATACCGATGACGGCCAGCCCCAGGACAGCTAGACATCGAGCCCCGCCTGTCTTCCACATCATTCCCTCTTTTGCTTCGACGCGGCTGTTACACTCCAGAAAGCGTGTCGATCTCGAGCTTCCCGCTGCTGGCGCCGAGCCGTTCGACAGGCATGTCGAGCTTGTCCATCAACGTGACGAGCAGGTTCGCCAATGGGACAGCGCCGCGATACCTCAAATGGCGCCCACCCTTGAGCCGGCCCGCGCCGCCACCGGCCAGCAGGATCGGCAAGTTGTCGCCGGAATGCTGCGTGCTGTTGGAGATGCCCGAGCCGTACATGATCGTCATGTGATCCAGGAGCGAGCCGTCGCCGTCGGCAGTCGCGCGGAGCTTCGCCAGATATTCAGAGAACAACTTGGCGTGATACGCGTTGATCTTCGACATCAACGCGATCTTGTCCGGGTCGTTGCCGTGATGCGACAGCGGATGATGCGCATCGGGCACGCCGATTTGAGGATAGACACGGGCGTTCTGTTCTTTGCCCAGCATGAACGTGATGACGCGCGTCAGATCGCACTGAAGCGCCAGGATCTGCAGGTCCATCATCAGTTTCAAATGTTCTTCGAAAACCGGTGGCGCTCCTTGAGGCTGCTCGACAAACGGCAGCTCGACGTCGCTCTGTTCCTCCGCCTTCTGAATGCGCCGTTCGACGTCGCGGACCGCCTCGGTATATTCACTGATCTTCAACTTGTCTTGCGACCCCAGCTCCCGTTTGAGGTCAGCCAGTTTTTCGGTCACCGAATCGAGAATGCTCTTGCTCTCCCGCATACGTGCGACGCGGGCGGCCTGCCCTGTTCCACTATCGCCAAACAGCCGCTCGAACACGGCGCGCGGGTTGTTCTCCATCGGCAGAGGCATCGTGGGACTCCGCCAGGAAATCGTGTGTGTGTACACACAACTGAGGCCGCTCGTGCATTCTCCCGCGTTGCTCGTCGCATCCATCGAGAGCTCGAGCGATCCCAGCTGCGTCGACTTCCCGAATTCCTTCGCGAGGACTTGGTCCATCGATATGTCTGCCAGGATGTCGGTTTCGCTGCGCCCCCCCCGCGGGGTGCCAGTCAGAAACGCGCCGGACGCGCCCGCGTGCGACCGGACCCATGTCGCCTTGAGGCCCGAGAGGACGAGCAGCTGATTCCGGAACGGTGCCAGCGGCTCCAGAATGGGTGTGAGCTCGTAGTCGGTCCCCTCCGCCTTCGGCGTCCAGTACTCCATGGCCATTCCGTTTGGCGCATAGATCGCTTGGAACCGATTGATGGGCTTCGCGGCGGTCTTGACCAGAACCGAGAACGCCGGGACCATGGCGTCCAGGAGCGGCAACCCCAACGCCGCACCCAAACCGCGCAGGATGGTCCGCCGCGGCAGCGATTTCATGGCGATACTCATGTCTCTCGTCTCCTCTACATCCAGAGCCGCGCCGGGCCGTCAGTCCGCCTCGCGGGATCTGCGCATCAGAAATGCCGGACTCTCAACGATCCCGAGAATGAGCGACGACCATCGGTATTCGTGCGCCGCCGAGTCTCGGACAATCTTGCGCACCGTAGGCCGATCGTAGTACTCGAGCCCACGCCCCAGGGCGTAGGCCAAGAGCTTTTCGGTCATGGTGCCGACAAATTGCTCGCGCTGGCTCAGTAACAGCTCCCGTAAGCCCGCCAGCCCTTCCACTTTCGCGCCGCTCGGCATCGTGCCGGTCGCATCAACGGCATTGCCCGCTTCGTCGGCGGTCCGCCACGCTCCGAGCCCGTCAAAATGTTCCAGCGCGAAACCCAACGGGTCGATCGTCGAATGGCAACTCGCGCAAACGGGATTCTTCCGGTGTTGCTCCAGCCGCGCACGCACCGACACCGTCTTGCCGCCCTCTCCGCGCTCCGGCAGGTCAGGCACGTTGGGTGGAGGCGCGGGCGGAGGCGCGCCGAGAATCGTGTCCAGCAGCCACTTGCCGCGCAGCACGGGTGACGTGCGGTTCGGGTAGGACGTCAGCGCCAGCAACCCTCCGTGGCCGAGGAGGCCGCCGCGCTCGTGACTGTTCGAGAGAGTGACTCGCCGAAAGCGGTTGCCGTACACGCCGGGGATCCGATAATGCCGTGCCAGCCGCTCGTTGACGAACGTATAATTCGCGCTCAAGAGATCCAGAACGCTTCGGTCCTCGTCGAGCGTGCTCGCGATGAACAACTCCGTTTCGCGTCTGAACGCCTCAACCAGGTTATCGTCAAAGTCGGGAAACACGACCGGATCACCCACCACATTCGCCAGACTGCGCAGATGCAGCCATTGGGAGGCGAAATTGTTCACCAGCGCCGTCGCGCGTGCGTCTCCCAACATGCTCCGCACTTGCTGTGCCACGGTCAGCGGATCGCGGAGCTTTCCGCGCGTGGCCAGATCGAGCAGCGGTTCGTCGGGGATGCTGCTCCAGAGGAAGAACGACAGGCGCGAGGCCAACTCCAAGTCTGTGACTTGGTAGATTTGTCCTGGTGCCGCATCGACGGGATCCCGGTGGATGCGCAAGAGAAAATCCGGGTCGACGAGGAGTCGTTCGAGCGCGAGCTGGATGCCGGCATCGAACCTTCCACCGGTCGTGCGGCCCGTCTTGAAAAACCCGAGCAGCATCTGCATATCTCGCGGTGTGACCGGACGACGATAGGCGCGCCGGGCGAGCTTGGCAAGAATCTTCGTGGCGCACGCCTCTTCGTCTGCTCGACGTTTCGGCTGACAGACAAAAATCTCCCGACGGCTCGGGGTGTCTCCGGGTCCGGAAATCCGGTAGGGGCCTCCGATCGCGACCGATCCCACGCTTGCGTTACCGTGATAGATTTCGTCGTTCGACAGAACGCTCCCCCGCTGCGTCGGCTGTGGGATGCCTTCTGGCTCCCACGTTTTCCTGACGAACGATACGGCGACAAGACGCGGTCCCGCCTTCACGGGCAAACGGATCTCCAACCCGTCATCTGCCTTGCGGATGTACTCCTCCCACTCGGGGTCGCCGATTTCAGCGGAGGCGAAGCTGGCGGGCGTCGGCCGGCCCTTGGCCTCTCCTCCGACCGTGAAGCGCTTCAGAAACTCGCCATCGATGCGGATGTCGAGCTGGTGCGGCCACCCCATCCCCATGATGTAGTCCTGGTAGGTCCTTCGGAGACGCACTTTGATGAGATACTCGCCGTCCACGGGAAAGTAATAGTGAACGGCGGCGCCGCCGCGGGATCCGAGCGGCAGATCTTCGCTCTGTCGATCGTCCTGCACCAGAAACAAGGGAACGTCGAACGTCTCGATGACGGGACTTGCGGGCGGGAGGCCCGTCGCCAGACGGGTGATCTTACGGGCAGCCGTCAGGTACCGTTCCAACTGCGACGTCGCAATCGACAAAACGTCCGCATTGTTGTCGAATCCCGTGTCGGACGTGTCGTCTCCTGGCAGCAATGCCGTCGCATCGATCTCGAGCGCGAGCAGGTCGCGAATCGCGTTGCGATATTCCGTACGATTCAAGCGCTGGACCGTGCTGGTCCTGCCTGGATTGGGATATGCCGCCGCCGCCCGGTCGATCTCGGTCTCCAGTGAGCTCGCCACGGCAGAATAGGTGGCTTGGTCCGGCCGCGGCCTCCCGGCCGGCGGCATCGAGCCCGCCCGAAGTTTCCGGATCACGCGCTCCCACGCCTCCGCATTGGCGCTTGGTCTGCTGACGTCCAGCGTGTCGAGCGCAAGCCCTCCGGTCTTGAGGTTCTGGTTATGGCAGGTCACGCAGTACCGATCCAGCACCACCCGTGCCGCCGGGAGCGTCGCTATCGCAGGCGGCTGTTGGGCCAGTAGCGGCGAGGTCTGAACGCTGGAAAGCGCCATGGCCACCCAGCAGCCGATGAAGAGCCCGAAGATCGACGCACGGGCGCGCCGTCCGAACGTATGCCGCGTCTTGTGCCGGAAAGCACGCATCGTCATCCTAGCGGCAGCGATATCGGTCGCGTGACATTGGCCGATTGCGCGACGTCAACCGCGGACACGAGTCCAGGTGGTCTGTTCGGAACGACTCATTCTTGGTGTGCGTCGCTCCGCGTGTAAATCCCCTAAAAAGGGTAGACCATGCCCAGCGGGCCGCAAGAAGCATTCTGACAAGTGCCTTTGCCCGTCCGGAACATGCTGTACTGCTGGGAAGATCTGCCGGATTCAAAGTCTTGGATTACTGAACCCACGCATCGAGAGGAATCGGAATACTTAGGGGACGGGCCCGGGAAACCGACTTTGGCCCGTAGTCATCTCGTTCCGGGAGGTCCAACCTTGGGGCGAGAGGGGGGAGACCAGGCGTGTCTATTCGACGTGAATGATTCCGCGTCGGACTGCAACATTCACGGCTGCTCGACGATCCCCCACATGCCACTTGGTGAAGATGTTCTTCAGGTGTGAATGGACCGTCTCCTCGGTGATGCCAAGCGCAGTGGCAATTTCCTTGTTGTGCAAGCCCTCCGCTATGAGTTTGAGGACGGCCAGTTCGCGGGGAGTCAGGAGGGGTTGAGCGGTACGTTCCGTGAGTCGCGCAGCAATCTCGGCTGAAATCGGACGACCTCCAGCGTGGACTTCACGGATGACCCTGACTAGATCCTTGGAAAGGGTCTCTTTCAACAAATACGTCGTTGCCCCCGCTTGCAGTGCCTGATAGATGTCTTCGTCTCCGTGATACATCGTCAGCACGATGATGCGGGCGCCTGCGTGATGGCTTCGAATCGTGCGAATGGCTTCGAGACCAGTCACCACCGGCAACTGCAAGTCCATCAAGGTCACATCAGGCCTGTACTCCCTGAACATGTGGACGGCCTGGAGTCCACTCCCGGCCGACGCAACAACTTTCATGTCGGGCTGCAACTCGAGAATGACAGCAATCCCCTCACGCACCACGGCGTGATCATCAACGCACAGAATTCGGATCTGAGGCTGGGACATTGCGTCTGCAGAGCTGTCATTCAGATAAGGGGATGATCGCCTCGATCTCTGTGCCCCTGCCAGGGGTGCTGGTCAGCCTCAGGTGCCCACCGATCTGTTCGGCACGCTCACGCATGCTTCTCAAACCCCAGTGAGCCACCGATGCGTGAGCGGCGTCTTCCGGATCAAAGCCGCGTCCATTGTCGGATACGCGAAGGAGCACTGACGTCCCGTCGTAGCCTAGCTCTACTCGGACGTGGGTTGCCTCGGCATGCCGAACGGCATTACTAATTGCCTCCTGACCGATCCGCAACATGTGACGTTCTATCACTTGTCCACACGGTCGAGGCTTTCCGGCGACCTTCAGCGACACTCTGACTGCGCTGGTTGCAGCACGATCAATGGTCTCGTGCAACGCTGTCGCGAGATCGCGCGTTTCATGTGTCGGCGAGCGCAGATCCCAGATCGACAGACGGGTCTCGCGTATGTAGTACTCGAGGTTGTCGCGAGCGCGCTCGCATCGACCTTTGGTCGTGCTCAGTGGTGAGTTCAGAGTCTCCGAGATACCATGGAGCTGCAGCGCCACGCCGAGCATGCCCTGAAGGAGGGTGTCGTGAATCTCGCGGGCCAGTCGCTCCCGTTCCGCGAGCACGACTGAGAACTGCTTTCGGACCTGACGCAGCCGAAGGCGCCAGACACCCGACAAAGCCAGGACCACGATCCCTGCGGAGGCCGCGTAGAACCAGGTCGTCTGATAGAACGCCCGCGCGATCGCGAACCCCAATATGGCCGGCGACTCCATCCAGACGCCGTCGCCCCGACTCGCCGCGACACGGAATTGATAACTGCGCGGCGGTAGATTGGTGTAGAAGGCCTGCCTGCGGTTACCAGCATTGACCCAACTCTGGTCGTAGCCGTCCAATCTGTAGCGAAAGAGAATCCTCGATGGAGCCGCGAAGCTCAAGGAGGTGTAATCGATTTGAACCCTCGCTGTGCGAGGGGACAGGCTGAGCTGCGATTCAGGAAAGAAGGCCCGTTCATCGGCGAGGATTCGTTCGATCACTGGTGCGACCGGCCGCGGGTATTCCCGAAGCGCACGAGGATCCAGAGCAGCCAAGCCACGACTGGTCACGAACCACAGCGTCCCATCACTGCTTCGAGTCGAGGTCGGCTGGCCTTGAGAGGTGGGTCGACCCTCGAACCCGTCGGAGACGTCAAGAAGTCTGTACTGCATGCTATACGCTGGATCACCGGCGGCCTTATCGAATTCATCACGCCTGATACGGACGAGGCCGGCGTCGGTTCCCAACCACAGATACCCCTGCCCATCCTCTACGATCGCGGTCAGCCTACCACCGCCGCCAAGACTCCTGCTGTGAGAAGCGATGGAGACGAACCGTCCGCGCGCGAACCTGCTCAACCCTTGGAATGTGCCAACCCAGATCGTGCCGGCCGTGTCCTCGTGGATAGCACCGACAGCACCAGCGCTGAGGCCGTCTGTCGCGGAGTACTCCGTGAACGT
The DNA here is from genome assembly GCA_001767435.1 of Acidobacteria bacterium RIFCSPLOWO2_02_FULL_65_29. Taxonomy (GTDB): domain Bacteria; phylum Acidobacteriota; class Vicinamibacteria; order Vicinamibacterales; family CAVVIG01; genus 2-02-FULL-65-29. Next base: position 8,165 of record MEKT01000079.1, on the reverse strand, counting down.
GCCGTCTTGGTGCATCACGAGACCGCCACCACGGAAGCCGATCCAGACCCGACCTTGGCTGTCAGCGTATATGGCGGTCGTATGCCGACCGGACTCGATTTTCAACTCGGTTAGAGCGCCATCCTTCCAGCGGTAAATCCCGGTAAAATCACAAAGCCACAGGTTGCCCTGAAGATCGGTGGTCATCGCGTCGATCCGGTCGAGCCGAACGCCGGTGGGAAGAGGTAAGAGCGAGAACCGGCCGTCAGCAAACCGCACCGGACCCCGCCCCGTCGCGACCCACAGCGTTGCGCTCGCATCGCTGTGTAGGACTCTGATCGTCGCACTGGGCAATCCGTCCCGCTCGCGATACCACTGCGACCTGCCGCGCCACAGCCGATGCAAGCCGTCGGCGGTACCAGTCCATAGGCTACCGTCTCTTGTAGCCGTGACAGCTCGAACGGTCTGCAGGGCAAATTCTGCGCTGGTGACGACTGGTTTAGCCCTAATCACGGTCAGACGGTTGAGGCCAGCCTCAGTCCCGACCCAAATATTCCCTTCTCGATCTTCAAACAAGGACGTCACCCAGTCGCTCGTCAGTCCTCGTTGCTGCGTGAGCCGCTCGGCGCGAGTATTTCCCCAAGACGGGTTGGGCACATGCAGTAAGCCCTGGCCCAGTGTGGCCACCCATAGTTTGCCCTGGCCGTCGCGAAGCAGACGAAACCCATAGACTGCGCCCGAGCCTTGCGGTGTCGAATCCGAGACGGTGGCCGACGTCAGGCGCCTGAAAGGCTGCGGCTGTCCGGTGACCCAGACGGCGCCGCCGCTGTCCTCAATGATGTCCCGTGCTCGATATGACCCTGCATCCGTACGTTCGAGGATGTCTTGTCGTGGGTTTCGGCGAAGGACTCCAGCGGATGTGGCGACCCACAAATTTCCGCGCCGATCTTCGTACAGACGATCCACCGTCGTCGCTCCCACCAAACCGTGCCGCTCCCCCAATTGCTCCCAGCGGCCATTCCTGAACCGCGCCAGTCCGCCAAAGCTGCCTGCCCAGAGCGTCCCCTCGCGATCCTCCAGAAGCGTTCGTATGCCGCCGGGCGGCAACCCGTCCTGTGAGGTGTAGCTGGACAACGCGCCGTTCCGAAGGCGACTCACACCGCCGAGGTTGCCGAAGCCGATCCACAGGCTTCCATCCCGAGAGATGCACAGGGCGTTAACAATACTCTCTGGAAGCGTCGATTCGCCAAGCGCGTCCCAGGAAACGAAGCGCACGCCGTCGAAGCGCACGAGGCCTGCAGAAGAACCGAGCCAGAGATAACCATCCCTGTCCTGGCTGATTGCACTGATGGCTTCTGATGGAAGACCGTCCCGCGCCGTCCAGGAAGTCACGGTGAAGCCAATGAACGCTCCGTCATCGGCTCCGTACACCTGCCGCGCGACGGGGATAGTGACGGCGAAGACGAACAAGTTCGCGACGGTGCGAACGAGCCACCGATGCATCACGACCTCCGGAGTTCTTGATTGGGAGTCAGCCGAGCCATCGTCAGCCGATTCCCGTGCGCGTGTCAACCCGTGTCCCAGCAGCCCGTGGTGCTGCTGGACCTGCGCGTCTGAAATCGTCTCCCTCGAGAGCGGGTCGTGCCATGCCGGGTTCGTCCCTTCGTTTGCGCTTGCAGACGTCCCCGCGCGTGTTAGATAGTGTGCCCTGTCTGTTTCGTTGGAGGTCTCACCATGTGTCGACCGAATGGGATGGCGGCTTGTTTTCTCGTTGCAGCGTGTCTGCTCGTGGCGGCGTGCTCGTCGCAGGAGATGCGCCGTGCCGAGCAGGCCGGGCGGGGCGACGCGACCGTGTTCGATGGCGCGAGAGTGATCACGGGCGACGGTACCGTCATCGAGGACGGCGCCTTCGTCATCGAGGGCGGCAAGTTCACCAGCCTCGGGAAGACGGGAGAGGTCGCGGTGCCAGCCGGGGCCGCCCGCGTGGATCTGACGGGCAAGTCCGTCATGCCGACGAAAACCGATTTGCACGGACACCTGGGCTACGAGAACATCATCGAGGGTACCACGTCGAAGGAGAACGTCACGCGCGAGAATCTGATCGACCATCTCGAGCGGTATGCCTACACGGGGTTCGGCGCCGTGGTCAGCATCGCCGATCTCGCCGAGCGCGAGATCATGCCGGGCGATCATCTCGACGTGTACCAGGCCAAGCGCGACCCGAACATGCCGAAGACCGGCCGGTTCCCGTGGGGCGATGTGCCGGTGAAGGTGGCGCAGGAAGTCATCCCGAACGCCGCCCTGTTCCGCACGGCCGGCCCGGGCATCTCCTGGCCTGGCTCGGGGGCTCAGGGCGCTCCGGCCCGCAACGACGTGATGTATCCCGTCTCGACGCCCGAAGAGGCTCGCGAGGCCGTGCGCGACTACGTCAAGACGAAGCCCGCGTTCATCAAGATCTGGATGGATGACCGTGGCGGCAAGATGAAGAACATGCCGCCCGCGGTCTATCAGGCCGTGTTGAACGAAGCAGCGAACCATGACACCTACGTCGCCGCGCATACCGTCACGCTGAAGGACGCCATGGGCCTGTACGAGGCCGGCCTCGTGGGCGCCGTCCATGCTCCCGTTCGCAGCGGGGACCATCCTGACGAGGCCTTCCTCGCGATCATCAAGGAGCGGGTGAAGACGAGCAAGTTCCCGCTCTGGTTCAGCGAGCACGGGTCTTCGGCCGCTCTGGGTCCGCAGGTATGGGACGACCCACTGCTCTGGGAGATGCTCCCGCGGGATCAGGTGATGGCGCAGCTGGGCGCGGCGTTCAAACGGATGACACCCGAGGTCGTCGAGCGGGCCCGCAAGAGCTCCAAGGAAACAGGCGACGATGCGAAGACGCTGATCGCGGCTGGCATGAAGCTCGTGTACGGCAGCGACAACGGGTCAGCCGGACGCGGCTTCGGCTGGTTCGAGCAGCTGCGGTTCGAGAACTGGATCACCATGGGCTTCACGCCCATGGAAGCCATCGTGATGGCGACCCGCGACAGTGCGCAGATAGCCGGGATCGACACCGGCATGATTGCGGCGGGCAAGAGCGCCGACTTCATCGTCCTCGACGCGAATCCGCTCGAGAACATCGCCAATACGCGACGGATCAACAAGGTCTATCTCCGCGGACAGGAAGTAGACCGCGCCGGGATGCGGGCAAGGTGGCAGGCCAAGTGGAAGGGCCCGGTTCAGACGCAATAGCCAACCCTCGGGCTCCTTTCGCGGCTACACATAGACGAGGATCCAATCGCTTGTTCGTCGCTCGCGCTGTCACCTCGCAGCAGCGTTTTCCCTGTTGACAGACCGCACGACGGGATGTACGGTCCAGCCGTGTGTCCGATGTCCACGAGTTTCCCTTGGCTGTGCATCCATTCAGCCCTTTGCGATCGAATTAATGTGAGGTGAGACATGGATTCGAGATTTGGTGGCCGCCGGCGGCGTCGTATCGGCCTGGGGGGGGCGGTGGCTGTTTTCTTCGGTGTCCTTGCGATCGCCGGACGGGCAAGCGCGGGTCAAGAGACGAACGCCGGCGTCATCGGCACCGTGACCGATCAAAGCCAGGGCGTGATGCCCGGCGTCACGGTGACGGTCACGAGTTCGGCCTTGCAGGGGTCGCGCGACACCGTGACCGACGAGCAGGGCCGGTACCGAGTAAGCCCGTTGCCGGTTGGCTCCTATACGATGGTGTTCACGCTATCGGGTTTTCGCACCCTGCGGCGCGAGGATGTGCGCCTGACGGCCGGCCTGACGGCACGGATCGATATCGCGTTGACCATCGGGGGGCTCGAGGAAACGGTGACGGTCTCCGGGGCGTCGCCCGTGGTGGACGTGACGTCCACGGACGCCGCGACGACGCTGACGCGCGAGACGCTCGATGTGATTCCCACCGCGCGGACCGGCTACAATGCCCTCCTCGCGCAGGCGCCCGGAGTGCGCGACACCCTGCAGGCGCTCTCCCCAACCTCCAGCCCCAATTTCCGGGCGTTTGGACAGAGCAACCAGGCCTACCAGGCGATCGACGGAGTGGTCACTTCCAGTCCGCTGTTGAGCCAGACGGGCCAGTACATCGACGGTACGGCGTTCGAGGAGGCCGTGATCTCGACGCTTGGGCATGAGGCGTCGGTGCCGACGCGCGGCATCATGATCAGCACGGTCATCAAGAGCGGCGGTAACGACTTCCACGGCCAGGGCTTCGTCGGCTACGCGAACCAGAGCCTCCAGAGCAACAACCTCACGCCGGAGCTGGAGGCGCGTGGCGTCGGGGAGCCCGACCACCTGGAGTTGAAGGACGACTGGAACGGCGATGTTGGGGGCCGGCTCATCCGCGACAGGCTGTGGTTCTGGGTTCAGGGGCGCTGGCAGCGGGACAAGACGCTGACACAGGATTGCTTCCAAAGGGAGGCACCCTTTACAGGGCCTGCCCTCCAGGCGAGCGGCGAGCAGTGCTACGAGTGGCAGCGCGCCTACTATCAGACGACCAAGGAGACCTGGAAGATCAACAACGCGAACACGCTGAACGGCATGCTGATGTCGACCATGCGGCGCGACAATGAGGGCGCGACCCAGTTTGTCGCGTGGGAGCGGCGCCGCAAGCAGTGGAACACATTCAGCCCGACCTATAAGGTGGAATGGCAGTCCCTCCAGGGGAACTCGCGCACGATGTCGTTGATGTTTGGCGCCTGGAATAACAGCTCCGGCGGGTGGGGCGACGAGTTCGCCGACGGCGCCACACCGAAACGGGATCGGATCACGGGGTATTCGTGGGGTACCAGGCCCGACATGGGCGAGCGGCAAGGCGTGTTTCGGAAGAACGTGCGCTGGGGGCTGGACTGGTACAAGCCGGACTGGTTAGGAGGCAGTCACGCCTTCAAGATTGGCGCGGACTACTTCGACTCCGAGGGGAACCGGGCCCGCGTCAACCGGAAGGCGCCGACCTACGAGCTCGTCTTCGCGAACGGCGTAGCGGACACGATCGCAGTCCAGAACACGCCAGTCTTTCCGACGGGGCGAATTCGTTACCTCGGCACTTATGTCCAAGACACGTGGACCGTGGGCAAGAAGCTGACCCTGAACGTGGGAATCCGCTACGCGCATGACGACGGAAAGGTGACGGAGGTGTGCCGGGAGGCGGCGAACGCGCCGGGGGACGTGGCGAACCCGGCCCAGTGCTTCCCGGACATCCAATTCCCGATATACCAATCGCTGGCGCCGCGCCTGCGCTTCGCCTACGACATCACGGGGGACGGCCGGACGCTGCTCAAGGCCGGCTGGGGGCGTTACCAGAAGGGTCGCTGGTTCGAGGAGATCAACACGGCGAACCGGAACGTCATCAATACGACGATTTACACCTGGCGCGACCTCAACAGGAACACCGAATACGATCCCGGGGAAGTCAATCTGAATACAAACTGTTCCGGTGCGGGCTGTGACTTCCAAAGCACGACGTTCACGGGGCAGGGCGCGGCCCTGGCGAACGGAATTGTCAATCCGGACGAGAAGCAGGCGTATACCGACGAGTACATGGCGCAGTTCGAGCGGGAGCTCCGGCCGGGCTTTGGTCTGCGGCTCACGGGTATCCAGTCGCGCGTGCTGAACTGGTACCGGTACGAGAACAGCCTGCGGCCGTACGAAACCTACACGATCCCGATCACGAACACGGATCCGGGCCCCGACAACACCCGAGGCACGGCCGACGATCCGGGGAGGTCGATCACCTACTACGAGTATCCCGTGGCGCTGCGCGGGAACGCGTTTCAGGCGCCGTGGATTGTCAATGACGAGAAGGCCAACAAGAAGTACACCTCGTTCGAGATCGCGGCGAGCAAGCGGTTGGCCAACCGCTGGTCCCTGCAGGCCTCGTACAGCTTCACGCGGCTCGACGACCCGCTGCCGGACAACACGGCCGGGGGAACGGGGGCGTTCAATGCCAATACGAGGGACCCGAACGCGGAAATCTTCGCGGCGGACGAAACCAAAGAGTGGCAGGCGCGGCTCTCGGGGAGCTACACGCTGCCCTGGGACTTACAGCTCTCGGCGAACTACCAGGCGCGAAGCGGGGCCTACTGGGCGCGGACGGCGGTCTTCCGGGGCGGTGTCACGATTCCATCGATCACCCTGCGGGTGGAGCCGCGGGATGCCAATCAATATTCGACGGTCCAGTTGACGGACTTCCGCGTCGAGAAGCGGCTGATGCTGGGGGGGGCGAAGTCCCTGGCGCTGCGTTTGAACGTCTTCAACCTGTTCAACGCGAGCACGATTACAGGCATCACGGTCGCGTCCGGGTCGAGCTTCAACCGCGTGAGGGCCATCACGCGGGGGCGGCTGGCCGAGTTCAACGCGGCGTATCGGTTCTAACTGACGGAGCTCAGGCGCTGACTCGACGTGACAGAGGACGGCCACGCGGCAAGTTGGGCCCACGCCCGCTTTGCCACGTGGCACAGCGCGAAAAAGGTGAGAGTGCTACCGCGACGCCGTCTGCGGCGGGCGCGGCGCCAGGTCGTTCTTCATGACCACGCCGCCCTTCATCACGAATCTGACGCGCTCCATCTCCGTGACGTCCGTCAGCGGATTGCCACCCACGGCGATGACATCGGCGAACTTGCCCCTTTCGAGGCTTCCGACGCGGGTCGCCCAGTTGTAGTTGAGCACGTTGGCTGCCGGCATGAAGGCGGTCTGGAGCGCCTGCGCGGGCGTCATGCCCCACTTGACCTTCCAGGCGAACTGATCGGCTTGCTTCCCGTGTGGAAACGCGCCGTCGCCGGCGACCGCGCCGCTGCCAAACGCAAGCGGAACGCCCGCCTTCACAAGCTTCCTCAAGGTCTGCTCGGCCATACCGAGGCGTGTCAAATACTTATCGCCGGTGAGCCCCAGCTCCGTCAGCAGCCGCCTGTCGCCCGCATTGAGGCCCGCCAGATCGTCGATCGTGATCATGATGGGCAGCTTCTTCTGGACCACGGTATTCAGCAGGGCGTCATCCTTGTACAGCTCGGTCACGTGCATGTTGAGATCGACGCCCGCGTTGATGCACGAGCGCATGCCTTCGCCACCGTACGTATGGCAGGCGACTTTCAGCCCCATCCGATGCGCCTCGTCAGCGATGGCCTGGACTTCTTCAAGCGTCAGGGACGGGAACGCCAAGAGCGAGCCGTCCGGCTTGAACTCGTATAACGCCCGGGCGCCGACGAAATCCTGGGTTGTGTAGATCTTGATCCAATCGACGCCATGCAGCTTCGACTCGCGCACCGCGGCGCGGGCGAGCCAGGGACCATTGATGTTCTTGTTTTCCGTGAAGCCCGCGTAGAAGCCGGGGCCGGGGTTCGGGTAGGGAGAGCTCGCCCTCTGGTTGAGCGACTGCCCGGAGACCTGCATTCTGGGCCCTTTGATCAGCCCTTCGTTTATCGCGTTTCTCAGATCCACGGTGCCAAAGCCGCCGCGTGCGTCCATGTCGACCGTCGTCGTGAACCCGGCTTCAAGGTCGCGCACGGCGCTTTGCACCATGACGATGGTCTTCATCTCGACCGAATCGCCGCGTCCAGCGTTGTGTACGTGCGCATCGATCATTCCAGGGAGAACGGTCGCGTCACTGAGATCGATCACTCGTGCCCCAGCCGGGATCTGCACCGATGGACCGATATCGGCGATCCGGTCGCCCCTGATCAGAATGATCTGGTTGGTCAGCATGGTGCCGGCCTTGGCGTCGAACATCCGGCCGGCCCGAACCGCCACGACATTGTCGGGCGGCGCGAGGTAGGGCGACTGCGGCGGGCGTGGAGCCTGAGACCACACGACCGTGCCCGACGCGACGGCGATGGCGGCGACGAGGCTCGCTAACCTACGGCTGTACATGGAGTCCTCCATATCTGTCTACTTCAACGTTCAACGCCGTTTCTGGGCACGCTGCCTGTTTGGATAGAAGGCTCTTATTACCGATAGAATCAGCGTTGTCAAGTGTTGCGAAATTATTCGTTCCTGACTCTGACCCCTGGTCCCGCCCCAAACCGCCTGACTCACGCGCGCATTCGCTTGCGCGCCCACGGTTCAATCGTAGTACAACGGCGACTTCTTCAGCGTCGCATTCGCGATGATGTCGTGCTGAATCCATAACTGCCCGCCGGTCTTCTGCAGAAACTCGTCGATGGCCGCGCGAG
>MEKT01000078.1 GCA_001767435.1 Acidobacteria bacterium RIFCSPLOWO2_02_FULL_65_29 | reverse complement strand
GCAAGTATTTGCTCGAGCGGGTCGACGAAGCGGCCGTGGCGCAGTTGTACGCCGACGGCTTCAGCGCGCTGCCGCTCGCGGAGAAGACGCTCATCTGGCACCTGTACCAGGCGGCGCTGGCCGGGCGCGACATCTTCTACGACCAACGCTACGTGCACAATCTGGTGATGCGCGACGTGCTCGAGGCAATCCTCACGCATCAGGGCGGCGTCGATCCGCGGACGCTCGCCGAGATTGAGCGCTACACGAAGCTCTTCTGGATCAACACCGGTCCGTACAACAACCTGACGGCGCAGAAGTTCGTGCTGGCGTCGACGCCCGAGGCGTTCGCCGCCGCGGCCGCGGCCGCCGCGAAAGAGGGCGCCGAGTTTCCGACGGCCCCGGGCGAATCGCTCGACCAGCTCCTCGCGCGACTGAAACCGATCTTCTTCGACGCGACCGTCGATCCGATGGTGACGGCCAAGACGCCCCCTGCGGGCCAGGACATCCTCACGGCCAGCGCCAACAACCTGTACGCGGGCGTTTCGATGAAGGAGCTCGAGGGTTTCCGCGAGCAGTACCCGCTCAACTCGCGGCTGGTGAAGCAGAACGGGACGCTCGTCGAAGAGCCGTACCGTGTGGGCGGCCGCTACGGTGCGCAGATCGCCGCCATCGTCCGGCATCTCGAGGCGGCGATTCCGTTTGCGACCGAGCCGATGGCGAAGGCGCTTCGGGCGCTCATCACGTACTACAAGAGCGGCGAGACACGCGATCGCGAGGCGTACGACATCGCGTGGGTGCAAGACAAAGCCTCGCCGGTCGATACGATCAACGGCTTCATCGAAGTCTACCTCGACGCGCGCGGCATCAAGGGTGCGTGGGAAGGACTCGTCTTCTACGTCAACCGCGCGAAGACCTCCGAGATCCAAAAGCTGGCGCGCGAGGCGCAGTGGTTCGAGGACCGGATGCCCTGGGACGCGAAGTACCGCAAGACCGGCGTGCAGGGCATCACCGCCAACGCCATCGACGTGGTGATCGAGATCGGCGATTCGGGTCCGATCACGCCCGTCGGCATCAACCTGCCGAACGACCAGGCGGTGCGCGAGCGCTACGGCAGCAAGTCCGTGTCGCTGTCGAACGTCAGCGAGTCGTACGACAGGTCGACCCTGCCCGCCTTCCGCAGCGAGTTCTCGTGGACGTCCGAAGAGGCGGCGCGTGCGACGCAATGGAGCGCGTTTGCCAGCGAGCTGACGACCAACATGCACGAGGTGATCGGCCACGCGTCGGGAAAGGTCGACGAGAGGCTGAAGGGCAACCCGCAGGCCCACCTCAAAGAGCAGTTCTCGGCCCTCGAGGAGGGTCGCGCCGATCTCGTCGCCCTCTACTTCATCGCCGATCCGAAGCTCGTCGAGCTCGGCCTGATCGGTCAGGCCGATCAGGCTGACGTCGTGCGCGCCGAATACGAGGGCTACACGCGCAACGCGCTCGTCCAGCTCCGCCGCGTGCGGCGAGGCACGCAGATCGAGGAAGACCACATGCGCAACCGCCAGATGATCGTGCGGTGGCTGATGGCGAACACGAAGGCCATCGAGACGCGTGCGCGCGACGGGAAGACCTTCTACGTCATGGTCGATCCCCAGGCGTTTCGCGAAGGCGTGGGCCGGCTGCTCGGCGAGGTGCAGCGCATCAAGGGCGAGGGCGACTACCCGGCGGCCAAACAGCTCTTCGAGACCCACGGCGTGCACTTCGATCCGAAGCTCCGCGACGAAGTCGTCTCGCGGGTCGAGGCGCTCGGCCTGCCGTCCTATTCCGGCTTCGTGATGCCGAAGCTCGAGGCGGTCAGGAACGCGGCCGGCGAGGTCGTCGACGTCGAGATCTCGTATCCGCAGGATCTGACGAAGCAGATGCTCGAGTACTCGGCAGCCACGCGCGAGCTTCGGCGGAACAAAAGTGAGAAGTGAAAAGTTAAAAGTCAAGAGTTCCAAGAAGTTCCACGGGACACTGAGCCGGATACGACTCGGTCGCTGGCTGGCGGCGATCGTGTTCGCGCTTCTGGCCTCGCGCGCCGTCGCGCAGCCCGTGCCGGCGGCGCGCGTCAGCGCGCTCGGCGCCGAAGATCGGCGTGCGCCCACGACGGCTGATGTCTCGACACTGCGTCTGGCGGCGCGGGGCCGCGATCCGCAGACGGCCCGTCTCGCCGTCCGCGCGCTCGGCCGTCTCGAACGCCCCGCGCTCATTCCCGACATCCTTCCCGCGTTGAGACACGCGCTGGCCGAGCTGCGATCGGAGGCGGCCAACGCGCTCGCGCAGGCGGCGCAGGGGTGGTCCGCTGGCGCTCCCCTTGCCGCACCGACCGTGGACTCGGTGCTGTCCGCCTTGATCGCGCGGCTCGGCGTCGAGGGAGAAGCGAGTGTCCGCGCCGCGCTTGCGGAAAGCATCGGGCGCCTTCCGTTTCGGAACGCCGATCACGTCGCGCGGGCCGAGGCCGCGCTCGTCGAAGCGTTCGAGGCCGGCAAGACGGTCACCGACCGTCTGGGAACCGCCAAGGGGTTCGAGGCCTTCGCGCGTGCGAGCCGATCGTTCGGGCCGCCGGGGGGCGCGGCGGTCGAGGCGCTGAGATCGCTCCTCGCTCCGCCCGCACCTGGGATCGATCCCTTGCGGGACGCGCGCGTCCGGCGGCTCGCGCTCGAGGCGCTGATTGTCGCCGACGGCCTGAACGACCATCTCGTCGCCAGCGCCGCCGCCGATCCCGATCCCCAAGTCCGCCGACTGGCGATGAAAGCGGCATGGACGACCGGACGCGGTCTCGGGAGCCTGGCACGCGGGCTCGACGATCCGGCGGCCATGGTGCGGCTGGAGGCTCTCCGTGGCACGCGCGAGCGGGGCGGCGACCAGGCGTGCGCCTCGTCGGCTCGCGGGCTCGGCGATGCCGAGACGAAGGTGGTGCTGCTCGCCCTCGATCAACTCGCGGGTTGCGGCGCGTCGGCCGAAGCGATTGCTCGGCTCGAAGACGCCGTGACGGATCTCTCGCAAGCCGGATCGCCGCGCGGGTGGCACCGCGCCGCGCACGCGATCGTCTCGCTCGCGACGGCGGCGCCGGATCGCGCGGCGCCGCATCTGGGTCAGTTCGTCGGCTCGAGTATCTGGCAGCTGCGGATGTACGCCGCGCGCGCGGCGGCCGTCCTGAAGGACCGCGCGCGCCTCGACACGCTCGCCGACGATCGGGACGACAACGTCGTTGAAGCGGCCATCGAAGGGTTGGCCGCGTCCGCCGGCCACGCGGCCGACGCGCGCTACGTTGCCGCACTCTCGCGTACGGGCTATCAGGCCGTGCGGGCGGCGGCGATCGCGCTCGACGGCTCGCCGAACAAGGATCTGGCGGTGCCTGCGCTCGGGGCCGCCCTCGGGCGGCTTGTCGCCGAGGGCCGCGCCAACTCGACCGACGCCCGGACCGCGCTCACGAGGACGCTGACGACCCTCGGCGCGGCTCCGGCGCCACCCAGGCCGGTCCGCTCGGCGTCGGGCGTCCGAGTCACGAACGCCGGGAAGATCATCAGCACGATCCTGACCAGCGACGCGCTTCGACGGCTGGCCGCCCCACGTGCCCGCGTGACGATCGCCCGTGTCGGGACGTTCGAGCTGGCCCTCATCACCGCCGAGGCGCCGGCGACGGTCCTGCGCTTCGCCAACCTGGCCGAATCGGGGTACTACAACGGGCTGACGTTCCACCGGGTTGCGCCGAATTTCGTGATCCAAGGCGGAAGCCCCGGCGCCAACGAGTACGTGGGCCATCCCGATTACATGCGTGACGAGCTCGGGCTCTGGCCTCACGTGCGCGGCGCGGTCGGCATCTCTACGCGCGGCCGTGACACCGGCGACGCGCAGATCTTCATCGATCTGGTCGACAACCCGCGCCTCGATCACCAGTACACCGTGTTCGCGCAGGTCCTCAACGGCATCGAGGTGATCGATCGGATTCTCGAGGGCGACGTGATCGAGAAGGTGGAGATTGTGCCCTAGAGAGCAGGGACTTGGGACTTGGGACTCGGGACTTGGGGCTCGGGATTCGGGGCCAAAGGACGGGAACGGAGGTACCCTCCGTTTCCTCCAAACCTGCGCGCGCTGCTAATCTGTCTTCACGTGTTTTCATCCCGCCTGCAGTCCGACCTCGCGATCAACCGCCTCGCGGTCGCGGTCGAGCGCGCGCGCGGCGGCGGCCATCCGTTCATCGACCTGACCGAGTCGAACCCGACGCGCGCCGGGTTCGACTATCCGGCCGATTTGCTGGCGCCGCTCGGCGATTGCCGCGGCCTGTGCTATGCCCCCGAGCCTCTCGGCGTGCTCGACGCGCGCCGTGCGGTCGCCTCTGATTACGCGCGGCGCGGCGTGTCTGTCGATCCCGAACGCGTGGTGCTCACCACGAGCACGAGCGAGGCCTACTCGCTCCTGTTCAAGGTCTTGTGCGATCCGGGAGACGAGGTGCTCGTCCCGCGACCGAGCTACCCGCTGTTCGAGCACCTGACCGGCCTGGAGGCCGTGGCGGCCACGCCTTACGACCTCGAGTACCACGGCCGGTGGGCGATCGATCTCGGCGGCCTCGCGCGCGCCTTTTCGCCGCGCACGCGCGCCGTGGTCATGGTGACTCCCAACAACCCGACCGGGTCGTTCGCGCGGCAGCACGAGATCGCGGAGATCGCGTCGCTCTGCGCGGCGCATCACGCGGCGCTCGTCGCCGACGAGGTGTTTGCCGACTACGCGTGGTCGCCCGAGGCCGCGCGGTTGGCCGGACGCGTGCTGTCGGTTTGCGAGGCGTTGGTCGTGAGCCTCGGCGGTTTGTCGAAGGCCGTGGGCCTGCCGCAGGTGAAGCTGGGATGGATGGCGGTGGGCGGACCCGACGCCACGGTCCGGCAGCTCATCGCGCGTCTCGAGCTGGCCTGCGATACGTACCTGTCTGTGTCCACGCCAGTGCAGCTGGCCGCCGGGGAGCTGCTGGCGCGCGGCGCTGCCGTGCGGAGACAGATCCAGGCGCGGGTGTCGGCCAACGCCCGCGAGCTCCGGGTCCGGGCCGCCCGCGCGCCGAGCACGGAGGCTCTCGTGGCGGATGCCGGCTGGTACGGCGTGCTTCAGGTGCCGTCGCGCGTGCCGGAGGATGACCTGGTCGTGTCGCTCGTCGAGGAAGACGGCGTTCTCGCGCATCCTGGTTACTTTTTCGACTTTTCCCGCGAGTCGTTCCTCATCCTGAGTCTGCTCGCGCCCGAGGATCGCTTCGCCGAGGGCACGTCGCGCCTCCTGCGGCGGTTCGCGTGAGCCTCCGGCGGCGGGCGGGCGTACTCGTGCCGCTCTTCTCGTTTCCCTCTTCGTCGAGCTGGGGCATCGGCGACATCGGCGACGTGAAGTCGATGGCCGCATGGCTCGAGGGCGCCGGGCAACGCGTGCTGCAGCTCTTGCCGCTCAACGAGATGGCCGACGATGAACAGTCTCCGTACTCCGCGCTCAGCGCCATGGCGATCGATCCGATCTACATCTCGATCGGGGCGGTGCCTGATTTCGCGGCGATCGGCGGCGCCGCGTGGCTCGGCGCGGACCTGGAGCGCCTCGAGGCGGCGCGACGCGCGACGTCGGTCGACTATCCGGCGGTTCGACGGCTGAAGATTGGCGCGCTGACCGCGGCGTTCGCGCGCTTTCACGACGAAGAGTGGGCGCGCGGCACTCCGCGGTCGGCGGCACTCGCCGAGTTCGTGCGCGATCAGTCCTGGTGGCTCGACGACTACGCGCTCTACCGGGCGATTCACGTGCGCGAGGGGAGACGGCCCTGGCCCGAGTGGCCCGATGCCTTGCGGAGGCGGGATCCCTCCGTGCTGGCCCGCGTTCGAGACGAGCTCTCGAGGCAGGTGCTGTTTTTTCAGTACCTGCAGTGGCTGGCCGATCGGCAGTGGCGCGAGGCGCGCGCGGCCGCTCGCGCGCGTGGCGTCGCGCTTTTTGGCGATCTGCCGTTCATGGTGAACGGCGACAGCGCGGATGTCTGGGCGCGCCAGCGCCAGTTCCGTTTCGACGTTTCGGTGGGCGCGCCCCCCGATGCGTTCAGTGCGTCCGGCCAGGACTGGGGCGTACCGGTGTGCCGCTGGGACGTGATGGCCGAAGACGGCTTCGCGTGGCTGCGCGCCCGCGCCCGCCGCAGCGCCGATCTGTTCGACGGCTATCGCGTCGATCACCTCGTCGGTTTCTACCGCACGTACGCGCGGCCGCGCGATGGAAGCCTGCCGTTCTTCACGCCGGCGTCAGAACCCGACCAGATCTGGCTGGGCGAGACGGTTCTGCGGCTGCTGGCCGAGCCCGGCGTGGAGATCATCGCGGAGGATCTGGGGACCGTGCCCGATTTCGTGCGCGCGTCGCTCTTGCGGATGGGCGTGCCCGGCTTTCGCGTCCTGCGCTGGGAGCGAGAGTGGGACGCTCGAGGGCAGCCGTTCCGCGATCCGCGCGAATATCCGGAACAGTCGGTGGCCGCGTCGGGCACGCACGACACCGAATCGATGGCGGTCTGGTGGGACCAGGCGTCCGCCAAGGAACGTCGGCAGCTGAGCGATCTGCCCAGCGTCGCACGGCTCTCGTCGAGCGCCGGGCCCCTCGCGGCGCCGTACGGGCCGGACGTGCGAGACCGACTGCTCGAGGCGCTCTTCGCGTCAGGATCGGCACTGCTCCTGACCGTGATTCAGGACGTCTTCGGCTGGCGGGATCGGATCAACGAGCCGGCGACCATCGACGACCGCAACTGGACA
>MEKT01000077.1 GCA_001767435.1 Acidobacteria bacterium RIFCSPLOWO2_02_FULL_65_29 | reverse complement strand
GTCGGCGAGCACGTGCCCGCGATAGCGAAAGCCCTTGTTGTCGTACTCGCCCGTCTCGTCGCAGTGCCAGAAATCGAGCAACGCGTTCGCGATCGGCGCGCATTGCGGCGAGAGCACCAGACCCGCCAGCACGAGCCGTTCGGCCTTGCTGCCCGGCTCGACGAGCGAGCTGCGCCGCGGCGAATCCGGGCTGTAGAAGGGGCCAGGGGTCTGCGACGGCGTGCGCTCGGGCTTCTCGCCGCATGCCGGCGTCAGCGGCAGCGTCTGCCCCGAGGCCGCACCGATCGAGGCGAACGGCAGCGCGAGTGCGGCGCCCAGGAGCCTGCGGCGGCCGATTCGATTTTGAATTCGATTCATGACTCCTCCTTGGCTTACTTCCTGAGCTTTCCCCAAAGCTCGTCCAGCCGCGCGTAGCGCCCGCAGCCGGTCACGTAGAACTTGTAGCGCACCGGGTTCTTCAGGTGGTAGTCCTGATGATAGTCCTCCGCCGGCCAGAACTCGGTTGCCTTCACGATCGGCGTCACGATCTGCTGCTTGAAGGGCTTGGCCTTGTCCCACTTGGCCTTCGAGGTCTCGGCAAGGCGCTTCTGCTCCTCGTCGTGCCAGAATATCGACGGCCGGTACTGCGATCCGATATCGCAGAACTGCCGGTCTCTCACCGTGGGATCGTGGTTCACCCAGAACTGCTCGAGCAGCCGCTCGTAGCTCACCTTCGCCGGGTCGTACACGACCTGCAAGACCTCGGTATGGCCGGTGGCGCCCGAGGAGACCTCTTGATAGGTCGGGTTCTTCTTGTTCCCGCCCATGTAGCCCGAGGTGGTCGAAATCACGCCCGGAACCTTGTCCATAGCCTCCTCGGTGCACCAGAAGCAGCCGGCGGCGAAGGTAGCTTTGGCGAGCCCGGGCGGCTGGCCTTGGGCAAAGACAGGAGAGGCTGCGATGGCGGCCAGCCAGAGCTGCAGGGCGAGAAGTCGAATGAACATGGAGTGCGGCTCCTTTCTTGCGTCGCTGGATTGGTGGATGATAAGACCGATGGCCTGCACTTCAGTTCGGAAGCTCGTGTGATTGGACTGCGGACGCGCGCTCCCGGTCTCGACGACCGCAATCCGAAACTTCCCTCCACCGGGTAAGTCTGAGCGAGAACCCGCAAGGAGGAAACGATGAACCCCAATCGCCGCAGCGCGCTGCGCGCCGCGCTAGGATTTGCCGCCGCTCCGGTCGTACTGGCGCAGGGGTGCACATCGCCTCGCGCGATGGAGGCCGAACGACTGGCGAACTCGCCCGAAGAGCGCCGCGTCCTCGAGGTGCTTTCGGATGTCGATCGCAACCAGCGCCATCTGAGCGTGCCCGCTGAGGACGGTCAGCTGCTGCGCGTCCTGGTGGAATCGACCGGCGCGAAGCACGTAGTCGAGATCGGCACCTCGACCGGATACTCGGGGCTGTGGATCCTGCTGGGCCTCATGAAGACCGGCGGCCGCCTGACAACGCACGAGATCAATTCCGAGCGCCACGGACGCGCGCGCGCCAATTTCGAGCGCGCGGGGCTGGCGAAGCAGGCGACCCTCGTTCTGGGCGACGCCCATGTCGAAGTGACCCGGCTCGCCGGCCCGATCGACTTCGTGTTCCTCGACGCGGACAAGGTCGGCTACCTCGATTATCTGAACAAGCTGCGGCCGCTGCTGCGTCCGGGCGGGTTGATCGCGGCGCACAACATGGTCTGGCCCGCGCCGGACTCGCGTTACCTGAAAGCGGTCACGGCCGATCCCGGCCTGGAGACGGTGTTCGTGAACATGCAGGCAGCCGGGATCGGCATCACGCTGAAGAAGCGCTAGACCTTGCGGACGGACCTACGGCGTCAGGCGGCGGCGACGCGACGGGACCCGGGCGGGTACATTTCGCCGCTTCGTTTTCATTTCCTCACCCGGTTCTACGATGGTCTCGTTCGCTGGACGACGCGCGAGGCGGTATTCAAGGATGCGCTGCTCGCGCAGCTGGGTCGTGCGCCGGGAGAGCAATTGCTCGACGTCGGTTGCGGCACCGCCACGCTCAGCGTCGAGCTGTCACGGCGCTTTCCGCAGGCGCGCGTCGTCGGGCTCGACGCGGACGGCGCGGCGCTCGCCATCGCGCGGACCAAGGCTGCCGGCGCGGGCGTGCAGCTCGACCTCGAGCAGGCGTTCGCCGACCGTATGCCGTTTACGTCCGGATCCTTCGATGCCGCCGTGTCGAGCCTGTTCTTCCACCATTTGAGGCGCGACGCGAAGCGTGCCGTGCTTGCCGAGATCTTCCGCGTGTTGAAGCCGGGCGGCTCACTGCACGTCGCCGATTGGGGCCGGCCGACCGGCCCGGCGATGCGGGCCGCGTTTCTGCTTGTGCAGGCGCTCGACGGATGGGAAACAACGCGCGACAGCGTTGCCGGCGTGCTGCCCGAATTGATGTCCCAAGCCGGATTCGCCAATGTGCGCCACGCGCGGAACTTCGCGACCGCGCTCGGCACCATGGCGCTTTATTCGACCGTAAAACCCGGCTAGGGGGCGCCGCCGATCCCGTCACCTGCGCGAAAGGCCGGCGCTGAATTCGACCTTCACCTCGGCACCGAGCCAGCGGGTCTCCGACCACTCGCCGGTGCCGACGCCGTAGTCGAGCCGGTCGAGCGTGAATGTACCGGACACGACCGGCTTGCCGCCGCTCTCGCCCAAGCGAAATGGGACGTCCGCGCTGCGGCGCGTTCCTCTAACTTCGAGCATGCCGCGCGCGACCTGCCGATCGCCCCGCGCTTGCACGGATTCGCTCGCGAACTTGATGCGCGGATGTTTGGCGACATCGAAGAACTCCACTGCCTTCAGGGCTGCGTCGATCTCGGGCAGCCCGGTCTCGACCGACGCGGGCTCGAGCCAAACGTCGATTTGCGCGACTCGCCCCTGCGCGACACAGAACTGGCCGCCGAAGCGGCGGAAAGCGCCGCGAAAGAGCGAACCCGCCTGCTTGAGCTCGAAGGTCACGCTGCCGCCGGCAGGATCCACCGAATAGCATTCGTTCGCTGCCACCGGCAATGCGGCGCTCAGGAACAGGAACGCGACGAATCGGGGCATCAGTCCTCTCTTCGCGGCATCCAGGGCAGCATGCGGTGCATCACGCCGTCTCGCAGAATGAGCCCGTGGCGCAGGGCCGCGCCGACGTGCACCGCGACGAGCGAGGCGAGCAGCGCGACGAGCCCGATGTGCACCGCCTTGAACAGTTCGGCGAGCTCGTTATTCTTCGAGACGAGGTCCGGGACCTGGAACAGACCGAACCAGTTGACCGACAAGCCCGCGGCAGAGGCGTAGAGCCAACCGGCGAGCGGCGCGAGGATGAGCAGCAGGTAGAACAGCCGGTGCGTCGCGAGCGCCGCGCAGCGCTCCCAGCGCGGCATCGAGCTCGGCAGCTCGGGCGGCGGGTTCAGTGCACGCCATCCGAGCCGCAACAGCACGAGCGTCAGGATGGCGAGCCCGAGGGACTTGTGGCGCGACAGCCACTGCAGCCTCGCGAGGCTCACCGGCAGGTTCGCGGCGTACACGCCGATGCCGATCTGCGCGAGCACCAGCGCGGCAACGAGCCAGTGGAACGCCTGCGCTATGATGCCGTAGGACCCGGTCGAATTCCGCAAATTGGCCATGCGCTCGATTCGCGCGCCCCTTCCATTATTCCCGTTGCTGCTCGCCGCGGCATGCCAGACGCTGCCGCCGCCCGGGGATTCGGCGGTGCTTGCCGAACCCGCGAGGGCGGAGGTAAATGTTCCCTCCGGCGCGCCGCGCTACGCCGTCGATCCGCACGGGTCCGAGATTCGTCTCCTCGTCTACCGCGGCGGCCCGCTTGCGCGCTTCGGCCACAACCATGTCATCGTCGGCCGCGTGCAGGGGGAGATCCGCGCGGGCGACGCCGCGGCGGCGAGTGGCTTTCGGCTCGAGATTCCGGTCGAATCCTTCGCGGTCGATCCGCCCGCGGCGCGCGCCGAGGAAGGCGACGATTTTGCTGCGCAGGTCTCGGAGGCCGCGCGCCGCGACACCCTCGAGAACCTGCTCGGAAGGGACGTGCTCGACGCGGCGAAGCATCCGCTCATCCGGATCGAGTCGATCGCACTCGCCGGTCCGGACTGGAATCCGACGATCACCGCACGCGTCACGTTGCGCGGCGTAATGCGCGACCTGCGCTTCGCCGCAGCCGTGCTGCGGCAAGACGACATGCTCGCGGCGGTCGCGAGTTTCCGCATCAACCAGTCGGAGTTCGGCATCGAGCCTTTCAGCGCTCTTAACGGCGGCTTGCTGGTGCGCGATCCGCTGGACATCCGCATCCGTCTCGTCGCGCGGCGCGAAAGGTAGGCGCGAATATGGAAGTGATCTGCGACGCCGGCGCTTTGCCGAAGATGATCTCTCAGGCCGGCTTCCTAGGCCTTATCTGGACAATTCGATCGCCTGCTTCGGAGCGAGCGCGCTGATCGGGATCCTGATTCCCATGGCATCGAGCACCGAGCGCACCTCAGCGACAGTCGGCGCCCCCGGCGGCGGCGACACTCGATGGTGATGCGGCACGAGCGTCTTCAGGTTCGGGCTCTTGCTGGCGACCAGTTTCACCGCCATGCCGATGTCCTGCGGCTCGCCGCTCGGGTGCATGAGGTAGATCATCGCATCGGGCTTGTAGGCCTCGGCCCACATCGCCATGTCCTGCGTAGCGGCGGAGCTGCCGGTGAAGTAGACGGTATAGCCGTTCTCGAAGGTGATCATGAAGCCGGCGGCGGCGCCGCCGTAGATCGGCGCGACCTCCGAGGCAGCGTCGCGGCCGGAGCCCGAGCCGTGCACCGAGCCGACGACCCGGATCGTGATGCCCTCCCAGGCGAAGCGCCCGCCCGGATTGCGCCGGATCACCTGCGCCTCGGGCACGCCCCTGCCGATGAACCAGGTGCCGAGCTCGAACGGCGTGACGATCTTCGCCCGGGTCGCCTTGGCAATTGCAACGGTGTCGCCGATCTCGTCGCGGTGCCCGTCAGGGACCAGGATCAGGTCCGCCTTGGCAATGTCCTCCACCTTCACCCCGGCCGCGGCATCGGGATTGCCCGTGATGAAGGGATTGGTGAGGATCACCTTGCCGCCGGGCGTAGTGATGCGGAAGAACGACCACGTCAGCCATTCGAGCTTCACCGTCCCGGACTGCGCCGGCGCGCCGGCACTGAAGGTTCCGCCGGTCGCTGCCACGAGGAAGACGATCAGAAACCGTGCGAGATGCGCTGGGAAAGAGACAATGGGATTGTGCATGACGTCCTCCTTATCGTGGCGGTAAACGTCCCGGCACGCTTCATTATTCCGGCGCTAGCGTGCGGTCCGCAGGAACGAGCCAAAGAAAAAGCTTGCGTGGCCCGCGTGCGCCTTCCACGTTCCGGGATTCCTGCGGCTGCCACTCGCCCATGTCGTGGACATAGGAGACGACACGCACGCCGGGCTTGAGCTCGCGCCACAGCTTCGGGCGCAGCTTGAGGTTCACGCTCGGACCCAGAAAGAGCGTGACGACAGTGGCATCGGCGATGTCGGTCTCGAACAAGTCCTGGTTGAGAAAGAGAATGCGCTCGGCGACGCCGGCGTGCTGTGCATTTGCGCGGCTCTCCGTGATGCGTAGCGGATCGATGTCGACGCACACGCCGCGCGCCCCGAGCGCCTTCACCGCCGCGATCACGATCCGGCCGTCGCCGCACCCCAGGTCATATACGATGTCGTTCGCGCCCACTTGCGCAAGCTTCAGCATCTCCGTCACGACGCTGTGCGGCGTGGGCTCGTAATGGACGTCGGGAGCACGGCTCGGCGCCGGTCCCGTCGCGGGCGTTCGCTCGCACCCACCGGCGGCGGCGATCGCAAGGGCACTGGCGAGAACCGCCAGCCAGCGCTTCGACCTCACGCCGCTTTCAAGCACTCCGGACGGGCGAGCTTGAGCCGGACGGCGGCGGCGAGCAGCGCCGCGCCGCCGAGCGCCACATAGAGGCGTACCGGCTCATAGTACTCGAGGAGCAAAGCGCTTCCAATCAACAGCACGAGGACCTTGTTGCATACCGGGCAGGCTATGCCGAGAAAGCCGACGATCGCGCCGGTTCCCGCGGTGCGCTTTCCGCACGGGCTTCGCGGCAGGCCCACATAGACACCTGCGAGAACCGACTGGAGCAGCAGCAACCCGATCTCGAAGCCGCCGGTCGGCGTCATGCGCACGAACAAGGGATTTTTCCAGAGCGCAGCGACGGTGCCGAGGACGACGAACATCGCCGCGGCGGCCGCCACGCCTCGCGCGAGATCTCTGCCTGAAACCGTAGTTGGCATCCGGATAACCTATGCTACGACCATGCGTACGCGAGACAAGTTTCATCTGTTCGCCGCGCTCCCCCCGCGCATCGTTGCCCGCCGAGCGCCTGACCGTCCGGCGCCATGCTTCGATCGATGCCATTCCTGTGGGCCGGGCGCAATTGCGGCAGCGCATGGCGGGTCTCGCTTCCTCGCTCTGGCGCGCGGCGCGGGTTTTGTCACGCCGCGCGGCTGCTGCTCGAGCAGCCGGGCGTGGCGACCGTCGAAGAGCTGCGAATAAGTCGGCGCTGGGGCAGAACGCGCTCAAATATGCGCGCGAAACGTCGCGCTACTTGGCCTGCTCCTTGATCTTGTCGACGACCTCCGGGTTGGCGAGGGTGGATACGTCGCCGGGATCCTGGCGATTCGAGATCGCGGCGAGCACGCGGCGCATGATCTTTCCGGAGCGGGTCTTG
>MEKT01000076.1 GCA_001767435.1 Acidobacteria bacterium RIFCSPLOWO2_02_FULL_65_29 | reverse complement strand
GGCCCAGGAGAAGAGGCCCGCGTCGACGCTGATGTCGTCTGTTCGAGCGGTCGCAAAGTCAGCCGCAGTCGCGGCGTCTCTGTCATCATCGGTATCTCTGGCAGATCCCCGGTGTCGACCCGCAGGTGGCTTAGAAGCTCTCTCCAACCGAGCTACGGGCGCACAGAGAGGGAAGTGTCAGTGTAGCAAGTCTTTCCAGTGTCCATGCCGATGATCGTCGCGAGGCGGCTCGGGCTCTATCGGTGGCTGGCCTGTAATCGATATCGGGTCGGCGCCTGTCGCGTGTCGGACTACTTGCGGGTGTGCTCGCCAATCGCTGCCGTCCAGCTGTCCGTCTCTGCTTGAGTCATCGGCCCATGCGGTTCGACGCGCGCATCGCGGTAGTCGGCGCGCTCGGTATCCCACAGATACTGCTCGCGCGATAGCAGCGTGCCGTAGCACACGCGATGCTCCGGCTCGGGTTCCTCGGCGACGAACCGCTGCACCAGTGTCCTGACGACCCACGACGGAATCTGCTGGCGCCGGTCGGGGTAGACGAACCCGAACAGCACGATATGGCTGAAGAGGACGCGCCAATGATCGGCAAACCGCATCAGCAGACGTTCCCAATCGAGGGCCGGTCCCAACTCGCGCAACAAATGAAGGACGTCGGCGCCGTCGAAGCGCTCGCGTTCCTGGACGTACGCCTTGGACCAGATCAACTCCTCGGGCGGGCACAGTCGGGTCTTATGCCCGAGCACCGTGGCGTCGACGGCATGCGCGAACCAGAGGTCGTCCACTCGCGCCACGCCGTTGCCGGAGCTAAAGATGACGTCGATGAAGTGGTCGTCGCAGGAGACCTTTGCGAGCCAGTGCGGGAAGCGCAGCTCGCTCTGATAGCCGACGGCGTGAAACAGATCGAGCGCACGCGGAACGTCATCGAGGCGCATGAAGATGTCGAAGTCTCCTGTCTGGCGATCCACGTGGGTATACGCGGAATACGCAAAGGCCCCGCCCATCAAGTAACCAATGGATGCTCGCTCTAAACGTGTCACCGCGTCGATGAAGAAGTCGGTCGCGGGCTCTCCGATCACGCGCGGACTGCGTGTGTCCATCGGGATCACCTCTCAACCGGTAAGGCGCGGTCCGGAGCCTGAATCGCTGACGTCTCACCGCCGGACCGCTGGTTGGGGGGCAGGTCAAAGACCCGGAAGGGCGGACGATCCGGAAACATCCGAGCCAGCAGCTGCATCGAAACATTGCAGACGCGAACCCCGGTGTTCGTCACCCCTTCGAGCTGACCACGGTGAGCGTGACCGTGCAGTACGAGCGACACGGGATACCGATTGATCGGCTCCTCCAGACGGCTCGAGCCCACGAATGGGTAGATCTCGAGCGGTTCGCCTTCAGCCGTCTGCACAATCGGGGCGTAGTGCAGGAGCGCAATCAGTTGCGGCGTCCGCAGCCGGGCGAGCGCGGCTTCGAGCTTCAGCGCTTGATCCACCGCCGCGTGCACGAACTGCTTGATGATGCCTTCGCCCCACGGCCCAAGGGCGCGCTGTCCGAATCCGCCACCAAACCCTTTCACGCCCGCGACACCGATGCCCTGAACCTCGCACGCATCGCCGTCGAGCACGATGACCCCGATATCGGCGAGGATCTGACAGACATCGCTTTCCTTGCCCGACTCAAAGTCATGGTTGCCGAGCACCGCGACCACCGGAATGCGCAGCGTGGTCAGCTCGCGGGCGAGCGTGCGCGCCTCGTCCGGGAGGCCGTAGTCCGTCAGATCCCCCGCCAGTAACAGCGCGTCGGCCGCTTCGCCGATCCGCGCGAACAGCGGCTGGAAGAAGCCTTGGGCCGTCTTCGCGCAGTGCAAATCGCCGAGCGCTGCCACCCGCATAGTTGAAGGATCGGCAGCAAGAACCATGCTGACGAATGCTGCATGACGCTTCGTGCCGCTGTCGTCCTGGTACTGCGATTGCAGGTCGACGTGACAACTTCTCTGACTCCGCGTTCTGCGGAGACAACAGGCATCCCACCCCAACGTCGGGAGGCATCGGCCTCCCGACCTGCCACTCGTGTTGGAAATCCGGTCCTCGACACGCACCTCACCGAGCGGCACGTCGTCATGGCGCGTGTAACACGCGCCCGCGCTCCAGCAGGCGGCTGAGCTGCAGCGCATTTCTACACAATCCGGCGCTCGCGATGGGTAATTCCTACATTCGTTCATCGTCGTGCCGACGTCTCATCGCCCCGCTCGGCAACCCAACTGCGACGATGTCGGCGGATCGGATGTTGGCAAGAAGGTTGAATCCACGGTCCTCTTATGAAGCTCAGCCTTCGACTGATCGTTCTGCTGGCGAGCAGCATCACGCTCGTCACGCTCGTCGTCACGTGGAACGAGGTTCGAATCGAGCAGCTCGCTCGCCAGATCGATTTGCAGCAGCAGGCCGAGACCTTGACGGAACGTCTTCACGACATCGTCGAGCCTCGACTGCGTCAGGGCTTCCTGAAGCAGGTCGTTGACGAAGCGGAGAGATTCAGCGCGCGGGCACACTTGGCGGGGGTCGCGATCTATGACGCACGGGGCGAGCCTCTCGCGATCACCTCGACGCTCATCGACGTGCCACGCGCTGGACCGGCCGTCATGGCGAACTGCCCCCCATCTGCAGACGGCTGTGGCGAGCTCACCACCATGGGCGACAGGCCAATCTATGTCTATTCGATCCCCCTCCACAGCGACAGCGGTGTTGATGGCCTACTGACGACGTTCAACGATGCCACCGCCGTGTCGACAAGGAGCGCGATCGTCTGGCGCAGCGCACTCCTGTACGTCGTTCCGCAGGTCGTTCTGGTGGCCCTCGTCACGTTCGGCGTCGTGCGATCGACCGTGCTCCGGCCGATCGCGAGAACAGCGCGCTGGATGCAGGATCTTCGCATTGGCCGAGCGACGACATTGCAGGATCCAGCGCGTGGAGGACTGCTCGATCCGATTTCGGTCGAGGCGGCCAGCCTCGCCGAGACGCTCGCGTCGGCGCGGGTCGCAGCCGCAGAGGAAGCGAGGCTGCGGGAAGCGGGCGACTCCCTCTGGACACCAGAGCGGTTGCGCGTCGGCATCCAGAACCGACTCCAAGGCAGGCGCCTGTTCGTCGTGTCGAACCGAGAGCCCTACCATCACGTGCGCCGCGGCAACGGAATCGATGTGCTCGTTCCGGCGAGCGGCGTTGTCACGGCTCTGGAACCCGTCTTGTGCGCCTGCGACGGCACTTGGATCGCGCATGGCTCGGCCGACGCGGACCGTGAAGTCGTTGATGAGCGGGACAGGGTGCGCGTACCACCCGATCAGGAGCGCTACACGCTCCGTCGCGTCTGGCTGACTCGAGAAGAAGAAGACGGCTACTACTTTGGCTTTGCGAATGAGGGCCTGTGGCCGCTCTGTCACATCGCGCATACGCGCCCGATCTTTCGGCGAGGCGATTGGGATCAGTATCAGCGGGTGAATCACAAGTTTGCTGACGTCACGCTCGAAGAACTGGAGGGCGTTGAGGCGCCCTTCGTCCTGATTCAGGACTATCACTTCGCCTTGTTGCCGCGTCTCATCAAGGACCGGCGGCCGGATGCTCGTGTGGCCGTGTTCTGGCACATTCCCTGGCCGAACCCGGAAGCGTTTGGAATCTGCCCGTGGCAGCGGGAGCTTCTGGACGGCCTGCTCGGCGCCGACATCGTTGGCCTTCACATCCAGGCCCACTGCCGACATCTTCTGCAGACGATCGACCGCTCCCTCGAATGCCGCATCGAGTGGGAGCGCATGGCCGTGAATCGGCACGGCCACTCCACGCTCGTGAGGCCGCACCCAATCAGCGTCGCGTTTCCGGAAAGACAGGAGGACCCGCGGGGTGGCGGACCGTCAGAGGAGCGGCTGGCCGTGCGTCGAAACCTGGGCGCGAGCGGCCTTTTCCTAGGCGTCGGGGTCGACCGCATCGACTACACGAAGGGCATCATCGAACGCTTTCGAGGGATCGAGCGCTTTCTGGAGAAGTATCCGGCGTACCGCGAACAATTCAGCTTCGCGCAGATTGGAGCCCCAAGCCGCACCAAGATCCAGCGGTACCACGACCTCGTCGTCGAAGTGCGGGCAGAAGCCGACCGCATCAACCAGCGCTTCCAGATCGGGGGCTGGAAACCGATTCTCCTGTTCGACGAGCATCACGACCATCACGAAATCAGGCCGCTGTACAAGACGGCAGACTTCTGCCTGGTCACCTCGCTGCACGACGGGATGAACCTCGTGGCCAAGGAGTTTGTCTCCCACCGCGAAGACGAAGACGGTGTGCTCGTTTTGAGTCAATTCGCCGGCGCCTCCTGCGAGCTGCAGGACGCGCTGCTCGTGAATCCGTACGACACCGAGCAGCTGGCTGAAGCCATTCGGACGGCGATCGAGATGCCCGCCGACGAGCGGCGTCGCAGGATGCGATGCATGCGGCGCGTGGTCAGGGAACACAACGTGTTCCGCTGGGCAGCCGATCTGGTTTCGGACCTCGCCGACGTCCGGTCTGACGCAGCCGACGCGGAGGCGGTTTCTGGGTATGGCGCGTCACCTGCGTGACTGCTGGGCGCAGATTGTCAGACGGGTCCGAGCGACCGAGTCTCAAAGGCCGGCAGTCGGCCCGATGGAGGTGCGTCCAAGGCGCGTGCCAAACGCCGGTTTCGTTGTGCCACCAGACAGGTGTAACGACCATGTAGTTTTTGCGTACCGGGCGGAGTTCGTACCAGCTGATGCGGTAATTCGTGCCGATGTCGAGGCGTTTTCGACTGGTCCAGGTCTTGCTCCACAAGACCGCAGGGAGGTGCTCCATGACATTCGGCAAGGCATCGGCACTCGCGTGTGGGTTTGTCGGCGCGACGGCGTTTGGGATATGGCTCAGCCCGCACGTAATGCACGAGCGGGCGATTTCCGCGGGTCGCGGAGCGGCGGCGATCGAATCGCCCGCGCCAGAGGATGAACAACACCCGGCCCCCGCAGCCCAGGGAGGGAATGCCGCGGCGCCTCGACGCGTGCCCTCAGCGCCGGCGGTCCCTGCTTCGGAACCGCTGTTGCACCAGCGCCTCAAACCGCTCCTCAATCGTGGCGCCGACATGAACGTGGCTTCGGCAGGCTTCCGTAGCGGCGAGCAATTCGCTGCCCTCGCTCACGCAGCGCGAAACACGGATGTTCCATTCATGCTCCTCAAGTATCGCGTCCTCGACGAGCGCAAGACGTTGAGGGCGGCGATCCACGAATCGAAACCCAACATGGACGCGTCAATCGAGGCCAACCGTGCGATCGCGGAGGCGAAGTCTGACATTGCGGCGCTGACGAGCTAGTGGACCGCACTCACTGAAGCACTACCGCCGACGGGTGGCCGCGAACGGCCGCCCCGAGGCACCCCAACGCGCTGCCGCGTTGGGGACCCCGCCGCCCGGCGCGAAGCCTACGGTGATCAAGCGCGGTTGAGGGCGAGCACCGGATGGGGCTGTTCGCGGACAGGACGCGGCGGCAGTACTGAATCAGCGTGGACAGGCCACTGTCGTGCGATCGGAGCTTGACGGTCCGGGATTCTGGGGTCCGCGGGGTCCACGATGATTGCCAATGCCCGGCTTGGCGGCCGGGGACTGAGGGCCAGGAATGACAGCGGACGAAAACTGACGGAGCCCGGCACGCAGATGGCCCAGGGCTCCGTCAGTCCTTGAGAGAGGACCGTCGACGCTACGAACAAGTCGCTGCGATCATCTTGAAGGCCTGGACGTTCAAGATCTCGGTCGGCTGAGCCGGTGCTCCTGGTTTGGCTGCCGCACCAGGCTGAGGTGTAGCCTGCTGCCGGCCCGCTTCACTGCTTGCGGACGCATCTGCGCGCTGTGCGCTGACGGTCCCCGTCACCTCTATCCTGTGGTTCACGTGTTTGCTGAGATCATCACTCGGCTTCACGACCAGCTTGTACGCTTTCATCATTCCACTCGTTCCTGCCACTCCGAGCTGACCATCACGACCCGTCCCGGTCGTTAAGGCCGTGCCCGCATCCGCCAGGATGAAGCTGCCGGATGACGCGCCTCCCTTCAGACACCCATTCACCATGATCTTGCGCTCGAGCTGACTCGACTGGGCGGCAGGCTGTCGAGCAGTCGAGCGATCAGATGACGGCGGCTGAGTTGAGGGCGGCTGAGTTGTCGTCTGTGCTGCAGCAATCGTAACCGCTGCGAGCGTGGCCCCGGCGAACGTGACGATGCGTGTCATATGTACCTCCTGCATGAGATTGGCCTCCAAGAAACCAACTGCAGAAAGGACGCCAATCGCAAACTGCACTCTAGTGTGGAGAGGTCCGCATTGTTCAGTTTGATAATCATGCACGCCTCAATGTAACTGTCAGGCTCGACGTCAGCAGGCGCGGTCGTTGCAGCTCGCGACGCACAAAGACGAGCCTTGATCGAGCCTTGGAGGTGGCCAACGCGCTGTTTCTCGCGCTTTCGCGGGCCGTTTCCTCGCGAATGATCGCAAGGACTGGATTGGCGTACGTCTGATCATCCATCCACTGTGGATGGCGCGGTAGGAGGAATCTCCCGCGGCGGCTTGCGCCCTATTGGCGGCTGCTGACGCGAAGCCTCTTGATCTGATTCGCCGCGTCCTCGACCTGCGCCTCCAGGATCAGTTTGCCGATGGCCGCCGTCGAACGCCGCGGATCGCCCACGTGACCCTGTCCGTCGTTGGCCTTGCC
>MEKT01000075.1 GCA_001767435.1 Acidobacteria bacterium RIFCSPLOWO2_02_FULL_65_29 | reverse complement strand
CCGCAGAAACTCGCAGAGCTGCGCGCCGCGAAAACGCCCTCGATGACGATCATCGCCACCAAGGGCACGCTCGACTGGGCCTACCCGCCGTTCATCCTCGCCTCGACCGCAGGCGCGCTCGGCTGGGAAGTGTCGATGTTCTTCACCTTCTACGGGCTGGGCCTGCTGCGGAAAGACATCAGCGACCTGAAGGTCAGCCCTCTGGGCAACCCGGGCATGCCGATGAAGATGCCCTTCGGCCCGGACTGGTTCAAGGGGATCAACTGGAACATCCCGAACGCCGTGCAGGCCGTCGTGCCGGGGTTCGAGACCATGGCGACGACGCTGATGAAGCAGACCATCCACAACAAGGGCGTCGCCGGCATCGCCGAGCTGCGCCAAGCGTGCATCGAGACCGACGTCAAGCTGATCGGCTGCCAGATGACCGTGGACCTGTTCGGCTTCTCGCGCGACGAATTCATACCGGAAGTGAAGGACTATGTCGGCGCGGCGACTTTCCTGCCGATGGCGCGCGACGCCGACGTGAGCCTGTTCATATAAGAATCGAAGTTCAACGAGGGAGGGGGAGGAAATGAGGCTGTCCAGACTCGCGCTCGCCGCGGCGCTCGCAGCGCCGTGCGCCGCATTCGCGACCAACGGGTACTTTCAACACGGCTACGGCATGAAGGCTAAGGGCATGGCCGGCGCCGCCACGGCCACTGCGATCGACACCTTCGGCGGCGCCGTCAACCCGGCGAAGATGGTGTGGGTCGGCGACCGGATCGATTTCGGGGCAGACCTCTTCAGCCCGAGGCGCTCGGTGAAAAGGGAAGGCAGCGCCGGATTCGGGGGGTTCTACAACGGCTCCGTGGACAGCGATTCGAACTACTTCCTCATTCCGGAATTCGGCTACAACAAGATGATCCGGCCCGACCTGTCGCTCGGCGTGACGGTGTACGGCAACGGGGGCATGAACACCGATTTCAATCCGAATCTCGCAGGTCCTGCGTTCGCGCCTTCCTGCGCAGGCGCGCAGTCCAACATGCTGTTCGGCTGCGGGCGCCTCGGCGTCGACATGATGCAGCTCATCGTCGCGCCGACCGCGGCATACAAGCTCAATGCCAATCACTCGATCGGGGTCTCGCCGCTGCTTGGCTACCAGCGCTTCAAGGTGGACGGCCTGCAGGCGTTCGGCGAGCTGGGCTTTTCCAGCAACCCGAACGAAGTGAGCAACAAGGGCTATGACGACGCCACGGGTTTCGGGGTGCGCGTCGGCTGGATGGGCAAGGTGTCCGACAGGGTCACCCTCGGCGCCGCCTATTCCTCGAAGATCCGGATGAAGAAGTTCGACAAGTACAGGGGCCTGTTCGCCGAGGAGGGGGATTTCGACATCCCGGAGAACTACAACGTCGGCATCGCCTTCAAGGCGACGCCGAAGCTCACGCTCGCTCTCGACATCCAGCAGATCAACTATCACGACGTGAAGTCGATCGCCAACGGCGTCACCAACAGCCTGGTCGCGATTCCGCCGGTTGCGCCCAACCGGCTCGGTGATTCGAACGGCTCCGGCTTCAACTGGCGCGACCAGACCGTGTTCAAGCTCGGGATGGAGTACGAGTACAGCAGGACCCTGACGCTGCGAGGCGGGATCAATCACGGCAAGTCGCCCATCCGCGGCAACTCGATGGACGACGTGAGCTTCAACATCATCGCGCCGGGCGTGGTGGAAACCCACCTCACGCTGGGTGCGACGTGGACGCTCCCGAACAAGAGCGAACTGACGGCCTCCTACATGCACGCGTTCAGCAAGTCCGTGAGCGGGCCTTCGGCGACCGCGCTCCTCGGCGTGGGCGGCACCGAGACTCTCAAGATGTACCAGAACTCGTTCGGAGTCGCCTACGGCTGGAAGATGTAAGCCGCGCCGACCGGGCATCGGCGAACGGAAGGGCCGGGAATATCCGGCCCGAGGAGGTGAAAGCTATGTATCTGGAAACCGCCAGAGCGTTGTTGCAGGGCGTCATGCTGCTCGTCTTCGCCGCCATCGTCTACTGGGTCAGCCTTCCCGTTGCGCTGGGATTGGTAGCCCTCATGGGGGTCTTGAAGATTCAGGAAAGCGTGACGGATTGGTGTCCCTCGGATCTCTTCTTAAGGCCGATGGGCCTAAAGAAAAGATGGGAAGCCAAGACTTGAAAGGAGGTGACAAGCATGTTGCGCCACGTCGCTTGGACCCACACTCCGGAGAACTGCCCTAAAGATGTGGGCAGTTCCAAAACCCTGTACGACCCCAAGGTCAGATGTGACGTAGTTCAGCAGCCGCAGTCGCGCTGCGCCAGGATGCCGACTTGGGCCGAGGCTTTCTGGCCGTCGGCATCCTCGACGCGCAGCACGACCGTGTAGAGCCCCAGGGTAAAGGTGTGCTCGGCCTCGCGCCCGGTGGCCGATTCGCCGTCGCCGAACTCCCAGAGAATCGACTTGATCCGGCCGCTGCCGCCCGCGGTCAGCGCCTTGAAGCTCACCTTGTAGGGCGTGTTACCGCGCCGGCTCCTCACGCCGCCGATCCTGGCGACGAGCTTTCCTCCGGGACCGGCGGTGATCTCGTCCGTGCGCAGGCTGCCGCCGAGGTCCCGCGAGACCTTCGCCAGCGCCTGCCAGATCCTGTCGTCCATGGGCTTGTTGAGATCGGCTAAATCCGGCTTGGCAGCCGTCGCGATCGTGCCTTGGCGGCCCTCCTCGATCCGCCCGCGCGCCCACGGGGTCAGGTCCGAGGTGACGCGGCCGGAGAGGACCCATGCGGTGAAGCTCTTCCTCTGCGCGTCGGGCGCAATCGCGAACTCGGCGCCCTGCGTGCGCACCTCGAGCGAACCCATGCGGATCTTGAAATCGGTGAACAGGTGGTCGGGCACCTGCGCCTTGACGAACAATCGCCCCCTCTCCAGCTCGAGGAGCGTGGTTTCCATCCGGTTCGCGAGGTCTAAGGTCACCCCCGTCAGCGCGATTTCGCTGTCCGGATAGAGCTTCACCATGCTGCCGTTGGACCAGAGCAGCAGCGCCGCGGACCTGGCTTTGGCGGCGACCCGGTCGCCGCGCTCGAGAATGTCGCCCTCTCTTGCCGCCCTCCAGGCCTTGGCGCCGCTTTTGCGGACGACGACGCTGCCGTCGGTCTCCGTGAGCCGCACGCTCGAGGCTTCCTGCGCCACGACAGCGGTTCCCCACGCCAGGAGCAGTAGAACTGCCGCGAGTCTCATCGTCGCCGCCTCCTCAGGTCCCGCCCGCGGATTGTATCTTCGATACTAGTGACCACCGCGGCGCGCGCCGCCTCCCCCGCGCCGCTGCCCATCGCGCATCGAATCCGGCGTCCGGCCTTGCCCCCGCATCTCATTGCGCCGGTCCTCGCGCATCCGGTCCAGCTGCTCCTGCATTCCTTCGTAACCGCGCGCGATGCGCGCCTCGTTTTTCGTGGGCCGGAAATGGGCCGGTATGCGATCGAGCAGGCGCGGCGGCTCGGCCGGCCTCAGAGCCGCGAACGCGGCGCGTCCGGGGTCGACGCCGACGCGCCCGACCTCCGTTTCGACGTACGTGCTCCCCGCATTTACCTTGTCGTAGGTGCCCGGCTCGCCGAGGGTCGAGGTTTCGGGAATGTAGAACGGTTCGTGATCGGTGCCGCGCACGCCGATGACGGCGTTGGGCGTCTGGACCCTGTAGTTGCCGCGCGCGAACTTCCCGATCCAGCCGGTGACCGAGCGGAAGCTTCCCTCGAGCAGCCGGATCGCGAGACGGTCGCTCTCTTCACCCTCGGCGCGAAAGCCAGCAATGCGCAGGTACGTGCCCGGGCGGACGGCGATAAGGCCGCCATCCTGCATCCTCAGGTGCACCTCGCCGTCGGCGCCGGTGACGACCGCCTCGCCCTCGAGGATCGGCTCGCCGAGCCCCGGCGCGCGGGCGCGCAGGCTGCGATCGAAGAACCGCACATAGCCCTCGACCAGCTCGACGGTCCCGGCGACGACGGCGGACGGCACCGCATCCCCTGCCCTGCCCTGCGCTCGCGCAGGCCCGGGCAGGATCAGCGCCAGGACGAACGCGAACAGTCCGAGCGCTCTCGCGCGGTCAGTCACCAGACGCCCTCTTGACGCTTTTCAGCTAGCGGCGCGCTTTTCTGCGCGCCTGTTGCGCCCACTGCCACGCGGCCACGGTGCGGGGAAATCCGCAGGTATTGACCGCCAGCAGAATGGCCTGCTCGATTTCGGCTTCGGTCGCACCCTGCTCCGCCGCGCGGCGCACGTGGCTGCGCGTGGCGCTTTCCAATCCGGCGCCGATGCTGATGCCGATCTTGATGAGCGCGCAGGTCTTTCGGTCGAGCGGGCCCGCTTTCTGAACAGCGCGCGCCGTCGTTTCGTGCGCTCTGCTGATCGCCGGAAAGCGGGCGACGAATTCCTTGAAGGTACTCGGCAAGGCCGGTTTCGTTGGTCGCGTTTTCGCCCGTGCCGCTGTCCTTTTCATCGTCAATTTTCCTTCGATGTGGGCTGCCGTTTTCGGGGACTGAATGCTACTCGTCCCGCTTCTTCATCCCGTCGGGTTCCAGCGCTGCGCCGACCGGGAAACTGTCAGCAACCGCAGTCTATTTCCACCGAAATGCCGGTCTGGGCCGAAGCCTTCTGGCCATTTTCGTCCTCGACCCGCAGGATGACGACGTACAGCCCCTGGGTGAACGTGTGCTCCGCATCCCTTCCAGCGGCGGACTCGCCGTCGCCGAACTCCCAGCCGTAGGACTTGATTTTTCCGCTGCCCCCTCCCACCAGGGCCTTCAGATTCACCTTGTAGGGCGCGTTGCCGCGCCGGCTGGCGAGACCGCCGATCTTCGCGACGAGCTTGCCGCCCGCGGCCGCGCCGACCTCCTCCGCGAGGAGGCTGCCCCCGAGATCCTTCGAGACCTTGGTCAGCGACTGCCGGATCTTCTCGTCCATCGGCTTCACATCGCCCGCACCCGCGGCGATGGCGGCCTGC
Source organism: Acidobacteria bacterium RIFCSPLOWO2_02_FULL_65_29 (assembly GCA_001767435.1). GTDB lineage: Bacteria > Acidobacteriota > Vicinamibacteria > Vicinamibacterales > CAVVIG01 > 2-02-FULL-65-29. Next base: position 1,862 of record MEKT01000075.1, on the reverse strand, counting down.
TGCCCGCCGTCGATGCGCACCCGCGTGCCTCCCGCATCGGTGAACAGCCGGCCGAGGAGGGTCCAGGCCGTGAAGCCCTTCTTATCCTGATCGTGCGCGAGGGCGAACTCCGCCCCTTGCGTGCGCACGTCGAGCCCTCCCATGCGCACCTTGAAGTCGGTGAACATGTGATCGGGCACCTGCGCCTTCACGAAGACGCGCCCTTTGCCGAGGTCGAGGATTGTCGTCTCCATCTTTTTCTCGAGATCGTAGTTGACCCCGGCGAGCTCGATCTCGGTGTTGGGGTAGACCTTCACCATGCTGCCGTTGGACCACAGCAGCAGCGCCGCGGACTTGTCCCTGGCGGCAATCCTGTCTCCGCGCTCGAGCGTGTCGCCTTCTTTCGCCGGCCGCCACGCCTGCGCGCCGCTCTTGCGGATTTCGACGCTGCCGTCGCTCTGGGTAATCCGCACGCTCGGCCCGTCCTGGGCCCACCCGGCGGCAGCCCACAGTAGCAACGCGACAATCACCGCGTAGTTCATACGAATGCCTTTGTCCTTTGCTCGAAGAAGCCTGCCTCGTTCAATGTTGATGCTCGCCTTCGACCTCGATGGTGAGGCTCGTTTTCCTGATGAGTCCGTCGGCATCGGTCACAGTCACCATGACGTCATAGCGGCCGCCGTCATAGGTCTGGGGCGGCGGCTGCGGACCCTGCCATTCCCCGCCGTTTCCGAGGCTCCAGCGGAACTGCAGCGGCGACTTCAGGCCGGCGGTCTCGGCCCGCAGCAAGAACGTCATCGGAGATGCCTCGGCGTGCGCGACAAGGATCCTGACCGGGGTATGGCTATCCGCAACGGATGGTTGCTCCACATGAGCCGCCATCGCCATGCACGCCCACAGCAGGAGTACGCCGAAGCCGATCGTCTTCATCGTCAGAACTTGAGCTCCGCGCCGAAGACCATCTCGAGGGCGCGCTTGGGGTTGCTGCCGTCGGGCTTCGCGTACACGGCTCCCGGCCGGAAATAGCCCAGGCTGAGGAACCCATCGACGTTGCGAAGCAACGGGTAGCTCGCGTTTATGCCGAACTCCCAGCCCACGTCCCGGGTCGTGCGCGTGGCGCTCGCGGTGCTCGCGCCGGCTCCGAAACCTGTGCTCCAGTCGAACACCGGGCCGGCGCCGGCGAACACCTCCTTGGTCGTCCAGATCCTCGTCACGTACGGCGTCGCCTTCAGGCCCTTCACCGGCTCCACCGTCGCGTCGAGCCGCACGTAGGTGATGTTGGAGAGGTTGCTGTCCCACAGGAAGTAACCGGCCCGGATGTCCTGGCTGAAGATGTTACCGAACATGTGCCGGTCCCGGCACAGGAACAGCGCGTTGAAATTGCGCAGCGTGCCCAGGGAGGCGTCGGCCGTGCCATTGCCCGACCCGCGTCCGGCCTCGAGCGCGAGCGTGAGGTCCCCGAGCGAGCCGGCCTTGCCCAGCTCGCGCGCGACCCGTGCGAACGCGGCGCTGGCGCTCACTTTGCGCCCGCGCGTGATATCGCCGGAAAGGGACACGGCTTCCGCATCGAACTTCCAGGGCTTGGCATCGGCGCTCACCGCGAGCCCGGCCCAGAGCGGTTGGAAATTGCCGTCGCGCGGGGTGGTGGCGGCATTGAAATCCTTGTCCAGGTTGAGGTCCGAACTGCTGGGCCCGCCGCTGTCCTGAACCTTCAGAAGGTACGGTCGCACGCGCACGGTACGCGAAGGACGGATGTCCAGATCCGCGTAGTAGCCGTACAGCTCGTTGGACGCGCCGAGAAGCTCGGGGCGGCTGCCCGCCGGCGGACCGCCGGTCTGGCGGAAAACCTGGTAGCTGCTCCAGCCTCCGCCCACCGACAGCAT
>MEKT01000074.1:12779-40623 GCA_001767435.1 Acidobacteria bacterium RIFCSPLOWO2_02_FULL_65_29 | reverse complement strand
ACTGTCCGAGAAAGTCGTCCGGCTCCCCTCGAATGAGCGCACCGGTGAGCGTCGCGCGCCAATGCTGCCCTCGTGCCTGCGAGTATTCGCCCTTGACGTAGAGGCCATCTCCGTTCTGACGAACGGCCGCCTCGACGGCCGCGGTTCGGTTGACGTCGATCGTGTATGACGCGCGCCCGAGAATCGTCCTGGCCGTACCGCGATCCGGCGCGAACATCAGGCTGCTCCGGCGAGCGGTGACTACCTCGCCCGCGTAACCTCCCACGAGCAGCCACTCACCCGTCTGGCGCTCGAGCTGTGCGACGTACAGCACGTACTCATCGGAGGTCGGCGTGGACGAGGTGAAATAGGCGACTTCGCCCTTGGCCGTGAACCAGCGCGTCGGCACCGCGCCGTCGCCTCCGAACATGCGGAGCGACGGATATCGCCTGACGACGTCGATGTGATCGAGAAAGATGATGACAAATGGCGCACCCGGTGGCGCGTCGCTGGGCGGCAACTGGGGCACGAGGTTCGGGAGATGATTGACGCCCTCGTAGAACGACACCGAGTACTCGTGCCCACCGCCGAGGCGTCCCCAGCGCACGCCGGCCTGCGACCGTCGCGGAAACGCGTTGTCTTCGTTCTGAGCCTCGAGGTCCACGCCGGACTCGACAGCCGTCCACCGTTGGTTGAGCAGCGGCAGGCGGCTCGGCGTGAACACGGGCACCCACACCGCGTCGAGCGTGTTCGAGCCGAGCTCGAGGACCGCGCGTGCGCCGCGAACGGCCAAGAGCTCGCTATCGATCACGTTCAGAAAATCGCGGGGAGCAAACCGATCGGTGGGGTTGACGATGTCGGCCTTGCCCCAGCGGATGAACTGCTTGCCGATATCGATCGAGAGTGGTCCGCGGCTGATGGTGGCCGTCAGCCGGCGAATCGAGACACGCGGCCGCAGCGTGCCGCGATCGGCCAAATCAACGTGCCAGGACTCCTCGACGTGATCGTGGTTGTTGGCTCGCAGGTCGACGCCGACAGCCAGCCCAAGCCACGGCACGGATCTGGCAAACACTTCGCCTCGTACGAGACCATCGGTCACGAGATTTCGCGAATCGCCGAGAGTGTCCTGCGGAAACAGGACGCCGCGGCCCTCGACGAAACCGCGGTAGGTGATGGACTGCGCGCGCACCGTGCCACCGAATGTGCAGGCGACCGCCAGGACAACTGCGGCGCCTCGCGCGCCGCGCGCCGATGCACTGGCGCGCGGGGTGTGGCCGCAGACGCTCACTGGCGTCGAAGCGCCTGCAGCGTGAAGTTCTCTTCCTTCAGCGGCAGATTGTATTCGAGCTTGTCGAGGGTCAGACGCGTGCGGCTGCCCCGGCGCAGATCGGACATCTCGAGGACCCGGGCGGTCCAGATGCCCTGCACAGTGTGAATGTCGCTGTAGTTCAAGCGTCGCGCCGCCTGGTCTCTGACATAACTTTCCACTCGAGCGGGGACGTAGTTGTCTTTCCGAATCCAAACCATGGACCGCGTGTACTGCGACGTCTTGCTCTTCTTGGGCACCGATTGAATCTTCCAGCAAGAAGCGCCATCGACCGCCTCCTCGCCGAGCAGGGTGTAATCGAATTGATCGACGTCGCGCTCTTCGAGATCCTCGAAGCTGAAATCGGTCCCGAAAAACTGCGTCGACCGATCCTGCAGCGCGATGCGCCGGTCTCGTTCGATGGCGGGCGTCCACATCCACTGATCGGACGCGCGATCGGGATGATTCACGACCAGCATGGCCACGCCCTTCACCTCGGCCGGCGCCGTGAACCGCAGCACCATCCGGCTGTTGCCGTGCGAGCCCAGCCGCTCGAGCAGCCACCGTTTGTCGGCAATCGCGCCTTTGGCGTTGAAGACCTGCAGCACACCCTCGTAGCGCTGTGACGTCGCCTCCGTCCGCCGCTGCGCTTCCGCCACGATGGCGCGCGCGTCCTGCGCGAACGCGTGCCCGGCGCCCAGCAGCCAGCCAATCAGCAACACGCCGCCAACATTTCCAGGCCACGAAGGCACGAAGGCACGAAGAAGACCTTCATTGGATCTTCGCGTCTTCCTCACGCTGCCGCGGGCACTCCCTCGCTGCCCCGTCCCGCCTCCGCTCGCGGAATGATGGAGCGAGCTACGGCGTGGCACGCCGAAGCGCCTTCGGCGCGAAGGCGGCTGCCCGTCATTCATATTCGAGGGCCTCCACGAGCGAGCCGCGGACGGCCGACTCGGCCGGCCAGATCGCCGCGATGAATGACGAAGCGAGCATCGTCGGGATGAGCGCCAGCGTGACCGACACGGGAAAGATGTAGTCGAGCCGCATACCGGCAATGTCGTGCTGCACGATCTGGAGGATGTAGTACAGATTCACCGCGCCGAGCGCGAAGCCGAGAACCAGGCCGAGCGTCGCGACGCTCAACGCTTCCATCCAGATCGTCCGCCGAATCTGCCCGCCGAGCGCCCCGACGGCCTTCAGCACCCCAATCTCGCGCCTGCGGTCCGTGATCGAGACCGTGAGCGTGTTCACGATTCCGAGAATCGCCACGAGCACGGCCACGGCGATCTGCACCGAGGTGAGCGCGAACCACTGGTCGGTGATTCTCAGGATATAGGCCTTGAGCTCGGTGTTCGTCAGCACGAAGACCTGCCGCTCGCCCGCGTACCGCTCGAGGATGCGCCGCTTCACCTCCGGCACGTCGGCGCCGGCGGCAAGGTACACGCGAAAGGCGTTGACCGAATCGTCGCGCCAGTACCGCTCGAACACTGTCCGGTCAATCAGCACCGTTCCCTGCTGATCCGAGTAGTCCACGAGGATGCCGACGATCGGCAGCCTGACGACACCCTCGGGCGCGGGAATCTCGAGTGTCTCACCCAGTTTGAGCGTCTGCAGCTGGGCCAGGTTTTCCGACACCATCACGCCCTGACCCGCGGCCGTCAACCGGTACATCGCGTCGGCGTCACCTTCGATGGGAGGCCGTCGCACGGTTTCTGACAGGCTCGCGATCTCTGTGGCAACCACCATGATGGGCGTCCCGCGAAACATGATGCGCGCGTTGCGGACCCGCTGCACACGGCCGACGCCCGGGAGCGCCGCCAGCTCCTGCGCCATCTCCGCCGGGAACCGCAGCGTGCGAATCGTGAGGTCCTGGGACGGAATGACGAACAGATCGGGGTTCAACGCCGTGTTCATCCAGTCGATGATCGAGCTGTAGCTGGCGCCGGCCATGCCTCCGAACGCCACGACCACGGCGAGCGACAGCATGAGGGCGGCCACGCTGGCCGACGTTCGGCGCGGAGTCTGGATGAGGCTGTCGGCGGCCAACGCGCCTTCCACCGGGCGGAGCCACTTGAGGAGCGGCCGAATCGCGCGCGACAACGCGAGCGACAGAAGCGGAGCCAGCAGCAGCGCGACCGCGATGGCCAGCGCGAAGCCGATGTAGAACACGACCCTCGAGCTCGACGCCATCAGACATGCGACCGACACGACCGCGAAGATCCCGGCGAGCGCCGCGCGAACGCGATTCTCCCCGGCCGACAACACTTGGTACTTTCCCTTCTGCAGGGCTTGAACCGGATCGACGCGGGCCGCCTGGCGCGCCGGGATGAAGGCCGCCACGATGCTCGTGATGATGCCTATGACGAGGGCCAGGCCGAGAAGCATTGGACTCGTCGCGATTTCATCCGCGCGCTGGGCTACGCCGTAGACGTCGTTGATGAGATCGCCGATGGACGCCGCGATGCCGCGCGCGATGATCAACCCGAACGCCAGGCCGCCGATCGACCCCACAAGGCCGGTCACCGCGCTCTCGACCAGAAACAGCCGGCGGATTTGTCCGCGCGTGGCGCCAAGCGCGCGAAGGATGCCGATTTCCGCGCGCCGCTGCGTCACCGCGATCGCGAACGCGTTGTAGATGATGAACATGCCGATGAACAGCGCGAACAAACTCGAGATGCTCACCATCATCGAGTACGCCGCCGTCATCGCTTCGAACTGCTGTCCGCGGCCCGACGGCGGGTCCACCTGGAACCCCGGGCCGAGCAGCGCCCGAAGCTCTTCCCGCGCCTCGGCGATCGTCCGGCCCGGTGTGACCGCAATATCGATCCGATCGAAGGTGCGCCCGCGGCCGAACATCTTCTGCGCGGCGTAGATGTCCATGATCGCCAGGTTGCCGCCGAACGCACTCGACAGTCCGGACGACTTCATGATGCCGCGCACCGTGAAGCGCCTGACCCCGAACGCGGTGCCGAGGGGGACCTGGCTGTTCACCGTGAAGTGGTTCTTGCCGGCGAACTCGCTCGTCAGGATGATCGAGTCGGGTTGCGCCAGAAACACGAGCGGATCGTCGATCACCGCCTCATCGCCCGATTCGAGGTCGTACTCGCGCAGGCTGCGATCGCCCGTCATGTCGACGCCGAGGATGAGAAGGCTTCCCTCGCCCGGAATCTGGGAGTCGACGACCGCTTCGATCATCGGAACCGCGACGCGAACCGACTCCGCGCTTTGCACGCGCTCGAGAACTTCCTCGTCGAAACCGGTCTCGCCCGCCGTGACCTGCAGCTCGGTCTTCCCGGCGATGCGATCGACCGTGCGGTTGAACGCGAAGAGCACGCTCTGGTTGGCCGTGTGCATGCCGACGAACACGGCGACGCCGAGCACGATGCCGGCCACGGTCAACAGCGTCCGCAGGATGTGCTTGCGAAAGTACGGCCAGGAGATGAGCACCAGTAGCTGCATCGTTCAACCCCCGACCACTTTCCCCGGAGGCGCTGTCCGCGAACGCCGGATGTCCTCGACGACACGGCCGTCGCGAAGCGCGATCGTCCGCTGGCAGCTTCCCGCCACCTTCATGTCGTGCGTGACGATCACCACGGTGGATCCCAGGCGCGCATGCAAATCGGAAATGAGTGCCAGAATGTCCGCACCCGTCTGCGTGTCGAGGTTGCCGGTCGGTTCGTCGGCCAGGAGGATCGGCGGGTAGATCGACAACGCGCGCGCGATGGCGACGCGCTGGCGCTCTCCACCGGAGAGCTCCTCGGGCAGGTGCTGCAAGCGGTCGGTCAGCTGAACCAGTTCCAAGAGCTCAGTCGCGCGCTCGCGGACCTTCGCACGCGGCCAGCCGCGAAGGTGCAGCGGCAATCCGACGTTTTCCAGGCAGGAGAGCGTCGGGAGGAGATTGAAGAACTGAAAGATGAAACCGATGGAGTCGCGGCGGACACGCGTGAGCTCGTCGTCGGGCAGCCCGGCGAGCGCTTGGCCGGCGACGCGCACCTGGCCCGAGGTGGGGCGGTCGAGGCCGCCCACCAGGTTGAGGAGCGTCGATTTGCCGGAGCCGGACGGACCGATGATCGACACCATCTCGCCGCGCGGGATCGACAGCGAGACGTCGTCGAGGGCGACGACGCGGCGCTTGCCGTCGAACTGGCGGGTGACGTGGTCGAGGTCGATCATTGACCGGGTCTGACCCCACTCCGACCCTACGCCTGACCCCACTCTGACCCCACTGGTCGAGGTCGATCATGGGACATGGGCGTTTCCGATTGGGGAACGCTCCGATTATGTGAACAATTTCACAATGCTGTCAAATCCCGCCTATTTGTCGCTCTTTCGTCCGCTTCCAGACGCTCTCCCACCCTTTGCTGATCGCGGGGCCACACAAACGCTCACTCACGCTCGTCGCGCGGGCCGGGGGGCGCGCCCTGCCCGGCCCTATCTGGCCTGTTCGAGGAGCGCCCTGGTGGTCTCAGGGATCGGGATCGTCTGTGCGGTGCCGTAGTCGTACGTGACGTTGACCGTCTTGCCCTCGGCGATTCGGCGCCCGTTCGCAGCATGGACGATCTCATAGAGAAACGCGAAGCTCGAGCGGCCAATGTCGCCGACGGTCAGGCGAATCTCGAGCTCGTCGTGCACGAAAGCGGGCGCGCGGTAGTCACACTCGGCGTGCACCACGATCGTGCCGGCGCCGGGCAATCCCGCGCCGCCCCCGAGCTCGCGCCATAACGCGAAGCGGCACTGCTCCATGTAGGTGAAGTAGACCGCGTGGTTGACGTGGCCCATCGAGTCGCAGTCGCGAAATCTCACGGTCAGTCGATGACGGAATAGAGGCATCGGGTGTTTTTCAGGCAAGCGGGTTGACCCAGCGGAGTCCCGAAAAGCGGCCAAAGTCCGCGTCGGTCGAGTGCAGCTCGGCCTGGTGCTCGATGGCCAGAGCGGCCAGATGCGCGTCGGTCGTGAGGTTGCCGGCGGTCCCCAGCGAGTCGAGCAGCCCGAACAGAATCTCCGCATGGCGATCGCCCGGGTGGAGCACGCTCACATAAGGCCGCGCGAGCCAGGCGCGCACGTCCGCGCACGCGACCGCGGCTGGCAAGGGATTCAGCAAGACCTGCCGGTGCGTGGTGACGCGGATGAAGCCTAGAATGGCGACCCAGGCCAGACCGACGGGCTGCGTGCCGTTCAGCAAGTCCTCCCACCACGCCCTGGCCTCGACGTGGGCAGGCGACTCCCGGTTATATGCGTGCAGCAGCAGGTTGACGTCCGGGAGAATCACGAACGGATCGTTCCGGCGGCGTCCTCGGCCTCGATCTCGTCGACGAGCTGATTGATTCGATCCAGATCGATCCCGGGCTTGAACCCGAACGCGTGAGGACGCACTTCGAATCGGGAGGGGCGGACCGGCTTTCCGCTCATCCCGAGGCCCAGCTTGAGGGCCTCGTTGACCAGCGCTTTCATCGCCTTGCCCGTACGGCGGATCTCGCTCCGCAGCCGTTTCGCCACTTCGGGCTCGAGCGTAATGGTCGTCCTCATGTCAGCATCATGATGTTCATATTCATTGATGTCAAGATGCTCGCGTGGGACGACGAAGTCGCGCCCCGGTCATGAATGGATCGACGCGGAGCCGGCAGGCGTCGCTGTGGTTTCCTCCCACGCCGTAGGATAATGTCCGCCAACCGTGCCCGTCCCCACCCTGTCGCGCGATACCTTTACGGCGGAGGAAACGCGCACGCTGCAACCCTACTTCACCAACACCGACCGGCCGGTCTTCGCGCTCGTCAACCTGCCAGAAACCGTCAAGGGCGCGCTGTTCGCGCGCTACTCACGATCGGCGAAGTCGCTGCGCCGCTTGTTTCTCGACGAGTTCCTCGGCCAGGTGACCTCGCCCTCAACCGACGCCGGCGGCGAACAGCAGACGACCGCAGGCGTGGGGACCGAACGAGCAGACCGCTTGTACGCGCGCGTGCTCAGTGAATACGGTGACGACTCGGTGGCGCAGCTCGGCGGCGCGCACCTCGCTTGCGAAGGCGCGTCCAACGTGCTGACCAAAGTGCTCGAATGGGGCCGGTTGATGGCGTACCTCGAGCAGTCGACGCGCTACGTGCCGTACACGGACCGGCCGAACGGCCGATGGAAGTACCACCTGCCGGCCGAAGTCGCGCGCACATCGCTCGCCGGCCAGTTCAGCCAGACGCTCGACGCCGCCTTCGAAACCTACGCGCGCTGGATTCCCGCCATGGAAGCGCATTTCCGCGCAAAGTATCCGAAGTCGCCTGACGATTCCGATGCGGTCTATCGCTCAGTGATTCGCGCGAAGGCACTCGACACGTTGCGCGGCCTCCTCCCCGCGGCGACGACCTCGAACGTCGGATTGTTCGGCAGTGGCCAGGCCTTCGAAGCGTTGCTCCTCCGGACGTTCGCCCACCCGCTCGACGAAGTGCAGACCTGCGGCCGCGCAATGCTCGCCGAGCTCCGTCAGGTCATCCCGGCGTTTCTCGCGCGGGTCGATCAGCCAGACCGCGGCGGCCGCTGGATCGACTACCTCACGCGCACGCGGAAGGGATTCGAATCGGCCGCCGCCACGATCATCGAACGTGAGCGGCCGCAGCCGCGCGACGAAGTCACGCTCACCGAGTTCGATCCCGACGGCGAAATCAAGGTCGTCGCCTCCGCGCTGTACGCCGTCTCCGACCTGCCCGACGACCAGCTCTTGGACATCGCTCGTCGCCTGTCGGCCGAGGAAAGGGCGGCCATCCTGCGGGCGTACGTGGGCGACCGCACGAACCGGCGCCACAAGCCCGGTCGCGCGTTCGAGCGCACGCGGTATCGCTTCGACGTGCTCGCCGATTACGGCGCGTTCCGCGATCTGCAGCGCCACCGCCTGCTGACGCTCGAATGGCAGCCGCTCTCGCCCGATCACGGGTTCACCGAACCGGCAGCCATCGAAGAGGCAGGCGCGCTAGCAGACTGGCGCGAGATCATGGACCGGTCGGCGGAGCTCCACGCAGCGCTCGTCGCGCGCGGCCTCGGCGACGCCGCGCCCTACGCCGTCGTCATGGCGTATCGCGTGCGCTTCTATATGGACATGAACGCGCGCGAAGCCATGCATGTCATCGAGTTGCGCACCGCGCCCCAGGGCCATCCTTCATACCGGCGCGTATGCCAGCTGATGCACACGGCCATCGCCGAAGTCGCGGGCCACCGCGCCATCGCCGACGCCATGAGGTTCGCGGATCACTCAGAGGTGGAGCTGGAACGGCTGCAGTCGGAGCGGGCGCTGGAAAGAAAACGACACCAGAGTTGACCGCGATCGTGATGAACTGGATGGCGAAGCTCGAGCAGTAAGGGTGGCCTAGTCTTAGTCGCCCTTCGCCCAGTGCCTCGCGTACTCGTCGAGAAACGTCAGCGTCTCGAGCGATCGCATCCGATCGAAGAACAGGATCCCGTCGAGGTGATCGGTCTCGTGCTGCAGGACGCGCGCGGAAAAATCGTGGGCCCGAAGCTCGATGCGCTCCCCGCGCCGATCGTAGGCACGGACGACGATCTCCCGCGCCCGCGGCACGCGCCCGCGAACGTCGGGAATGCTCAGGCATCCCTCCCAGTCCTCGACGATGTCGGATCCGACGGGGACGATCTCGGGATTGATGATCGCGACGGGCTCGCGCGGATCGGCCTCGTCGCCCTCATCGCCGTCGGCGTCGAGCGCGGCCACGAAGAGCCGGAGGCCCTCGTGCACCTGGGGCGCCGCCAGGCCGACGCCGTGATACTCGTTCATCGTCTCGATCAGGTCGTCGATCAGCTTCTGCACCGCCGAGCTCTTGAGCTCGGCCCGCTCGATCGCGCGGGCCTTCCCGCGCAGCACGGGATGGCCCATGCGAGCGACCTTCAGGATGGACATGGCGGTGGAATTATACTTGGGCCTGGAAGCACGGGACAAAGTTGCATCCACACGACGAGGCGCACGACTACCGGTTCTGCCCGACCTGCGGGGGCGCGCTCGAGCGAAAGCTCCTGAAGGCCACCGAACCCGAGCGCCTCGTGTGCAGCCTCTGCGGTTTTGTGTTCTATCTCGATCCGAAAATCGCCGTCGGCACCGTCATTCGCGCGATGTCGGGCCGCCTCGTGCTCGTCAGGCGCGCCATCGATCCAGGCTACGGCAAATGGGTGTTTCCCGGCGGGTACGTCGACCGCGGCGAGCCGCTCACGGCCGCCGCCGTGCGCGAGGCGCGCGAAGAATGCGGGCTCGACGTGCGCCTCGACGGCCTCGTCAACATCTACTCGTACGCCGGCCGCGCACCGGTCATCGTAGTCTACGCGGCGACCGCCATTGGCGGATCGCTGTCGATCGACGACGAGGGCCTCGAAACGGCTGAGTTCGACACCGCGGCCCTTCCCTGGCACGATCTGGCATTCCGGAGCACCCACGAGGGTCTTCGCGACTATCTGGCCGGCCTCCTGCATCCTGTTCGGCCGTAGCGCGTTTTCCTTCGGGAAACCGCTCGAGGCGATCGCCGGACTCACTCACATCCGTAGGCTCGATGACAAATTGGTGATCGGCGAGCGACGGGACGCCACCGAACGGAAGTTGGGAAAAAGTTGGGAGCCATGAACCGGGCGCTTTCTTTGTGGATGGGCGCGCTGCTAGTCACGACAACGGCCTCAGCGTGCGCCGGCTTCGAGCACAAAGAGACCCTCCTCTCGCCGACCGCGCCGTCGTTGCCGTCGGGGCCGAGCGGATCGGGCACGCTCACGGGCATCTGGTCGTCGATCGTGCCGCAGAACCTGAGCGCCTCGAGCTGCAGCACCTTCCAGTGGGCGATCACCAGCCAGACATCGAGCTCGCTCGCCGGTCAGTTCTACGCGATCTGTGCGGCCGTGATCCTGGTGTCGGGCAACGCCTCGGGCCAGTTGGACGCGGCCGGCACGGAAGTCGCTCTGCAACTGAGCGGAACGGCCACCGTTCAGGGCGTGATCTCGTGCCCGTTCTCTCTGAGGGGCACCGGGTACATCACGGGGAACGAGTCGATCCGCATTCCGTTTTCGGGAGACACGTGCCTCGGGCCCGTTCAGGGCGAAGAAACGCTGCATCGCCCGGCGCCAAACGAGCCGACGCCGCCGCCGCCCGCTCCACCGGCGCCGGAGCCGCCAGCGGCATCACCGGCGCCGTCCGCGAATCCGAATCATGTCCAACCCGGACCTCTCACGTTCGAACAGGCCGAGCAGGTGGTGTACGCGACAGGCCGCGAGTTCCCAACTCTAACAGCCGCGCCCCCGACGGAATCGGAGGGCATCTCGCGCGCCGAAGAGCTGCTGCTGCGGACGATCTGGCACCTCAAGCAGTACGGATTCGACGCGGGACGCCAGCGGAACCCCTCGGGCGCCATCTCGAACGACAAGCTGACGATTTTCATCAGCGGCGGCTGGCACGCCTTCGACGTCTTTTTCGATCTTGGTCGTCCGGGGGTGGAGATGAAAGTGATCTTCCTGGAAGTATTCCCGGCCGGACCGCTCGCGTATCCGGGAATTCCGGACTGAGGGACGCTAATCAGCCAGCCCTTCCGCTTTCTTCTCCGCGGCCGTGATCTTGCCGCCGGCAGCCACGATCTCGGCGTCGCGGTCGAGCCGGAGCTGCGGCGCCTTGACGAATCGGGCGACGGCCTGCGCGGTGCCGTCGATCTTCAGCTGGCGCATCAGGAAGGTGAAGCGCTCCTCGAGTGACTGGCCGATGGCGCGGCGCACGTCTTCGTTGATACTCCACATACGCCGCTTGAAGGGGCCGATCGCCTTCTTCCTCGCCTTGTAGATGAACTGTTCCTCGGTGTCCTTGGGCTTTCGCTCCTCGGTGGCGTGCTCGCGAACCCACGCGTACATCTCGGCCTTGAGATCGGCGGGAAACTTCGGGTGCTCGTACACCATGTTCTGGAAGTCGGTGGCGAGGTGAATTTCGCACGCGCCGACCCGTGGGAACGCGTCGAACGCGTCCGGCGGCAGCGTGGACGCCCCATGCTGCACGGCGCCGGCCAGGCCATAATCCTTGCGCGCGACGCGTGAGAGCTCTTCGAGCGCCTTCAGATCGATCTTCACGTCGGTCCGGATCGATCCGTCGGCGTTGACGAAACCGCCGTGCGCCGTGCCCGTCTGCACGCTGATCTTGCTCAGTCCCACGAGCGACGCGCCGCGCTCTTTCAGCGTCCTGTTGAAACCGTCCATGTAGGCGTGCAGCTCGTGCACGTCCGAATTCTTACCGCCCACCTCGCCGATCTCGCCGCCGACCGACACGGTGACGCCCAGGGGCTCGTACCCACGGATGAACGCGGCGAAGTCGGCCGCCAGCGTGACATTGACTTCCTGCTGCTCCGCCAGCGTCGGTCTGCTCAGATCGACGAGCGTCGAGGTATCGATGTCGATGTTGAAGAACCCGGCGGCGATCTCCTCTTTGATCAGCGCGCGCAGCGCATCGAGCTCCTTGTCGCGCTCGGGGCTGTTGAACTTCTTCGCGTTGGTCTGGACGTGATCACCCTGAATGAAGATCGGGCCCGTGAAGCCTTCGCGAAGAGCCGCCGCCAGCACGATCGCGGCGTATTCGTGCGGACGCTGCTCGGTGTAGCCGATCTCGGAGCGGGCGATTTCGAAGATGAAGGCGCCGGCGCCGAGCTTGGCGGCCGATCGGACCACGGCGCGGGCCGTATCGTACGACATCGCCCGCACGTTCATCGCCGGCACGGTGAAGCCGCTGGCCTCGCCGCGGCCCATCGCCATATAGAGGTCGTGAATGGACGCCGGGCGCACGCCCTTCGCCGCAGCCAGCGACCGGATCACCCAGCGCGCCGTGCCTTTGACGTCGGCGTCGGCGCCCAATGCCGCCGTCCACGCCAGCTTGTCGACGAGATCGGGCGCAATCGCTCCGGCATTGGTCACGCTGACGCGATCGCTCAACACGTTCGCCGCCGGTTTCACGGCATCGGTCAGTTCTTTCACGGATTGAAACATGGGGGCCTCGGCGGACAGAAGAGTTAACCGCAACCGACTAACTTTTAGCATGCGCAGGTCTTCTGTCAACTGTGAACTGTCAACTGTCGACTTTCTCCGTTTTCATCGGAAACCGGAAGTCCTCGATCAGAGCGCCGGTCACGGCTGTCTCTACCATGGCATCAATCGGCAGCGCGGCCTCAGCGCGCTCGACATCCTCCCGCCGCGCCCTGGTGGATGGATGTCTGGGCGTGAAGAGCTGACAGCAGTCCTGGTCCGGGATGTTGGAAATTGGCAGGGTCCCGATGCGTTCCGCCTCGTTCGTAATCTCGTCCTTGTCCATCCCGACGAGCGGCCGCAGCACCTCCATCGTCGTCGCGGCCGCGATCGTGGTGAGGTTCTCGAGCGTCTGCGACGCAACCTGGCCGACCACCTCGCCCGTCACGAGCGCTCTGGCGTGCCACTTGCGGGCGATCCGGTCGGCGATGCGCAGCATCAGACGTCTGTAGACGACGACGCGCAGCTCGGGCGGCGACGCGAGCAGCACCTGCTGCTGGATCTCGCCAAACGCCACGAGCGCGAGCCGCGACCGCAGTTGGTGCCGCGTCAGGAGCGCGACAATCTCGCGGACCTTCTCCTGCGACGCGCGCGAGAGAATCGGATAGCTGTGAAAGTGCACGAACAGCACTGTACAACCGCGCCGCATCATGCGATACGCCGCCACCGGCGAGTCGATGCCGCCCGACAGCAGACACGCCAGGCGGCCGCCCGTCCCGGTCGGCAGGCCGCCCGCGCCCGGCTCCTTGCCAAAGAAATAGAAGGCGTGCTCCGGCAGCATCTCGACGTGGATGTCCAGCGCCGGGTCGTCGAGATCCACGCGCCAGCCTTTCGCCTGCTTGATGAGCCCCCCCACCTCACGCTCGATCTGCGGAGACGTGAGGGGAAACCGCTTATCGGTTCGGCGGACGCTCACGCGAAAAGAGGCGGCGTGTCGATCGCCGAGGTCGGCGAGGATCCTGGCCGCAAGCGCCTGAAAGTCGTGCGGCGCGCGGCCGGCGAGCGAAAAGTTCGCGATGCCGAACACGTCTCGTACGCGTTCGCGCGCCTCGGCCCATGACGCGCCAGGGCCGAGCTCGATCTCGATTCGTCCCATCACCGACCGCACGGCCGCCACGTCGACGCCTCGAAGCGCAGAACGAAGGTTCCGCACCAGAACCTGGATGAACCACGGTCGGTTCCGACCCTTCAGCGCCAGTTCCTTGTAGTGGACAACGACGGAGTTCATGAATTCGGTCATCGAGTCATCGAGTCGTCTGATCCCGGAAGGTACCTGAGTCGACGTACCGCCGCCAACGTAGTGCAGGACTTCAGTCCTGCCCCACCGGCGGCGGCAGGTCTGGCAGGTCTAAAGACCTGCACTACGCGCGTCAACACAAGTGCCTCTGGGATACGCCATGGATTGGGTCATTGTGCTGCGGCAATCAATGACCAGATGACTCAATGACCAAATGACCCGATATTGCATCCGCGGCCGCATGGCCGCTGCGGACGGCGCTCTCGATCGTAGCGGGCAAGCCGGTCGCAATCCAGTCGCCGGCCAGATGCAGGCCGTGGACTGGAGTCGAGACGCCGGGACGCTCCGGTTGACCGGGCGCCAGCGAGAACGTCGCGCGCGGCTCTCGAATGACGGTTGCGCGAAGCCGCCGGACACGCCGCGCGGTGGGCAGCGCGTCGAGGAGCTCCTGATGCGCGTGTTCGATGAGATCCGTGTTGGTCCGCGCCACGAGCGGCGACGCGCCACTCGACACGAGCGACACGTGCGACAGGGCTCCGCCAACGATGGAACGCTGGTCGAACGCCCACTGCATCGCACGGCCCGGCAGGCCGATGAAGGGCTCGTCGAAGAGCGGCCGATCGAACCACAGGTTCACGGTGACGATCGGTGAGGCCTCGGCGGCCCGGGCTCGCGCCAGGATCGGCTCGAGCGGAGCGGTGTCGCCCTGAAAGAGGTCGCCGAGCGCGAACCAGGGCACCGCTGCCACGACAGCGGCGCTGTCCCAGCGATCGGCGCCGCTTTCGACCCATCCGACGCGGCCTTCGCGAAGGTGAACCACGGCAGGCGCGCCCGTTCGAACCGCGCCGCCACGCGCCTCGATGTACGCACGCGCGGGCTCCGCGTACATGTCGCCGAGCGGCCGCGTGGGGAGCGCAATGGCTGCCGCCTTCGGATCGGGACCGAACATCTCAGCGAGCACGCGAGCGAAGGGAGGCGCGGCCGCTCTCGAAGGCGGCTGGTTGAGCGCGGCCATCGCCAGCGGCTCCCACAGCATTTCGCGCAGCCGAGCGGTCTGGCCATTCCGGATGAGCCAGTTATCGACCGTCTCTCCCGGCGAGGCCGCGATGGCGCGCGCGCCGGGCTGCATCTGCCTTCGCGCGAGCCGGAGTGGCGCGCGCATGCGAAGGATGGACAGGCGGTCCCTCCACGCGAGCGCGCTCCAGTCCATCACACCGGCGACCAGATGCAGCGGCGGCGGAAGTGAGGGACAAGACAAGCGTGTGCGCTGTCCGGTGCGATCGATCATGGTCACGGCGAGCGCGGGGTCCAGGCGCACGTGGCCGAGGGCGCCGATCTCCCCGAGAAACGCCCACGTGTCGGTGTAACAGCCGAGCAGCACGTGCTGGCCGTTGTCGACGGGCTCTCCGGTCTCGCGGTCCTCGAACGACGTGGCGCGCCCACCGAGCCGGCCGCGCGCTTCGAGCACGAGCACGCGGACGCCACGCTTCGTCAGGCGAACGGCGGCGCTCAGGCCGGCAAAGCCCCCGCCCACCACGATCGCGTCGTACGTCATGAGGGCCACAGCCATTGCCGGAGCGCGATCAGCGCCTGGCGAGGACGCGGCACCCGCACGCGCGCCGTGAAGACGTCGTACCCGCTCTCCTCGATGCGCTCGAGCGTCTCGAAGTACACCGCACGCATGATTTCGGCCGCCACCAGGCGCCGGCGATCTTCGGCAGGACGCGCCTCGACCGCCCGGCTGTAGAACAGCCGGGCGCGGCGGCACTCGAGCTCGAGCAGCCGGCGGACCGGCTCGGACACGCGGCCGGCCGACAGATCGTCGATCGTGCATCCGGCAGTCGCGAGATCCTCGAGCGGCAGATACACTCGGCCTCGAGACAAATCGTCTCTGACGTCCCTCAGGATGTTCGTCAACTGGAGCGCCACGCCCAGGTTCAGCGCGTACTCGCGCGAACCTTCGTGCCGGCATCCAAAGATCCTGATGCAGATCATCCCGACGGCCGAGGCCACGCGGTGGCAATACTCGAGGAGATCATCGAAGGTCTGGTACCGGGTCGTGTCGAGATCCATCGCGACCCCGTCGATCACGTTCTCGAACGCGTCGCGCGGCAGGCCGAACTCCGCGATGAACGGCTGCAGGCGACGGCCTTGCGACGTCTGCGGTGTCTCGCCGGCATAGCACCGGGCGAGCTCGGCGCGCCAGCACTCGATGGCGTCGCCGGCGCTCGCCGCATGGACGGACGATCGATCGGAGCCGCGCGCACGCCGGGCTCGGTGTCCCCGGTCGACGTCGATTTCGACTTCGCTTTGGACTTCGACTTCGACTTCGACTTCATCTACGGCATCGTCCACAGCCCGGCAGAAATCCCAAACCGCGATAATCGCACGGCGTTTCTGGGAGGGAAGGACGAGAAACGAGTAGTAGAAGCTGGTCTTGCGTGCCATCAGGCTGCCACGCGCCCCCAGCTCGCGGCGCGCCAGAGCAGGATCGGCAGGTCACCTGCGCGGAGCGTGGGGCGGCTGTGGACGAGCTCGGCCCGGCCGGCGTGGACGCGCTCGAGAATCCTTCGGCCCCCCAGCCAGGTCATCCGCAATTCGAGCTTCAGGCGGCCGCGGACGCCGTCACACACCGGCCGGCCCTCGGCGAAGAGCACGGCGGTCCGATCGACGCAGGCGTCGATCGCCCGCGCCCATTCCGACGGCAGAGCGTCGCCGGCGAGATCGGCCTCGCGTGCCCCACAGGCGTCCGAGATGTCGCGCGGCACGTACAACCGGTCGGCGCGCCAATCGCGGCCGAAGTCCTGCCAGAAGTTCGTCAGCTGCAAGGCCGTGCACAACGCGTCGGATGAGCGATCGAGCGCCTCGTCTCGGTAGCCGGCGATGCGCAGCACCAGGCGGCCGATCGGATTCGCGGAGCGGCGGCAATAGTCGAGCACATCACGCCAGGAGCGGTATCGAGTCGTCGTGGTATCCTGATCGAACGCACTTACGAGATCGTCGAACAACGAGATGGGAAGATCGAGCGATCGAATCGAGTGCGCGATCGCCACAAACAACCGGTCGTCGCTGGAGGGCTTTCGTCTCTCGTCCCCCCCGGCCACCGCCTCGTGAAGCCGCTCCTTCCACGCGCGGAGCCGGGCCTGGCGTTCGGCCGGACCTCCCGCTCCTTCGTCGGCCATATCGTCGGCGACACGGGCAAACGCGTACACGGCGGCGACGTGCGGCCGCATCGACGCCGGCAGCAGGCGCGAGGCGACGGGAAAATTCTCGTAATGCGACCGCGCCAGCGCCTCGCACGCCCGGTACGCGCTCTCGAGCGGCTCGGACCAGCGGGACACTTCAGCATTCTACACTTGCGAATCCGGTCATTTGGTCATGGGATCATCTCGCAGCCCCCAAATGCTCCGATCAATGATCACATGA
Source organism: Acidobacteria bacterium RIFCSPLOWO2_02_FULL_65_29 (assembly GCA_001767435.1). Lineage (GTDB taxonomy): Bacteria > Acidobacteriota > Vicinamibacteria > Vicinamibacterales > CAVVIG01 > 2-02-FULL-65-29. The sequence continues at coordinate 23,656 of MEKT01000074.1, read as the reverse complement.
CTCAATGACCAGATGACTCAATTCGTGATCGCGCATGCGTGATCTCTTCGCTGGCCTCGTCGCGCTCGCGCTGCTCGTCGCCGCGCTCAGCCTGGCGACGACGCTGCACGCCTGGAGGCGGCGCCGCCAGCGGCTGCACGACGCCGAGCGGGCCCTCGGCCGTGTCATTGTCGCCGAGATTCCCGTGGGCGACGAGTTGAAGCTGTTCTCCGAGGATGCCGATCGGTTCTACTACGGCGAACGCGCAATCGAGAAAGCGTCGATTGCGGCGGCGCGCGTGCTGATCAACGGCTCGCCCATCGCCGCGGTCGTCTCGGCGCGACACCCGCGCGAGGCCGAACGTCATCCGACCTCGTTCGACGATCGACCAGAAGGCATCGCCCGGGATCGCTGGGATGTCGCGATAGAAGCGGTCTGGGGCACCGTGCTGGTCGAGTGCGGCGCGATCCGCGAGCGGATTTCCCAGGAACTGGCGCGGGCGGTGTTCGACGCGGTCAGGCGGGATGTCGAGCGGCGAAATGCGACGGCGAGCTGAGCCCACGACGATCACCGCATCCCTCGACAGGCTCGGGATGCCCTGAGCGTGTCGCCCCTCGACGGTGCTCGGGACGACCCTGAGCTCTTTTTCGTGTCTTCGTGTCTTCGTGGCAAGGCGGTGTGATGATTACCATTCGGTTTCGGCCACGCCGGCGCGCCGGTTCACGGCGCGAGCCATGACGAACAGCAGATCGGACAGGCGGTTGATGTATCGAATCATGACCGCCTCGGGCGCCGGCTCGAGCGCCATCATCCGGCGCTCGGCTCGACGACAGACCGCGCGGGCCACATGAAGCGCGGCGCCGCCGGGCGAGCCGCCGGCCAGGATGAATCGCGTGAGCGGAGGTAATTCGGCCTCCAGACGATCGATGACGTGCTCGAGGCGCTCGACGTCATCGTCGCCCAGCGCCACCTTGGCGACGCGGGCGGCGATTTTCGACGCCGGATCGGCGAGGCGCGCGCCGAGCGCAAACAGGTCGCGCTGGATGGCGACGAGGGCCTCGTCGAGGTCGCTCGCGAGCGCCGTCGATCGGCTCAGGCCCAGCCAGGCATTCAGCTCGTCGACCTCGCCGAAGGCCTCGACCCGCGGGTCCGCCTTGCCGACGCGTGTGCCGTCGAGGAGAGAAGTCTCACCCCTGTCGCCTGTTCGCGTGTAGATTTTCACGACGCAATAGCGATTATATGCCCGCGAAGCGGACCGCCCGAGCCGCGAAAACCGCCCCACCACGAAGGGCCAGGCCGTTGCCCTTGCCGCCACCAAACGATCGCCGGCGGTTCCGGAAACGTCTGCTGGCGTGGTACCAGCGGCACGGCCGCGATCTGCCCTGGCGGAAAACAGACGATCCGTATCACATCCTGGTGTCCGAGATCATGCTCCAGCAGACGCAGGTCGATCGCGTCCTGCCGAAGTACGACGAGTGGCTCCGAAAGTTCCCCTCGCTCGACGCGCTCGCGTCGGCGCCTGAAGACGACGTCACGGCAGCGTGGTACCCGCTCGGCTACAACATCCGGCCGCGGCGGCTGCAAACCATCGCTCGCGAGGCGGTCGCCCGCTACGACGGCCGGCTGCCGGAAGACGAAGAAACGCTCTTGTCGTTCAAGGGCATCGGCCAGTACACCGCCGGCGCCATTCGGAGCTTCGCATTCGGCCGGCGCGCGGCGATTCTCGACACCAATGTCGCACGTGTGCTCTTCCGCGTGTTTCTCGCCAAGGGAGATCCCAAGAGCCACGCGATGAAGCGGCACCTGTGGCGTGTGTCGGACGCGCTCGTCCCGTCGCGTCACGTGTTCGACTTCAACCAGGCGCTCATCGACCTCGGCGCGACGGTGTGCGTCGCGCGCAAGCCCAAATGCCTGGTGTGCCCCATGGCGAAGGGCTGCCGCAGTTTTCCCTTCGCACCCGGCGACGGCTCATGATCACGCTCGTGGTGACGGCTGCCGTGATCTCACGCGGCGGATGTTTTCTCGTGACGAGGCGCCAGGACGGCGTCCACCTCGCCGGCACATGGGAGTTTCCCGGGGGCAAGTGCCATCCAGGCGAGCCGCTCGACGTCTGTATGGCGCGGGAGATCCGCGAGGAGCTCGCAGTCGACGCGGAGGTGGGGGCCGAGATCCTGATGACAACGCATGAGTATTCGGATCGCGCGGTCGAGCTTCATTTTCTTCGCTGCTCGATTCGCGGCGAGCCGTCGCCCCAGCAGGGCCAGGAGATGCGATGGGTGACGCGCCTCGAGCTTCAGACGCTCGAGCTCCCGCCAGCGGACGCGGAGCTCGTCAGAATCCTGTCAGAAGACAGAGGAACTTGAGGAACTTGAGGATTTGAGGATTTGAGGATTTGAGGATTTGAGGATTTGAGGATTTGAGGACTTGAGGACTTGAGGATTTAGCGAGGGCTGACGAAGGGCAACGCGGTCACGATCGCGTCCGTGGCGTCGACGGTGACCCGGGTGCCGGCTTCGGTGAAATCTCGATGGAGCGTTGCGAGCGCGATCGGGCGATTCAGGGCCGGGGATGCCACGGCGCTCGTCACTCGGCCGATTTCGCGGCTCTGTGCGTGCACCATCGTACCGGCGGCAGGCACGGCGACGCCTTCGAGCGTGAGGCCGACGAGGCGCCGCGCCACGCGGCCGTGCCCACGGTGCAGGACTCGAATGATCACTTCCTGCCCGACGTAACAGCCCTTGGTCGAACTGATCGCTCGCGGCTCGATGCCGGCTTCGAGCGGGATGGTGTCTTCGTCCATGTCGTGGTGAAATTTCGGCACGCCCGCTTCGACGCGGAGCACGTCCACGAGCTCGGGGTCGACCAGCCGAGCGCCGGCGACGCCGAGCGCCGACGCGAGCGCGGTTACCGCAGTCGCATCGATCAACAGTTCGAAGCCGGGCTCGCCCGTGTCGCTCACACGCAACACGATCACGTCCTGGCCATCGAACCGGGCACGCAGGTTGCCGTGCTCGGGAAGCGCCGCCAGCGCGCCGGGGGCGACACCCCCCAGCATCTGCCCGGCGATCGACGCCGCATCCGGACCGACCAGAGCCACGCAGGCGAAGGAATCGGTCGCGTCGCCGATCTTCACGTCTTCGCTGAACACGAACTGATCCAGCTTCGCCAGCACGGCGTCCTTCACGTCGCGCGGCAGCGTGAGCAGGATCACATCACCGAGCTCGTAGACGTGCAGGTCGGTGATCATGCGTCCTTGCGCCGTGAGGTAGGCGGCGTAGCACCCCTGCCCAGCCGCGAGCGCGACCACATCGTTTGTGAGCAGACCATTCAGGTACGACGCGCGATCGGTTCCCGACACGGCAATGCGTCCAAGGTCGGTGCGGCTGAACTGGCCGGCGTGGCGGCGGACCAGTTCGTACGTCGCGGTGTTATGCTCAGTGGTCATGCCCTCTCGGCATTCTATACGGTCGATACTAGGAGCCCGTCCGAGTAATACCCCACGGGCTCCTAGTAGCCGCGCTTCGCGCGGAACACCAACGGAATTTCGGCCATTTTTTTCCGGCGGAGCCGGCCTACTAGGAGCGTGTTCATATTTCTCGGACACGCTCCTAGCGCACCGAGCCGGCAACGCGGCCTGCGCGGGCGTCTTCGCGGCCGCCCTCGCCGCCGCAGCCGGCGCGTTCGCGGCCGAGCAGCTGACGTCAACCGCGCCCGCCTCGACGTTCATCGTCTTCATTCGCGCGGAGCGCGTGGGCAGCGAAGACATCACGGTCGGCCGGAGCGCGGACGGTTGGACGATTTCGAGCGCCGGCCGGATCGGTCCACCGCTCGATCTGGTCACGCGCCAGGTGCTCGTGCGGTACACCGCCGACTGGAAGCCGCTCGAGCTGAGGATTGATGCCAGCGTCCGGAACCAGGCGGTCACGATCCAGACCGTGGTGTCTGGCCTGACGGCGAACACCACCCTCACGCAAGGTGGCCAGACCGTCGATCGCACCGACGCGGTCCCAGCCGATGCCGTGCTGCTGCCGAACCCGTTCTTTGGACCATACGAGGCGCTCGCGCAGCGGCTGAAAACGGCCCGAACCGGGGACGTTGTGCACGCGTACCAGGCCGGCGACTCATCGTTTCAGATCGAGGTCGGCGCCTCGTCCGACGAAACCATTCAGACCGCGTCCACGGTCGTGCGCGCGCGCCGGACCGCGGTGAAAATGCTCGTGCCCGGCACGGCGCTGGACGTCGAGGTCTGGGGCGACGAGGCTGGCCACCTGCTGCGCCTGAGCGTGCCCGCGCAAGATCTCGAGGTCGTTCGCGAGGACCTCGCGTCGGTGGCCGCGCGCCGCGTGACCATCTCGCGCCCAAACGACGAGCAGGTTCGCGTTCCCGCGAACGGGTTCAATCTGGCCGGCACCATCTCGAGGCCGCCCGCGGCCGGATCGCGGCCGCTGCCCGCCGTGATTCTGGTGGCCGGCTCTGGGCCGCAGGACCGCGACGAGACCGTGGTCGGCATCCCGATCTTCGGCCAGCTCGCCAGCAGCCTCGCCGACGCCGGCTTCCTGGTGCTGCGTTACGACAAGCGCGGCGTCGGTCAGAGCGGCGGCCGCGTGGAGTCGGCGACGATGGCCGATTACGCGGAGGATCTGCGCGCGGCGGTCAAGTTTCTGAGCGACAGAAAGGACGTCAACCGCCGGTCTCTCGCTGTTGTCGGTCATAGCGAGGGCGGATCGGTCGCGATGCTCGTCGCTGGCCGCGAAAAGAAGGTCACGGCGCTTGTGCTGGTCGCCACGGTTGGCGTGACCGGTGCGGATCTCAACATCGCGCAGGTGACGCACGCCCTCGACCGCGCGAAGCGCCCCGAGGCCGAACGGCAGACGACCATCGAGCTGCAGAAGAAGATTCAAACCGCCGTGCTGACCGGCAAAGGCTGGGAAGGCGTGCCGGAGCCGCTCCGGCGCCGGGCCGACATCCCGTGGTTCAAGAGTTTCCTGGCGCTCGATCCGGCGAAGCTCATGTCAGGCATCAAACAGCCGCTCCTCGTCGTTCAGGGACTGCTCGACACTCAGGTGGATCCATCGAACGCGGACCGTTTGGAGGCCCTCGCGAAGAGCCGCAGGAAAGCCGGGGCCGTCGACGTCGTCAGGATTCCCGGCGTGAACCATCTGCTCGTGCCGGCGGTGACCGGCGAAGCCGACGAGTACGCGTCGCTCAAGGATTCCGAGGTCAGCCCGGCGGTGATTGCAGTCGTCACGAGCTGGCTGCAGAAGACGGCGGCGGCCGCACGCTAATCGGCGTCCTGCTCAAAGGATTCAGAATCCGTACTAAGATAGCCACCCATGTGGATTCTGCAGGCGGCGGGCAAGCAGGCCGGCGCGTTGACGTTCCGCGTGCAGGCGGGCGGCGTCAAGACCGTCGGGCGCGCCACTCGAGCCGACTTCATCGTGGACGCCGCGCTGGTGTCGCGGCTTCATTGCCGGCTGGAGGCCGGCAACGAAAGCCTCGATGTCATCGACCTCGACAGCACCAACGGCACCTTCGTGAATGGAAAGCGGGTCGAGCAGGCGCGGCTGACGGCCGGCGACCGCTTGCGGATTGGACGAACGGAACTGACGCTCGAAAAAGCTAAAGTGAAAAGTTAGAAGTTAAAAGGACTGCGAATCAGGCCATCGGAAGGTCGCCGTCCTTTTAACTTTTCACTTTTAACTTTTCACTTTAGGTTTGGAGGAACGGGTTGGTCCTTCGCTCGTGCCCGATCGTGGTTGCCGGGCCGTGCCCAGGATAGACCCGCGCATCGTCGCCAAAGGCGAAGAGCACGCGACGGATCGACGCGATGAGCGTTGCGTGATCGGCGCCCGGTAGATCGGTCCTGCCTATCGAGCCGGCAAACAGCGTGTCGCCCACGAACAGATCCTTTCCCGGCGCCCCCGGCTCGCCGACCTCCAGGCAGACACCGCCGGGGCAATGCCCGGGCGTGTGATGGGGCCGCGCCTCGTAGCGGCCGAATCGCACGGTCTGTCCCGCCGTGTAGAACTCATCGACCGGCGGCTGCGGCTCGACGCGCAGGCCGAACATGGCGCCGAACTCCACAGCCCGATCGTAGATGAACAGATCATCGCGGTGGAGGTGCACGGGTACGCCGAGTGCGCGCTTCGCCGCCGCGACGCCGGTGACGTGATCGACATGCGCGTGCGTGAGCAGAATGTGGCGGATCGCCAGCCCCCGCTCGTCCGCGAACGCCAGAAGAGCTGCGACCTCGTCGCCGGGATCGATCAGCACGGCGTCGCGCGTTGCGTCGCAGGCGACGACGAAGCCGTTCTTGAAGAAGGGTCCGACCGCTTGTGTCTCGATGATGATCATGGACAGAATGCCGCGCTCATGCGAAATTAAGAATCAAGAATTATCAAGAATTAGGAATCAAGAAATGATCCTCGCACTGGTCGACGACCTCATGTTCGCATCGAAAATCCGCGCGGCGGCCAACCAGCTTGGCGTGACGGTCGCGTTTGCGCGATCGTCGGCCGACGCGCTGGCCGAGATGAGGAAGCACGCTCCTGCGCTCCTCATCCTCGATCTCAACAACCCGCGCACCGATCCGCTCGGAGCGGTCGCATCGATGAAGGCGGACCCGACACTCGCGGCCATCCCGACGGTGGGATTCGGGTCGCACGTCCAAACCGAGGTCATCGAGGCGGCGCGGCTCGCGGGCGTCGGCGAGGTCATGGCGCGCTCGGCGTTCGCCGGCCGGTTGCCGGAGATTCTCGCACGCGGACGCTAGAACGCTTGGTGCCGGCGTGTCGTGCAGGACTTCAGTCCTGCCTACGGCGGGCTGGCGCGTCGTCATGCGGCGCGACTGGCGAGCCATACGATCGCGGTAAGCGCCGCCAGGACCAGCACCACGACAATCACCGGAGGCACCCTCCGTCGCCGCGGATGCGGCGGCAAGAGCGTCGGCGGCTCCTTGTCGCCGCTGCGAACGTCGAGGATCGCCACGACCGAGCGCAGCTCGGCGGCCAACGTCGCCGCCGACTCGTAACGGCCGCTGGTCGTTCCGAGCGCCTTGGCGATCATCGGGTCGATTTCTTTGGGCACGTTCGGGTTCGTCCAGCTCGGCGGCGCAGGATTGGGCGGCGGCTGTTTGCCCAAGAGCATCTCGTACAGAATCGCGACGACCGCAACGACGTCGGCGCGAAAGTCCGCGTCTTCCGGCGACGCCGGCGGAGGCGCGCCAGGCCGGTTCATCCAGCCCGCAAAACCGAAATCCAGAATTTTCACCTTCTCCTTGGGCGTCACCGTAATGGTCGTCGTCCGCAGATGTCGATGGGCGATCCCTTCGGCGTGCGCGTCCGCCACGGCGTCGGCCAGCTGGGTGGCGTAGTCGATCGCGCGCCTGGGACTGAGCGATCGGCTGGCAATCATGGTCGTCAGCGGCTCGCCGGGCACGTACTCGCACACCAGATAGGCGAGATCGTTCTCTTCGCCCACCTCGAAAAGCGCCGCGATCGTGGGGTGCGACAACACCAACGCCGCGCGAGCGTCCGCGAGGAATTGCTGGCGCCTGGCGGTATGGCGCGCCAACTCCGGCGGCAGGACCTTGATGGCCACGGTGCGCCCCAGCTTGGTGTCGCGGGCACGATAGACCTCGCCGGCGCTCGTCCCGCCGATCCGATCGAGAATCTTGTAGTGGCCGAGGCTCTCGAGCATGACCGGCGAGAATTATATCGATGAACCCTTACCTGGGCCTCCTTCGCACCAACCGCAACTTCCGCCTGCTCTTCATCGGCCAGACCATCTCGCAGCTGGGCGACTGGTTCAACGCGGTGGCCGTGTTCGCGCTGCTCCTGGACCTGACCGGCTCGGCAACCGCGGTGGCGTGGATGCTGATCGTGCAGTTTCTGCCGGTGGCGGTTGTCGGCCCGGTTGCGGGCGTCGTCGTGGATCGCGTCGACCGGCGCCGCCTGATGATCGCGACCGACCTTCTGCGCGGCGTCTTGATTCTCGGGCTCCTGCTCGTCCGCGAGCGCGACGACGTGTGGATCGCCTACGTCGTGATGTCGCTCACCGTGGCCGCCTCGGCATTCTTCGAGCCGGCCCGCACGGCCACCATTCCCAACCTGACGACGGCGGAGGAGCTGATGCCCGCCAATGCGCTCTCGAGCGCGATGTGGTCGGCGATGCTGGCCATCGGCGCCTCGGTGGGCGGCCTGGTCACGGCGATCGCGGGCAGAAACACCGCGTTCCTGGTGAACGCGGCGTCGTTCTTCGTCTCCGCGTTCTTCATCAACCGGACGCGGTACGATTCGACGCCGCCGGCATCGCCGAAGCTGACCGGCCTCCTCGCGCTGACGGGCGTTCCGGATCTCGTCGAAGGCTTCCGCTACATGCGCGAGCGCGGACACATCGCGGCGCTCATGTTCGTGAAGGCCGGCTGGGGCCTTGCCGGCGGCGTGCTGCTGCTGCTGACGATCTTCGGCCAGCGCGTGTTTCCCGTGGGCGGCAGCACGGCCGCGGGCATCGGCGTCATGTACGGTGCGCGCGGCATTGGCGCCGCGCTCGGGCCAATCGCGCTCCGCTGGATTCTCGGGCAGACGCCGCGAACGCTCCGGCGTACCATCGGCCCTGCCTATTTCGTGGTCGGCGGGTTCTACATGGTGCTCGCCTGGGCGCCCACCCTTCCGCTGGCGGCACTGGCCGTGCTGGGCGCGCACTTTGGCGGCTCCATTCTCTGGGTGTTCAGCACCGTGCTCCTGCAGATGGAGGTCCCGGATCGATTTCGCGGACGTGTGTTCGCGGTCGAGTTGGCGCTGGTCACGCTCGCCTCGTCGGCCTCGAGCTACTGGACGGGCTACGAGCTGGATCGCGGCGGCTGGTCGCCTCGAACGATGGCGTTCGCTCTTGGCGTGATGTTCTGCATACCGGGAACGCTCTGGCTGCTGATCGAGTCGCGTTGGAAGGAGTCGGCCGACGTCTCGCGCCCGGCGCCGATGGCGCCGGGCGACGAAGACGTGCTCGAAGATCGCATCCGCTAGGGCTAGGTTCGACGGCCCTCTAGGCGCGCACGGCGCGCCTGCGTCCCTCGACGATGCTCAGGACGCCCTGAGCACTGTCGAAGGGCGAGGGAGCGGCGCGGGGCGTAGGGGTCCCCGCCCCTCGACGATGCTCGGGGCGCCCTGAGCCAGTCGAAGGGCGCAAGCGACCGAGCCGGGGTGTGGGGCGGAGCCCCACGTTAGATGGGAACACGATCGCCGACGATTTACGCTCGCGCCCGCAGCTCCTCCATGGCGCTCTGCATCAGCTGTTTCGCATCGTCGAGCTGCTCGAGCACGAGCGCGATGTCCATCGTTGGCTTGCCGGGAAATCGTTCGCTCCGGCAGTAGACGCCGTGCTGGCCGACGAGCGCGACCGACTCGGTGATGAGGTCGAGCGCCACGGCCAACCGCCCGCGGGCGCTGCCCATCATCGTTTCGTGATGCTCGAGGGTTTGGTGGTGTTTGTCGAAAACAGACATCACGGGCTCCAGTCAACGGAACACTTCAGTCAACAGTTCACAGTCGACAGTTGACAGTTCGCGCACACTGTTGACTGTGGACTGTCAACTGTGAACTAACGGTGAAGGCGGAATCACTTCCTCGGCTTTGACGGCCTCAGCTCGACTCGGCTCGGCAGGCTCCTCGGATTGTGCCGCAGCAGGCTCAAGACGACGCCGGCGACGTCTTCTGACGAAATCTTCCAGTCCGCACCCTTCGATTCGTCGCCCCCCGAGAATCCGGTGGCCACCGACCCGGGCATCACGTAGCTGACCCTGATGTTGTCGTAGCGGACTTCCTGCATCAGCGCCTCGCTGAACGCGTTCAGCCCGGATTTCGACGCGCAGTAGGCCGCCGCGCTCGTGAACGCATGCTTTCCCGCCAGGCTGCTGATGTTGATGATGAAGCCGCCGCCGCGCTTCCGAAGGTGTGGAATGGCCGCGTGGCACACGTGAAAGACACCGGTCAGGTTCGTGTCGATGACCTCGGACCATTGGGCGGGCGTCATGTCCGCCACGTCGGCAAAGATGCCAACCCCGGCGTTATTGATGATGAAGTCGAGCCCGCCAAAGCGGGCCGCGGTGGCGCCAATCGCACGCTCGACCTCGGCATAGCTCCGCACGTCCGCGCGGAGCGTTTCCACCAGAGCGGGTCCTGCGCTTTCAATCCTCGGCCGCGCCGCCGACAGGCGCGCCTCGTCTTTGCCAGTGACGGTGACCTGGACGCCTTCCGCCACAAGTGCACGCGCGATTGCCAGACCGATGCCGCGAGAGCCGCCGGTGACGAAGGCCACTTTGCCTTGCAGTGAAGTCATATCGGCTTCAGTTCTCAGCCATCGGCTCTCGGCCACGCCAGTCAACAGTTGACAGTCGACAGTCAACAGGTTCTCAACTGTCAACTGTGAACTGTTGACTGTCAACTTCGCGGATAGCTGAGAGCTGACTGCTTATAGCTATTCGTCCGTTACAATATCCCACTTGGTGCACGAAGTCGCCGTCATCGGCGCCGGCGAATTGGGCGGAGCGCTCGCCGACGTCCTCGCGCGCCACGACCTCGCGCGAGCCATTCGACTGGTCGACGACGCCGGGCGCGTCGCGGAGGGAAAAGCGCTCGACATCAGGCAGTCGGCGGCCGTGGCGCAGTTCGCGACCAGGGTATCGGGTGCGACCGAGCTGACCTCTGCCGCCGGCGCGCCGCTGTTCTTCGTGGCCGACCGAGCGAGCGGTGGCGAATGGCAAGGCGAAGAGGCGCTGAGGCTGCTCGATCGGATCGGGCAGCTCGGTGGTCGCCGTGTCGTCGTGTGGGCGAGCCCGGGAGGGCGCGAGCCCATCGAACGCGGAGTCCGCGAGTTGAAGTTCGCACGCGAACGCTTGTTCG
>MEKT01000074.1:0-12765 GCA_001767435.1 Acidobacteria bacterium RIFCSPLOWO2_02_FULL_65_29 | reverse complement strand
GCGCTGGCCGCCGCCGTGCGCGCCCTGGTCGCCGTGGAAACCGGCGCGTCGCCGCGCGACGTCGCGCTGACGGTGCTTGGCGTTCCGCCGGCGCATGTCGTCGTGCCCTGGGAGGATGCCACGTCGGGCGGTTTCGCGGTCACCGGCGTGCTGGATGAACCCGCGCGGCGCCGGTTGGCAGCGAACGTCGCACCGCTCTGGCCGCCCGGACAGTACGCGCTGGCGTGGGCCGCGGCGAAATCCGCCGGCGCGATCCTCGGCCACTCGCGTCAGTCGATCGTCGCGTTTGTGGCGCCCGACGACTCGAACGGCCAGCGTACTCGGGCAGCCGCGCTGCCGGTCCGGCTCGGATCGGCGGGAATCGTCCGGGTCGAGTGTCCGCGTCTGAACGCCCACGACCGCGTGGCGCTCGACAATGCAATGCTGTTGTAGGTCGCGAGCTCTTGCGCCGGCGTGTAGCGCAGGACTTCAGTCCTGCCTACACCGTCTTGAAAAGGGAATCCTTCGTGGCTAATTTCAAGCGGCCGGAGCCGGATACAGTGACAGGCCGCCCGCGAAGTCGGCGAGCTGCTTTCGCAGGATCAGCCGCCCGCGGTGCAGGCGCGATTTCAGCGTCTGGTCCTTCACGCGGAGCATCGCGCTCGCCTCTTCGGTCGACATCCCTTGAATATCTCGCAGCAGCACCGGCGCGCGATAGATCGCCGGCAGGGCGAGGATCGCCCCGAACACGCGGCGCCTCAGCTCCGACCGGAAGACCCTCTCATCGGCCATCCGCGACCAGTCGGCCAATTCGCGGGGCGCCGCACGCCTGTCCTCGGCCTCGGACGAGATCATCTCCGGTGCTTTCGCCTGCTGATGCTGGTATGTCGCCGTCCGCATGCGGGACATCGCCGTGTTGAACGTGATGCGATAGATCCAGGACGACAGCGCCGCGTCGCCGCGGAACTCGCCGACTTTGCGGTACACCTTGAAAAGGACGTCCTGAACGACTTCCTCGGCGTCCTCGCGGTTCCGCAGATACCGGAACGCCAGTTGATAGATCTTCCCGCTATAGGCGTCGGCGAGGTCGCCGAGCGCCCGCTCGTCTCCCGCCTTCAGCCGCTCGAGCAGGTCCCTGTCGCTGGAATAGTCTCGCATGGCCATTCGTCCCTTTGTGATTGGGGAAGAGAACCCCTCAGGACCGAAAAATATTCCACACGTGAACTAACGTATTAAGATGCTTGTAATCAGCGAGATAGCCACACCGCCACCGGAATCGGCAGGTTCACGATCTCCCGCTCGAACACCTCGCCAAACCGCGCGGCGATGCGATCCTCCACCTCGGCAGCTGTCGCCCGGCAGCCGAGCCGCGCGAGCGACGTCACCCCTTTCCCGTCGATCCCGCACGGAACGATCAGATCGAAATCGTCGAGGTCGGTCGTCACGTTCATCGCGAACCCGTGGCTGGTGATCCATCGGGAAATACGGACGCCGATGGCCGCCAGCTTCTCAGGTCCAACCCAGACGCCGGTCAACCCGGCGACACGAGCCGCCTCGATGCCGAAATCCCCGGCGACGCGGATGATCACCTCTTCGAGATCGCGCAGGTACCGATGGACGTCCTGGCGGTCCGGCTTGAGATCGACGATCGGATAGCCGACGACCTGGCCGGGGCCGTGATACGTGACGTCGCCGCCGCGGCCTGTCTCGTACACCTCGATGCCTCGCGCCGCCAGCTCCTCGGGAGCGGCCAGAACATGCGATCGTCCGCTGTGGCGCCGCACGCCGACCGTGAGGACCGGCGGATGATCCAGAAGCAGCAGCAGGTCGCCGACCGAGCCGGCGCGGCGATCCTCGACGAGCGCGCGCTGCATCTCGAGCGCCTGCAGGTACGACACCCGCCCCAGCCGGCGGACCTGGATCTCACGCATCACAGACTGATTTTCGCAATTAAGAATTGAGAATCTCGTCCCAGTTCTCCAGCGCGTGCTTGACTGTCGACATGAACTCGTCGGCCACCGCGCCGTCGATGATGCGGTGGTCGTAACCGAGCGAGAGATACGCCATCGGACGAATCGCGACGGCGTCGTCGATCACGACCGCGCGCTTCTCGACGTTCCCGACGCCGAGAATCGCCACCTGAGGCTGGTTGATGATCGGCATGCCGAACAGGGCGCCGAACACGCCGGGGTTGGTGATGGTGAAGGTGCCGCCGGTCACTTCGTCTGGCTTCAGCTGCTTGCTCCGTGCGCGGGCCGCGAGGTCGGCCACCGCCGAGCTCAGGCCGAGCAGGTTCTTCTCGTCGGCGTTCTTGATGACCGGCACGATCAGCCCCCAGTCGAGCGCGACCGCAATCCCGACGTTCACCTGCTCGTGATAGACGATGTTGTCGCCGTCGACCGAGGCGTTGACGACCGGCACCGCGCGAAGCGCGTCGGCGACGGCTTTGAGAATGAATGACAGGTATGTCAGCTTCGCGCCGCCCTGTTCGTACCGGGTCTTCTTCGCCTCCCGAATCTCGGCGACGCGGCTGAAGTCGACTTCGAAGACCGAGTGGACGTGCGCCGAGGTACGTCGGCTGAGCACCATGTGCTCGGCGATCGTCTTGCGCATGATCGACATCGGCACGGTCTTGCCCGCCTGACCGGCGCCAGCGGACACGCCGGCCGGCCGCGCGGGTTGCATCGACGACGCCGGAGACGGCGGCGGAGGCACTCGCGACGTTGGATCGGCTGATGGCCGCGAGGCAATGACGGCCAGAATGTCGTCCTTCGTGACCCGTCCCGCGATCCCGGTGCCTCGAACTTGCATGAGGTCGACGTGATGCTCTTTCGCGATCTTCCGCACGAGCGGCGATGACCGCTGGCGCATGACCTCTTCGATCGACTGATCGGCATGGCCCGACGGACGCGGGCGACGTTCCGGCGCGGGCGGGACGTACGACACCGAAGCCGCCGCAAGCGGTGGAGACGCGGGCGGCCGGGGTCCGGCGGCCGAACCCGCCGCGCCGATCACGGCCACCACGGTGTTGACGGGCACGGTCTCGCCTTCCTTCGCGCGAATCTCGGTGATGACGCCAGCAACCGGTGACGGAATCTCCGCGTCGACCTTGTCGGTCGAGATCTCGAAGAGCGGCTCGTCGCGCTCCACGGCCTCGCCGACTTTCTTGATCCACCGGACGATCGTGCCCTCGGCAATCGACTCGCCCATCTGCGGCATCACGACGTCAGTTGTCATGATCGATCCTGAGATTTCAGAGTTCAGAGTTCAGATTGTGAACCCGTCGTTCGCATTTCTTAATTCTAAATTCTTAATTCTTAATTCTTAATTTCAGTCTTTACAAATGAATGGCAGCCCCATGAGCGGCATGGGCTGCCTCGCCAACGGCTTCCGACATCGTCGGGTGCGCGTGAATCGTGCGAATGAGCTCGTCGACGGTTGATTCCAGGCGAAGGGCCATCGTGGCCTCGGCGACCAGCTCGGTCGATCGCGCGCCAATCATGTGAACGCCGAGCACCAGGTCGTCCTTCCTGTCGGCGACGATCTTGACGAAGCCTTCGATGTCGCCCGACACTTTCGCCCGAGCGAGCACCCCGAACGGGAAGGTGCCCACCCGCACGTCGAAGCCGCGCTCCCGCGCCTCGCGCTCGGTGAGGCCCACGCTGCCAATTTCCGGATCGCAGTACGTGCATCCCGGGACATGGTCATAGTTCAAGGGCCGCGCGTCCCGGCCGGCAATGCGTTCGGCCGTGATGATGCCCTCGGCCGACGACACGTGCGCGAGCTGCGGATGCCCGGGCGCGCCGAGGGTGATGACGTCGCCGATGGCCGAAATACCGGGCACGCTTGTCCGGTAGTGCGCGTCAACCGTGATGAAGCCCTTGTCGAGCTGCACACCAGTCCCCTCCACCTCGAGCCCCGTGGTGACCGGTCCGCGACCGGTGGCCACGAGCAGATAGTCGGCTCGCAGGGCGAGCGGCGTACCGTCGGCCAGCTCGGCCGTGATATCGACACCGTCGACATCGTCGCCCGCCACCCGCGCGCTCGTGACCTTCGCGCTGGTATGCAACGCGATGCCCTGCTTCCGAAACGACTTCTCGAGCTCCGCCGACACGGCCTCGTCTTCGACCGGCACGAGGCGCGGCAGCAGCTCGAAGATGGTGACCTCGCTGCCGAATCGCCGGAAGATCGACGCGAACTCGACGCCCACGGCGCCACTGCCGAGAATGGCGATCGACCGGGGCACCTCCGCCAGCCCGATCGCCTCGTCGCTGGTAATGATGCGCCGGCGATCGATGGCGACGCCCGGAACACTGCGTGGCGCCGAACCGGTCGCGACGATCACCTCGCGCCGCGCCCGGAGCGTTTGCACGGCTCCGTCGAAGACCTCAACGGTTCCGCTGCCGCTCAAGCGCGCCGTGCCTTTGATCCAGTCGATCTTGTTCTTCTTGAACAGGAACTCGACGCCTTTCGCGAGGCCGCCCACGATGCGGTCCTTGCGCGCCTGTACCTGCGCCATGTCGATGCCGACGGCGGCGTCGACGCCCGTCAGGCCCCACTCCTTGGCGCGTTGCGCGATCTTCAGGACGTGCGCATGCTCGAGGAGCGCCTTGGTGGGAATGCAGCCCCACAGGAGGCACGTGCCGCCAAGCGCCTTCTGCTTCTCGACCACCGCGACGCTCAATCCGAGCTGCGCGGCGCGAATGGCCGCGACATATCCGCCGGTGCCGGCGCCGATCACGACGACGTCGTACTCGTTCATCTAGACATCTTCCAAGGCCACGATCGTGACACATGAAGCAAGCTTCTGTCGGTGAGCCTTGGAAGCTGTCTTAGTCATCGCTTCAGCGACGACAGAGGCACGAACGCAGTTTGGCTCTCTGCTGCATGCTCCTGCACCGGAGCCTCTCTGCCGGGCCCTGATGGATCGAGCTGCGCGATCCGAGAACGCAATTGGCCGTAGTCGTAGCGCAGCTCCCAGTAGGATTCCGTGAGCTTGTCGAGGCGCCGCGCCAGGCGCCGCGCGTGCGCGATCGCGGCGAGGGCAACGAGCACGGCGACACCGCTCGTAAACCACTGAAGCATCAACACATGTCGTACCTTATCGAACGGCTTGCAACAGTGTCAACCGCCTGCCACAATACCGCCGGTTCGCTGATTCATGAGCACTAAGCCCAAGACCGTCCTCATTGTCGACGACGACGAGGGGATGCGTGACACGCTCACGGCGATCCTCAAGCGCGAGTATCGTGTCTTGCGCGTTGCGAGCGGGGAAGCCGCCCTTCCCGTGCTCAATCGTGAAGACGTCGACCTGATCCTGCTCGACATCCGCCTACCGGGCATCAGCGGCTTCGAGGTGCTACGCATCGTCAAGGAGAACTACAGCCTCGTCGAGGTCATCATGATCTCGGCCATCAATGAAATAGAGACCGCGGTGCAGGCCATGAAGCACGGCGCGTATCACTACGTCACGAAGGACTTCGACTACGACCAGCTGCGGTCGCTCGTGCGCAACGCGAGCGAGCGACAGGATCTGAACCGCCAGGTGCTGACACTGTCGGCGCAAGTCGCCGACCAGACCGGGCGCGAGTTCATCGTCGGGGCGAGCAAGTGCACACGCGACATCGTCGACCTCGTCCACAAGATCGCGAAGCTGTCGGCGACGGTCCTCATTCTCGGCGAGAGCGGCACGGGAAAGGAGCTCCTGGCGCGGCTCGTGCACCGCGAGTCGGGAGAGCCCGAGGCGCCGTTCATTGCGGTGAATCTCGCGGCGATTCCCCGCGAGCTCGTCGAGAGCACGCTGTTCGGCCACGAGCGCGGCTCGTTCACCGGCGCGCACCGCCAGCAGCTCGGCAAGTTCGAGCTGGCGTCGAACGGGACGCTGTTTCTCGATGAAGTCGGCGATCTCCGCATGGACCTGCAGGCCAAGCTCCTGCGCGCGATCCAGGAAGGCGAGATCGAGCGCGTCGGCGGGACCAAGCCGATCAAGACCGAGTTCCGGCTCATCGCGGCCACCAACATCGATCTGGAAAAGGCCGTGAAGGAGGGGCGGTTCCGCGAGGATCTCTTCTACCGAATCAACGTCATCCCGATCAGGCTGCCGCCGCTGCGCGAGCGCGCGGAGGACGTCCCGCAGCTGGCCGAATTCTTCCTCAAGCGCTATAACGCGCGATTCAGGAAACGGATCCAGGGCATCACCGATCCGACCATGGCGATGCTGACGAAGTACTGGTGGCCGGGCAACATCCGGGAGCTCGAGAACCTGGTCGAGCGCCTCGTCGCGGTGAGCGACAAGGAGTTCATCGCGGAGGAGGATCTGCCGCTCGAGTTTCACTTCGCGCAGCTCGAACCTGTCGGGACCACGGCCAAGAGCCTCTTCGAGGGCGCCACGAATACATTCGAGCGCAACTACATCCTGAGAGCGCTCGAGAAGTGCGGATGGAACGTCACGGGAACCGCCGAGTACCTTGGAATTCCGCTAAGTACGTTGAAGTACAAAATGGACAAGCTTTCGGTCCGCCAACTCGCTCGTCGCCTGCGGGGCGCCTAAGAATCTGCCCGAGCGGCCAACTCCTTGTCCTGCGCTGATAAGTTCTTGACCTGTCAGCACTAACAGCTGCGTACATCCGCAAAAAATCTCGCCGGCAGGCAAAGCGTTGCCCGGATTCTGTGGTTGCGGCCATGCAGCGGCGAGCAAGCCTGTCGGCTCCGTCCCAACGCCCGTTGGTTTTCAGGCCGACTACGCGCTCTAACGAACACCCTGGTCACTGGAACACGCGTTGCTGACGAGCTGCATCGGATCGGGTGTCGGTGTATCCAGGAACGGTCCCCGGGTCATTCCATGCAATCTTCGATCTTCAACGTCCGTGTGCCGCTCCCCGCGCGGGATGAAGTGTTCCTGATGAACACGATCACCGACGCGCAGCTGCTGGTGTCGTCGGACGTGGCGGCGCTGCTCGATCGGGAGCTCGACCGCGACGGGATGTGGACGGCTGGCGCCGACAACCGCGAAGCGATCGATCTGCTCACGGAGAACGGCTTTCTGGTGCCCAGCCGCGAGCACGATCGCCGCACGCTCGACGCGCATCTGGCGCGCGTCAAGAGCGACGCGACCGAGCTGCACATCACGCTTCTGACGACGCTTCAGTGCAATTTCGCGTGCGACTACTGCTTCCAGGGCGATCACGGCGACTACAACAAGTTTGCCGACAAGATGACGCTCGAAACGGCCGAGCGTGTGGCGGCGTGGATCGAGCGCGAGCTCGCCCGCGTGCGGCCGCAATACCTGACGCTGATGTTCTTCGGCGGCGAGCCGCTGCTGAACGTGCCGGTCATGTATTACCTGGCCGAGCGGCTGTGGCAGTCGGCGCGGGAGCTCGGCGTCGAACAGCGCATCAGCATCATCACCAACGGCCTTCTGTTGAGCGCCGAGATCGTCGATCGGCTCGTGCCCTTCGGGCTGAAGGGCGTGAAGATCACGCTCGACGGCGACCGCGATATGCACAACAAGATGCGGCCGCTCAGAGGCGGCCAGGGCACCTTCGACCGCATCGTCGAGAACGTGCGCGCGGTGGCCGGCCGGGTCGGCATCGCCATCGGCGGGAATTTCGACGAGCAGTCGGCGGGCAGCTATCCGGCGCTGCTCGATTTCCTCAAGGCGCAGAGCTTCGCCGACAAGCTGGTGAAGGTCAACTTCAAGCCGATCGTCCGCGCCCCCGAGCCGGCGAAGCCCAAGGGCATGCTGCCGCTTATTCCGGTGTCGGCGAATGGCGTGCCACTCAAGCCGTTGAACGGCACGTGCATGACCAGCGCGGGCGCAGGCGGCGCGTCGGGCTGCGATTCCTGCAACGTGCTCGACGACCAGATGTCGCTCCTGCGCGAGGAAACCAAGCGGCACGGCTTCCCGACGCCCGATGGGGTGCCCAAGGGACCGTGCCACGTCCACCTGCAGCACGCGCACACAATCGGGCCCGACGGCTCGATGTACGCGTGCCCGGGCTCGACGGGCGAGAAATCGCTTTCGACGGGCCATATCGACGATCGCAGCGAGCCCTGGCGCGAGTCCGCGAGGGAGCGCTTCCTGAGACTCAGTCCCTGGAAAGAATGCGGGGACTGCGCGTTCATCCCCACGTGTGCGGGTGGATGCGTCGTGGCGTCGCACACGACGTTTGGCGACATGAATACGCCGACATGTCACAAGCGCACATTTGAATCGGCGGTCATCGCGCTGGCCCAGGACGTGGCCAGCGCCTCATAGGAGACTCCCCCAATGAAGATCACTGTCATCAAGAAGGGCACCAAGAGTGCCAAGCCCGTCGGCGCCTGCGACTTTTATATCGATGACTTCCCGATGAACAAGCGGTAGGCTTCGCTGTGAAGCGATGACCGGGAGCAGCAGGGCGAATCGATCCGCCAACGATCTCGTCCGACACGGCTGGATAGCCGCCCTGTTGATTGCCTTGGCCGGGTGTAGTCACTCAGACTCCTCGGCCAGGGTCAGCCCTTCCCCGGTCACGCTGAGGTTGGCATTAGGCCTGACGACCCGTGATATCGCCGGTTCGGGACTTCGACAGGTGGTCGGCAATATTGCGCAAGAGAGCCTGATCGGCTTTTCGAGGGAGGGCCGGCCGCAGCCTCGATTGGCTGAGGGCTGGTCAGTCGCTCCGGACGGGCTTTCCGTTCAAGTGCGCTTGCGGGCGGGCGTCACCTTTCACGATGGCAGACCGGTCACGGCCGAGGCCACGCGAGACGCGATCGCCGCCCGTTTCAAGAGCTACCTGGGACCAGCATTCAACGACGTGTCGACGATTCGTGCGATCTCGCCAGTGGATGTCGAGCTCTCCTTAAAGCGCCGATCCACTTTCGTGCTAGAGGCCCTTGACGTCGGCGTCCAGTCGCCCGACACATCGGCGGGCACGGGGCCTTTCAAAATCGACCGCGTCTCCGACGAAGGCGCGAATCTCGTGGCAAACGACGCTTATTACGGCGGTCGGCCGTCGATCGATCGTATTCAAGTCAAGCCGTACGCGTCGGTGCGCGCGGCCTGGGCGGACATGCTTCGCGGCCAGGCCGACATGCTGTACGAAGTCGGTCCTGACGCTATCGAGATTCTCCAGCCGTCGAAGGCCGTTAGGGTCATCAGTCACCTCAGGAACTACGCGATCATCGGGATGCTCAACGTGGAGCGACTCGCCTTGCGCGATCGCGGATTCAGGCAAGCGCTCAACACGGCGATTGATCGACAGGTACTGGTCTCCGAAATCCTAAGAGGACACGGAATGCCTGCGGACGGAACAGTATGGCCGAGCAACTGGGCGTACGACAGCCAGGCTCCGGTCTTCCGCCACGAGCCGCGCGCTCTCGGAACGACGCGTACCCGTCTGACCTGTGTCGTGGGTGACGTCGCCCTTGAACGGCTCGTCCTGGCGCTGCAGCAGCAGCTGCATCGGATCGGCGTCGACCTGCAGTGTGAGCTGATGCCCGTCGACGCGGTGCTGGCGCGTGTCGCAAGAGGCGACTTCGACGTGTTCCTTGCCGACACCCAGCTGGGCCCGACCCTGCTGCAGAGCTACCGCACCTGGCGCACGGGCGCCCCTCGGAATCTCGGCGGCTACAGCAACCCGCGCGTCGACGCCGCCCTCGACAGCATCGGCGTCGCGGCCAACGACGACGAGTACCGCTCGGGCGTGGCGGCGTTTCAGCGAGCCATCTACGACGACCCGCCCGCCATCTTCATTGCCTGGAGCGAGCGGGCGCGCGCCGTGAGCACCCGCTTCGACGTCCCCGTCGAGCCCGGGCGCGATATTCTAGCCACGCTCCGCCTCTGGAAGCCAGTCGCCCAACCGGCGCTGGCCACCCGGAACTGACGCCGATGGCGCTTCGCATCCGCCACATCGCCACACGGTTTGCGCTGATCCTGGCGCTGGCGGCCGTCCTCCCACTTCTCGCCTACGGCGTCGTCTCGATCTGGTCGCTGCAGCGCGGCACGCGCGAGTCGGTCGTGGCCGGCAACCAGAACGTCGCGGCACGGGCCGCCGAAGAAATCCGACGCTACGTCTCCAGCCATGCCGACATCCTGAAAGCGCTGGCCGCCGAAATCCAGGATACCGGCCTCAACGAGCGACAGCTGCAGAGCGTCGTGACGAGCCACGTGCTGCAGTTCGGCGAGTTCCGCGAGATCACGCTTTTCGACGACTCGGGCAAGGTAATCGTCTCCAGCCGCGTTGGCCCGCCGCGCGTCAGCGTGCCCAAAGGCGACGGGACCATGTTTGGCGGCGTCTCGATGTCGCCCATCCGCGTGGACGAGGACCTGCTGCCCACCACGGTCTTCTCGGTCCAGCTCAGCCGCCTGAACCAGCCCGCCGGCTGGCTCGTCGGCGAGTTCAGCCTCGAGGAAATGTGGCGGATGGTGGACCAGATCCGCATCGGCCAACGCGGGTTCGCGCTGGTCGTCGCCCCGGACGGCACGCTCATCGCGCACGGCGATCCCGACAGAAAGGCACTCATCGCGCAGTCGCGCAACATGAAGGGTCACCCCCTGGTAACATCGTCGACATCGTCGGCGTCGGAAGCCGGCAGTCCGACCACTGCCGAGTACACCGACGAGAGCGCGGGCCCGGTCGTGGCGGTGTCGGCGCCAATCGCGCAGCTCGCCTGGACCGTGATCGTCGAGCAGCCGACGAGCGAGGCCTACGCCAGCGCGACCGCGCTGCAGCGTCAGCTCATCGTCGCGATCGCCGTGTTCTTGCTGTCGATGGTCGGCTTCGGCCTGCTCGTCGGCAGAAGATTCATCGCGCCGATCTTCATCCTGCAGCGCGGCACGCAGGCCGTGGCCGCCGGCGACCTCCAGTCGCGCGTCCAGATCGACAGCGCCGACGAGTTCGGCGAGCTGGGCAAGGCCTTCAACGCCATGGCGGACCGGCTCGTCGAGCTGCAGGAAGACGTCAAGCGCCAGGAGCGCCAGGCCATGTTCGGCCGCGTCGCCGCCGGCATCGTCCACGACCTGTCGCACCCGATTCAGAACATCGGCAACAGCACGCGCCTGCTCCTACGCGAAGACATCGACGCCGAGTCGCGCGCCGGCTTCCACCAGACGATCGAGCGCGAGCTCCAGACGCTCAAGCGGTTCATGGAGGACCTGCGCAACGTGGTGAAGCCGAGGCCGATCGAACGCTTCGCGATGGACATCAACACGACCGCGTCCGAGATCGTGGAGTCGATGCGCGCCGAGGGCGAGCGGCACGGCGTGACGATCGAGGCCGACTACAGCGGGAGCCCGCTGATGATCGAGGGCGACCGGTTCGCGCTCGGCCGCGTGTTCCGCAATCTCATCACCAACGGGATCCAGGCGACGGCAGCCGGCGGATCGATCTCGATTGTCACGGCGCGGGCCGGCGATCGGGCCGAGATCACGGTGACGGACACGGGCTCCGGAATTCCCGCCGATCGGCTGCCCAGAATCTTCGACGACTACGTGACGACCAAACGCCGGGGGCTTGGCCTCGGTCTCGCGATTTCCAAGCGTATCGTGGAGCAGCTCGACGGCACGATTACCGTCGAGAGCGAAGTTGGCCGCGGCACGTCCTTCAACCTGCGCTTCCCGGCCCGTGATCGAGGCTCGGTGCAGGCGGCGGCGAGCTAAGTACTGCGTTTCACAATTACGGTGACGCATCGAGGGCGGCGAGGCGCCCCGCTGGCAAGGCGCGACGACCGAGAATATCGGGAATATTTGAGGGAGGAGCAACGCAGCCAGAGGGGATGCATCGCCGGCCGAATGCCACCGTAATTGTGAAGCGCAGTACTGAACCCGGCGGCACATACGCCGTGCGGGCGAACGGCGGGGTTGGGCCCCGCGAGAGGAGCAGACGATGTTCCGGACGCTGGTGAAAACAGAAGCGGTGGCTGTCGAGGGGCAGGTCTTCCCCGTTCGGTTCTTCGAGGTGCGGACGGGGCGCGGGCTGCGGCGCTACAGCGCGGAGATCCAGCTCGGGCCCGGCGACCACATCATCCTGGACGACGATTCGGTGACCAACCTCGAGGCGCGCGCGGCGCGGCTCGTGCCAGCCACGCTTTACAGCCGGATCCTCGCGCGCACGGCCTAGAGACAGCCCGTGGGTCTACAGACCCGCGCTACTTCTTCGGCAGTACGGCGTCTTTGAGCTGCTTGGCGATCCTGGCCTTCACGACGGTCTTTGCGGGAATCTTGATCGCCTCGCCCGTCGCGGGGTTCCGGCCCATTCGCGCCTTGCGCTTCTGAACCACGAGTTTCACCATCCCGGGCAACACGAACTCACCTGAGCGCTTGAGCTCTTTCTCCGCGAGCGCCGTCAGCTCGTCGAAGTATTCGCGGGCCTGCGTCCGCTTGACTTCGAAGCGTTCGGCGAAATACGAAAACAGCTCGGATTTGCCCATCCTGCGGGCGTCAGCCATCGCGTCCCCCCCTCACGTGCCGCGCGTGATCGTCACCGCCGATCCGCGCGCGCGCAGCGAAGATCGCGGTTTTCCTCGGAAAACCGCCGTATCCTAGATCGCCCTTCTCGCCAGTGTCAATCGGCGCGCGCGCTGGGAAACGCTTGGAAGCTAGAGCGCCTCGAAGGGGCGGCTGCGCCGGCGTGTAGTGCAGGACTTTGGTCCTGCCGACCGCGGCGCGCGCTGCGCCGGCGTGTAGTGCAGGACTTTGGTCCTGCCGACCGCGGGGCGCGCTGCGCCGGCGTGTAGTGCAGGACTTTGGTCCTGCCGACCGCGGCGCGCGCTGCGCCGGCGTGTAGTGCAGGACTTTGGTCCTGC
>MEKT01000073.1 GCA_001767435.1 Acidobacteria bacterium RIFCSPLOWO2_02_FULL_65_29 | reverse complement strand
GCTGTCGTTGCGTGTTACGTTTATCGGGTCTGGAAGCGACGAAGGATCGAGTGAGAAACGGGCAGGAAACGGACCGATCGCGTCTAGCGCCGCAGTGGCTGACCTCTGGCCGAAGCCGGTCTCGCCCGGGTCCCCGATCCGGATGCGGCGCAGCATTCCCTGCGCCCATGTTCCCCTGCTGCAAAATGTTGGCTACGCTAATCTCCCGGTTGGACCACCGCGATTTCCTTCCGGTGAATTGATTGGCGTTGCAATCGCGATCAGGCATGCCGCCCTTCCCGGGCGGGAGCGTTTGCGTGTCATTCGGGCCGGGAAAGGTCGAAGGGCCGATCGGAGTCAGCGACTTGAGCGCGAACAGCGTCACTAGAAGTCAGGCCGTCCTGGTGTCGGCGCATGCCGGCCGGCTCGTGCTGTTCGTCGCGATTACCAGCCTGCTCGGCCGTTTGCTCGCGCCCGCAGACTTCGGTTTCGTGGCGCTCGTATCGAGCCTCTACGTAGTGGCAGTGGAGGTCCTCGACATGGGCACGACGGCCGTCGCAACCCGCGAGATCGCCGCACGGCCCGCGCGCGAGCGCGACACGCTGACAGCCCTGCTCGCGCTTCGACGGCTGCTGTCCGGCGTCCTGTTTGCGGCGGTACTCGGGCTGGCTTTCAGCAACTACGTGGTACAAGATGATCAACGGATGGTGCTGGTCGCGGCAGCTTGCGGGCTCTTTCTTCAGCACCTGTACGCTTATCAGCTGGTATTCCAGGTGCGCCAGGCGTACGGGCAGGCCATCTCGCTGGGGCTGGCAGGCCAGCTGGGCTTCCTGCTGGCCAGCACAGCCGCCCTGAAATTCCAGGCCGGCGGCGCCGTGATCGCTCTTCTGGTTGTAGCGCGTGAAATCGTGCAGGTCCTGGGCAGCCGCTGGGTGGCCGTGCGAATGCTGGGCTACCGGTTGCGCGCCTCATGGCTGCACGCCGGCATCCGGCCCCTGCTGAAAGCCGGTTGGATGATCGGAGTGGCCGGCGTGGGGTACAAGCTCGCGACCTATTCGGGAGGCTTCATCCTTTGGAAAATCGCCGCACCGGAGGCCCTGGCAAGCTTCAGCGCGGCACAGCGATTGCTCGTTCCCCTGGCGGACATGGCCTGGCTGTACGTGACCCCGCTCATCGCCGCGATGAGCGTGGCCGTCTCTCACAGCGCGGCGGCCTTTCGCACGCAACTGGAAGGCTATGCGAAGCTGCTCCTGGGCATGTCGTCCCTCGCCGCCGTTGCCGGATACTTCGTCGCGCCCTTTCTCCTGCGCCTGCTCTACGGCGAGCAGTACGCTTCGGGCACGTGGTCGGCCGTGGGCGCGTTCCGATGGCTTGCGCTGGGGAATGTGTTCGCGCTGGTGACGCCGGTGCTTGTCGTCGGCGAGATGACCCAGGGACGCGTGCGGGCGCTCATGTTCACCAGCATCGCGTGTCTCGGACTCAACGTGGCGGGAAACGCCTGGGCGATACCGATGTACGGCGCCGAAGGCGCGGCCATGGTGCTTTTCTTGTGCGAGGCGTTCGTGTTCCTTGTGCTGATCGCCAGGTGTGCGGCCCGGCGTGACGCTCGGTTGAACGGCGCGTGGGCAGCCTATCTTGCGCCCGCGGCGTTGCTCGGCGTGGCGTTGTCATTGCTGGCGGATTCGCCGGTGTTGCAACTGGCGGCGGCCTGCGCCTGGGCGCCCGCCGCGTTGTTCGTGATCATGCAGCTGCCGGCACAAAGGGCCTGTCGTGCCAGCCTTGCAACGGTCTCGGCGCAATGGAGACCTGAACCCGGCCCTCTGGGGCCCTCGACCCCGGGGGATTGCAGATGACCGTGAATCTCGAACCGCCGGTGTTATCGCGGGGCAGCGGCAGCCTGGTGTACACCGAGGATGGCCGGACCCTGGTCGACCTCGCGATGGGGTTTGGCGCGGCGTTCCTTGGCCACGCCCATCCCGCGGTGACGGTGAGATTGCAGGAGCAGGCCGGGCGCCTTTTGAGTTGCGGCCGCAACCCGACCCTCCGGAGGGCGCGGGTCGACGCCCTGCTGTCGGCGCTGCTGCCTCCCGGCTTTCGGCCCGGCGGGCTGTACTCGACCGGCATGGAGGTCGCGGAGTTCGCGATGCGCGTCGCGGCGACGCACACCGGCCGCAGCGAATTCGCGGGCTTCGCGCAAAACATGCATGGCAAGTCGGCCATGACTGCGGCGCTCTCCTGGCGCAACGCGCCGTTGCGGCCGGACAAGCTGCACGAGCTGCCGTTCGTCGCGCACGCCGAGGAGGGAGAAATACTCGACCTCCTGGTTCGCCTGCTCCGCACGCGGCGCATCGCGGCGCTGTTCGTGGAGCCGATCCAGGGTTGCAACGCGGCGCGCGAGGCCTCGTTCGACTTCTACCGGCGCGCCATCGAGCTGTGTCACGAGCATGGCGCTCTGTGCGTGTTCGACGAGACGCTGACCGGTCTGCACAGAACCGGTGCCACGTTCTACGCCGACCGGCTGCACATGTCCCCGGACATGCTGCTCTACGCCAAGTGCATGGGCAACGGCTTTCCGGTGTCCGCGCTGGCCCTGGGCGAGAACGTGCAGGTCCGTCCCGAGGCCCTGCCCGAGAGCACGTTCTCCGGCAATCCGATGGCCCTGGCCGCGGTCGAGGGCACGCTGACCGCCATGGGAACGCTGCCGATGGCGGAGCGTGTCGCCGCGATCGAGACGATCGTGCGCTCGACGCTGGGAAAGCTGCAAGAGGAGGGCGCCACCCTTCGGGGACGCGGCGCGCTGTGGTGCGTGGAGTTCGGCGATAAGCTACGATTGGAACGTGTCCATGCCGCCGTTCGCGACGCCGGATTGCTGGTGACCTCCGTCGATCGTTTCATCCGCCTGCTGCCCGCAGCCACGATCGAGCCGCAGCTGCTGCAGGAGTCCTGCGAGAAGATCGCCCGCGCGTGCGCGCTCGCCAGCTGAGGGTGGCGTGAAGAGAAAGCTCTTCATCTTCGGCACCGGGAACTTCGCGGAAATGGCGCACTACCTGTTCACGACGGACAGCGGCTACGAAGTGGCGGGGTTCACGGTGGATGCGCCCTACCTGGAGCGCGACTCGTTCAAGGGCCTGCCGGTCATCGCGTACGAGCAGTTCCGGTCCACGGCCGATCGCGGCGAGGTGGACCTGTACGTCGCCCTCGGGGTGGCAAAGATCAACACGTTGCGGGCGCAGAAGGTGGCGCAGGTCGCGGCCGACGGCTTCAGGCTGGCCTCTTTCCTCAGCAGCCATGCGCGGGTTGCGCCGGACCTGGTCGTGCACCCGAACACGATGATCATGGACCAGGCCAACATCCACCCGCAGGTGCAGATCGGCGCCGACACGGTCATCTGGAGCAACACCCGGATCGCGCTCAAAGTGCGGATCGGCAGCCACGTCTGGATCACGTCCGCCGTGGTGGGAGACTCGACGACCATCGGCGACTACAGCTTTGTCGGCCTCAACGCCACGGTGGCGCCGTTCGTGCACGTGGGCAGCCACAATCTGATCGGCGCCGCCGCCGTGATCCTCCGGGACACGAAGGATTACGAGATCTACCGGGGACCCCGCAGCACTGCCTCGAAGGTCTCGAGCCTGCGAATCCGCAACATCCCGCTGATCCGTTGAGCCGGCCTGCCGGGGCGAACGGCGCCCGGCCGGCGGTCACGGGCGGGACGCGGCGTGCTGCAGCAACTCGGCCGGAGAGGGACAGCCGCGCAGGCCATCGGCGATGCGACGGAATTGCGCTGTCGTCTCCAGTGCGCGCCCTGCCAGATCCTGCTCGTCAAGCGGAACGTCCATCGGCAGCAGGGACGGACGCCAGCCGTCGTAGTACAGCCTGATCCCTTCCCGCCTGATGGCGGGAAGGATATGCACCATGTGCCCTTCGTCGAAAAAGAAGATCGGCCGGTTCGCGAGCACGCGGTGGATGACCGAGAACGAATAGAAGTTCCAGAAGAACACGTACTCGGCCGCCATCAGGTCGCGCATGTAGCTGGCATAGGTGGTGTCGCCGTGCGAGGTGATCCCGACCCGGGTGCCGAGGCGCGCACGCACCGCGTCCGCCAGCTCCCGCGGGCCGATCAGCCGCGTATTTCGCCCGAGCGCGACGCTGTCCTCGAGCCGATCCATGGCCTGCGCGACGAACCGATCGCCTCGCGCGTGCAAATGCATTTCGAAATCGGTCTTCGACAGGACGAACAGCCACGCCGGCGGCTGCTCGCGATCGCCAGCGGCGCAGCGCGGTGCGCACGGCGCCGCCGCGTTGAAATAGGACAGCCGGCGCGCGTCCGGCCGGGGATGCATGCGCTCGGTCGGCGCGGGATAGATGTGCCATGCGCGGCGCAATTCGCGCCGCATCAGGAACAGGCGACAGATGTTGCGCCAGCTCGCGGCAAAGGCGCCGGGACGATTGCTGGCCCGCCCGTACAGGCTCCTGAAGTCGAGCGCCGCGACATTGCCCAGCAGCCCGAGGAACGGATCGCTGGTAAGAAGCGCCACGCGCCGGCGTCGCAAAAAGCGCAGCAGCCTGATCGAGTCCAGCAGGGAAAGCCCCGAATTGATCGGGAGCAGGTATCCGGAAGCGAGCATCGCCGCTTCGGGCCTCGCCTCGATGATGACGCGGCGAACGCCGTCCAGGTCTGCATACGTGCGCACCTCCCGCTCCGGCGTGGTCGCCATCGTGTGCGCAAGCGACTCGGGGAGCAGCAGCACCGGGCGCTGTGCCGACCGCAGTCCATTCAGGAAGTACATTGCCGTGCCGAGCTCGCCATAATCGCCCGAAACGACCACCAGAAGCCTCATTTCATCGATCTCCGGCGTCACCCATCCCGCAACCACGGGCGACGATGCGCTGCCGATGAATGCGTTCCGTTATCGTGATTGTGCGGCTCCAGTATACGCATTTGCCCGCAGTACCCGGGCGATCGCACCCGGTTAACGCCGGACAAAATGCTAACATTCCCGATCCATCTGTCCGGGACATCGGCATGCAACACATGCGGAAAGTCATCGCCCGGATGCGGATCGGAGGTTACTTCGACCGCGTCATGGCGGGAGGGCCGGAGCTCGACCGCGTAAAGGAATTTCTCCTTGGCTGCGCCGGTGAACGGACCGCAGCCTGTCTCGACCCCTTGCAGCGCCCGCAATATGCGTGCTTTCCCGGCCTCCGGCACCGGCCCTGGCACGACTCGCGGGATTACGCGGCGGTGCGCATTCTGGAAAGCAATTTCGCGGCGATCCGCGAAGAGGCGCTCAATCTGCGCGACGACGCCAGGATCGACTACTCGAGCGCAGCGGCGCCCTGGCGCTCCTGGAAGAAACCCTGGACGCTGCTTCGCCGCGATCCATCGCCCAGGACGTGGACCGTGTATCTGCTGTATCACATGGGGGTCAGCGTCGAGCCGGTGACCGGGAATTGCCCGAGGACTCTGGCCATCGTCGACTCCCTGCCAGGCACGTGCACCGAATATGCGTGGGGGGACTTCATCTTCTCCGCGATGAGCGGCGGTGCCCATCTGCGGCCGCACTGCAGCATCGACAATCTCCGGGTACGGATCCACCTGGGCGTCGCGATTCCGGACAGGTGTTCCTTGCGGGTGGGGACCGAGACGCGCACATGGGAGGAAGGCAAGTGTCTCGTGTTCGAGGACTCGTTCGAGCACGAAGTGTGGAACCGCTCGGATTCCAGGCGCATCGTCCTCATCGCCGACCTCTGGCATCCCGACCTTACCGGCATCGAGGTGCGGGCGCTCACGGCCGCGTTCCGCAAGTCGGAAGTGCGCCGGATCTTCATGCGCGAGCGCATCGAGAGGACCGACTCGCCGCAGAAGTACGTGCGCTTCATCGAGGCGGCCCTGGAGAGCCAGGACGACGACCCCCTCATTCGCGAATTCTGGCCCCGCTAGCGCCAGGGTGTCCGGACAGGGGTTGCCCCCCCCGCCTGCGCGATCGCCTGCGCGTAGACGCGCGCCAGCCGGTCGAAGTGCGCCTGGTGGCTGAATTCCGATTCGACGCGCCTGCGCGCGTTGCGTCCGAGGCGGCGCGCCAGGCCCGGGTCCGTCCAAATCCGCCCGATCTTCTCCGCGAAGTCCGCGGCATTCCCCGGTTCGGCGAGCAATCCCGTTTCGCCATCGCGCACGGTCTCCTGCAGCGCTCCGATGCGCGACGCGACCACGGGGATCCCGTGGCTCATCGCTTCCGCGGGCACGATCCCGAACGTTTCCGACCACAGGCTCGGAACGACGATGACGCGCGCGCCCCGGTAGAACTCGGCAAGCTCTGCGGGTGATCGCGTCATGACGAAGGAAGCGTCGTCCTCAGGACGCACGGCCGGATGGCGAGGCGCATCGCCGGCAAAGCGCATGGGCAAGCCGGCCAGC
The DNA here is from genome assembly GCA_001767435.1 of Acidobacteria bacterium RIFCSPLOWO2_02_FULL_65_29. Taxonomy (GTDB): domain Bacteria; phylum Acidobacteriota; class Vicinamibacteria; order Vicinamibacterales; family CAVVIG01; genus 2-02-FULL-65-29. The sequence goes on along the minus strand of MEKT01000073.1, from coordinate 19,165 downwards.
CGGCACGCCTCCACCATGACCTCGACGCCTTTCTCGCGGGCAAAGCGTCCTGCAAAGCCCACGTATCCGCCTTGTGCCGGGTCGGCCACGGATTTCGGGGGAAGCGCGATGGCGCAGTAGTTCAGGACGACACGCCCGGGCTCGATGCCCGCTCTTGCGGTCAGGAAGTCACGCTGGTACTCGCTGTGCACCACGAAGCGATGGACATGGCGGGAAAACAGCCCGAAGTGCCGCGCCGAGGCATTGCGCAATGCGTAGGCGAGCGACTCGGAAAGGCTCGCGCGGCAGTTCCGCAGCACGCACCAGTATTCACGCCCGCCCGCGCATCGGTAGCATGCCGCACCGCGGGTGTAATGCGTGGCGATGGGGCACGAAAGGCGGTAATCGTTGCAGTTGAGGATCACCGGAATCCCGGCGCGCGTGCAGCAGGGGAGTATCCACGGTGAAATCAGCGGGTACAGCTCCTGGACATGGACCACGTCGGGCCGGCGGCGGCGCAGCACTTCCGCGAATTCCCGCACGGCCTCCCTTGCGTAGAGGCCGCCGGCAAACGCCGTAAACTTTCCCGCGAGGTTTGCGGGAAGATCGCGGCTGTCGCGCACAAACTCCTCCACCTCGATGCCGCGAGCGCGCAGGACCGCGATCGTGGCCGCCGTCGTACTGTCCGAGCCGCCGAAGCTGCGATGGATGTTGTAGGTGTGGAGTACCCGCATGTGCGAAACTTGGCAATCGGATCTGGGGGCCATGCCGCGCGCGGCCGGGTTTCCCGGGGCACGGGGATCAGGAAGCGCCAAGCTCAACAGGCTTCCTGATTTTCCATGACGGCATATAGTATCCGACCTTTTCCGATCCGGAGAACTTGTATCCGCAAGGGCGAGATGATTCGCATGGCACGAGCGCTGATCGGAATCCCTACGTTCAACCGGCCGCATTTCGTGATTTCGGCCCTGCGCAGCGTCGTGGCACAAACATTTACGGACTGGCGGGCAATCGTCAGCGACAACGCGTCGGCGAGCCCGACGCGGGATGCGATCCGCGAATTCGTCGCCGAACTGGGCGATCCGCGCGTCACTTTCCACCAGCAGGAAAGCAACCTGGGCGAGTACGGACAGGGCAGGTACTTCTTCAGGCAGGCGCAGGACGACGGCTGCGAGTATCTGACCATATTGCACGACGACGACGCGATGGAGCCCTCGTTCCTCGAGTCAGCGGTGGAGGCCCTCGAGAAGCAGCCCGGAATGGCCCTTTTTGCCTGCAATCCGTACATAATGACGGCCGACGGAGTGCGGTCCGACGACCTGACCGACGGTTTCGACCGGAGGTCACGGAGAACGGGCGTAAGGGAAGGGGTGATCGATGTCCTCTCGACCCACATGGCGTGCGGATTCACGCCGATTTCCGGCGCCTTCTTCCGGGTTTCGGCCTTGCGCGATTCCGGGTTCGTTGACGAGGACCTGTACGGTTGCGTACCTTTCGAGAACAACATCTTCGTGCGGCTGGGGGAGCGCGGCGCGAAGGCCTGGTTCGATCCGCGCCGGCTGCTGAGATTCCGCTCGCACAGCCAGCAGATGCAAAAGACGGACTATCTCAACAATGAGGACTACGTGCGCTTGAGCATCCGCCTGTTCGAGCGTCGCCGCTTCGAGGGAGGCAATGAGCGCCGGCGGCGCCAGGTGCTCGGCCGGCTATACCGGATCGAGGCCCTGCACAAGGCGCGCGCGGGCGAAACTGCGGAGGCCCGCCGCCGGGTCGCGTCCGCGATTCGCGCCAACCCGACTTCGGTTTCCACGTGGCTCGTCGCGGCTGCCGTGTATGGGGCGCCGATCCTGGCAAGGGGGGCGGCGCGCGCCTGGTTTGACGACGGCGCGAGCACCGCCTCCCGCCGTCAACCGCCCGACGATGATTCTCCCGGGCGAAGGGTCTAGAATGTCGCCCAGTAGGGAGGCAGCGGAGCCATGGACCCGATGAAGGAATCGATTCCGCATCAACCCGAGCTGGATGCCATCGATTGGCGCATGTCGTTGCGCCGCGCCAGGCACGCCGTCGTCCGGTACTGGCTGCTGATCGTGGCGAGCTGCGTTGTCTCGTTCGCGCTTCTGGCGCTCTACATCAAGATCTTTCCCCCGATCTACAAGGCCGAAGCGGTTCTCCTGGGCGAACCCAACGAGGACGTCATTCGAAGCAACTATTACGCGCATTGGAACGTGTTCCGCAAAGGGGACCTGAAGTCGGAGCCCGAGTTGATCACCTCCGGCAAGGTCGCGCGGCGGGTCGTGGCTGCGCTCGACCTCAAGTTCAACGATGTGCATCACACGTTCCTGACGCAGCTCGGCTACCTGTGGACCGAGTCCTGGGTGGGAAAGAGCTACCGGAGGTTCAAGGAATGGCTGTTCCCGCCCGACCCCTCCGCCTACAAGGCCACGCCCGAGGAGATCGAGAGGGCACGTACGGTCGACGCCTTCAGGGACGGCGTATTCGTGGACGCCGTTCCCGGCACGGCCGTCGGCAGGGTCGTCGTAAGGGCGCCGACCTACCGGGCCGCGGAATTCGCCAACAAGATCGTCGACGTTTATCTGGCGGAACGCAGCAACATGTTTCTCAACGAGGCGGAGACGGCTTACAAGAGCCTGGAGGGGGAAGTAAGGCGCGCGGAGGTGGATCTTGCCGCCATCGATCGGCAGAAGCTCGAATTCGACTCGCGCAACAAGGTGGTGCTCGATTTCGAAAAGGACAAGCTCCTGGTTGCGAGCTGGGCCAGCCTGCGGACGACGATAAGCGAAGTAACGGCGAACATCGCCAGCATCGAGGCGAGCCTCGAGGTTGTCGAGCAGCAGCTCAGGAGCGAACCGCGGGAAATCATCAGCTCGAGGACGCTTCGGGACAGCACGGTAAAGGGCATGTTGCAGGCGAAATTGTTCCAGTTGAGCACCAGCCTGCAGCAGGATCGGGAGCGTTTTGTCCCGGGCTCGCCGGAAGTAACGCAACTGGAGAAATTCGTCGCGGAGACGCGCGGGGCGCTGCAACAGGAGCCCGACAAGGTGGAAATCGGGCAGGAAAGGATCCTCAATCCGGTCTACAACGATTTGCGGCAGCAACAGAACGGCCTGCTGACCAAGCTGGCGTCCGCCAGAGCGACGCTGGCGGCGAAACAGAGCCCGCTCGCGGAGCTCGAAAAGCGCATGGACCAGGTTCCCAATCTGGTCAAGGCGGTGATCGAGCAGACCCGCATTCGCGAGGGTCTTGAGATGCGCTACAAGCTGCTGCGCGATCGGATGATGCAGGCGGACGTATCCCGCGCGGCGGTGCGATCGGCTCCGCCCAGCGTGCGCGTCGTCGACTATGCCAGCCCGCCCATGAAAGCCACATGGCCGAAGAACGTCGTGCTTCTTCCGGCGGCGCTGGCGCTGGGGCTGTTCACGGGATTCGCCCTGGCATTGCTGGCCGAAGTATTCAGCTCGCGGGTGAATCGCGATCGCCTGGCTTCGCGTCCGGACATTCCTGTCTACGCCGTGATCGACCAGCGACCGGAAGGACCTTCCGGGCTTCCGGGCGCGGTCGCGCCGGATTCGCGATCTGTCGTGGACCGGCTGCGCAGGGTGTCTTGAGAACCACGCCCGGAGCGCGGTCGGGCCGTCACCATGAGTGACATGAACATTCGCGCGCTACTCGGCCGTGGCCGCGAGTGGCTGGGGCAAATGCGGCTGGGCGCAGGTGCGGACAACTCTGCGGGGTCTTTCAGCCTGCTGGCGCTGCGGCTGGAGCGCGACCTGCCGCGCCAGGGCAGAGGCCGCAGTATCCTCGTCGCGGCCACCGATGACGATGCGGTGGGAGTCGAGGCGACGCTCGAGCTTGCCTGGTGCCTTGCGGAGGAGCTGGGTCACTCGGTGCTGCTGGTCGATGGGGCCCTGGACGTCCGGGCGCTGAGCGCCGCACTCGGGCATGCGGAACAGCCGGGGCTTGTGGAGCTCCTCGATACGCCGATCCACGATCAGGCAACGCTGCGATCCGTCGTGCAACCGACTCTGCATGAGCGCATCGCGGTATTGCCTCACGGGAACGGCGCCGGCGACCGCGCCACCCGGGCCGAGGCGATCCGGGACCTGCTGGCGGCCGCGTGCAACCACTATGGCTTCGTGCTGGTGCATGGCTCCATCCTGGTCGAAGGCAGCCGCTCCATGGCGTTCAGCTCGCTGGTCGATGCGGCCCTGCTCATCGCAGTGGAAGAGAAAACCACCCTGGATCAAGTGACTCGGGGCCAGCGACTGCTGAACGACTGCGGGGCAAGCCGCGTGGCCCTCGTGCTGGCGAACCCGCAGCACGTGCGACGCTCGAACGGTCGTTGAAGCCGGTCCCGGTGTCTGAGCGGACCGACATGCCCGGACATCGCGCGACGCCTGCGTTCGGCGGCGGCGTCCCCGCGACGCTGCTCGGCGGACTGGTCGCAGGCACGCTGGGTTTCGCTGCCATCATCTTTGCGCACGAAGGCGAAAACAAGTACGTCGCCGTGGCATTCGCGGGCGCACTGATCCTGATCGCCATGCCGTTGATCAGGAACCTGCGCTTGTTCTGCCTGTACATGATCCTGCTGCTTGCCCCGCTCTTCCTGCGGCTGAGTTTCTTGCGCTTCCCGCACATGGGCGGAGCCGGCGCAATGTACATCGAGGTCGTCGATCCCTTCCTGCTGCTGCTCCTTTACTTCCAGGTGCGGGACCGGATCAGGGGGTACCGTCGGGGCTATCGATTCCCGGCGGCGTGCGCGCTTTGGAGCGCGATGATACTTCTCGGCGTCGGTAGCGTGATTTTCATGGGGACACTGCGCATCACGGCCGCGAACGAGGTCGTTCGCATGACGAAGCTGCTCCTCCTCGTGCTGCTGCTCATCAACGAAGTGGTCGAGCGCCGGCAATTCCACCATGTCGTCGTCGCCCTTTCATTGGGGGTCATCCTGCAGTCGACGATCGCGCTCACGCAATACCTGAGGGGCGCGCAGATCGGATTGGGTTTCCTCGGCGAGGCAAGCGACAAGGAGATCAAGACCCTGTCGGATGCGACCCTGTTGACCGGGGACTTCGTGTACCGCGCGAGCGGACTTTTGGGGCACGCGAACCTGCTCGCCGGATACCTTGCCCTGTTACTGCCGATGGCGGTGGCCCTCTTCCTGGCCCCTGTTACGCGGCGCCTCAAGGTCCTGCTCGCCATCGCGCTCCTCGTCGGCCAGCCGGCGCTGGTGCTGACGCTCTCCCGCGCGGGGTGGGTCGATTACGCGATCGCCTTCGTGCTCGTGCTCGTGCTCGGCGCCTGGAATCCCGTTTCGCGCAGGAGGTACCTGCTGGCGAGGGTCGTGATCATTGCGGGAGCCGTCGCCGTCGCTCTGGCGCTAAGCCCGCAGATCATTCAGCGCCTGTACGAAACCGATCCGAGCGCCGTGGAGAACCGGATCAAGTGGCTGCGCACTGCAAGGGCGATGATCCTGGACAATCCTGTGTTCGGCACGGGGCTCAATACCTACGTATTCGCCCAGCTCCCGTATGGCGAGGAAAGGACGCCCCTTCAGATGCACGATCGATACGGGGAATACTGGCCTGCCGTTCACAATACCTGGGTATTGACCTGGGCGGAGCAGGGAACCATCGGTTTCCTCCTCTTCGTCGGGCTGCATTTCTCCGTGATCGCGGTGGCTGTAAGGAACCTCAGAATCCGCGATCCGATCTTGCACGCGCTCAGCGTGGGACTGCTGGCGGGTTTCATTGCCATCATGGTCGACGGATTCGCGAGTTTCTTTGTCCGCCAGGAACCGACCGCTCGGATGTTCTGGATCGCACTCGGGTTGATTCTCGCGATCGGGTATTGGCGGCGCACCAACGAGAATAGAGATCCGGTGCCGGCCGAATCGTTCGCCGCCCCCAAGCCGCTGCAGGCGGACCGCAGCACTGTCACGAACGGTAGATGGCTCCCCGCCCGCGAGAGTGTCTTGCGGTGACGGCGCCGCCGGCCTCGCCGGGCCTGCTCCGCTCCGTGGTTAGCAATGCGGCCAGCCTGACAGGGGGCCGGATCCTCCTCGCGCTGCTTCGCTTCGTCGTGGCGCTCGTCATCGTCCAGCGCGCCGGGCTGGAAAGGTTCGGCGAGTTCGCGCTGATTCTGAGCTTCGTCCTGATTGCGGAGTGGCTTTCGGACTTTGGGCTCGCGGACATCACCGTTCGCCAGCTCTCCTCGAATCGGCGACGCCGGGGTGACACGCTGGGAGCCTTCGCGATCGCGAAGGCCGCGCAGGGCATCCTCGCGTCGGCGACCATGTGGGGAGCAACCGCGCTTCTCGGCTACCCCGACCACGTGGTTCGATCGGGGCTGATCGCAGGGGGCGCGGTGATCCTGTATTCCGGGGTGCAGGTCTACCGCGTGGAGTTTCGCGCGAATATGCAAATGGGGCGCGATGTGGGCGGCGAGATCATCGCCGCGGTCGTTTTCCTGCTGGCCGTCTGGCTCGCTACGGGTGCGGGTGCCTCGCTGGAAGCGCTGACGCTTTGCTACGTGCTTTCGCGGGCGGTCAATCTCGCCGCCGCCGGGCTGCTTGCCGGGAGCCGGCCGAAGATCAGTTTCGGGCGCGATTTCCGCCTTGAACTGAGGGGGTTGGCGGCCTCCTGCGTGCCGCTCGGTCTCACCGGATTGATGGTCAGCGCATACGACGCGATGGATGCGATCGCGCTATTCCAATGGTCGACCAGCGGCGAAGTCGGAGTCTTCACGGTCGCGATGCGAGTCCTGATGCTTGCGGTGGTTGCCGAGCAGGCGCTCGCCACGGCGGTGTTTCCGATGCTCGCCGCGCAATGGACGCAGGACCGGGAATCGTTCGTGCGGACCTTCCAGGCGGTGCTCGACTGGGGAACGGTCATGGGTGGGGCGCTCTTCTGCGCGCTTTTTGCGGGCGCGGAGGGATTGGGCGCCCTCGCCAAACAGGATCCGCGCGCGATCGCCGACGTCCTTCAATTGCTGTCCTGGGCCATTCTCGCCCGGGTGGTGGTCACGCTCGTCAGCCCGATGGTGGTCATCTCGGGCCGCCTGCACTACACGGTCTGGATCACGGTGACCGTAGTGGTGGCCAAATGGCTCGCCCTGACGGCGATGGCGCCGCAGGGAGCCATCGGCGCGGCCGCCGCTTATCTCATCGCCGAGATCGGGGTCGGGCTCATACCGACCGTCATTCTTTGCCAGCGCGCCGCAGGCCTGCGGCTGAATTGGTCGGTCCCCGTGAAGATCCTGGCATCGGCCGCGACCGTTGCTGCGGCGACCAAGGTGCTCGCGCTGGAAGCAAGCTTGCTGAACGGGGCACTGGCCCTGGTAGCCTTTCTCGTGCTGGCGGCGGCGCTCGGGGCGGTCCGGATGCAGCCGCTCAGGCAACTCTTTCTTGGCATGGGGCGCCGCGGCGGCCATGTCTAGACCCTTGCGCGTCGGCATGATTGGCGATCGAGGCATCCCTGCGCGCTACAGTGGCTTCAGCAACTTGGTCGAGGAAGTCTCCACGAGGTTAGTCGCGAGCCACGGCATCGATGTCACCGTCTACTGCCGGTCGCACTATTTCGACAACCATCCCGAGGAATACCGGGGCGTACGCCTTGTCTACTTGCCGGCGCCGGGCGGCAAGAGTTTTGAGAGCCTCTGGCATAGCGCCAGAGCGATTTTGCACGCGGCGCGCCAGCGCTTCGACCTCGCGTTCGTCCTCGATCCCGGAAATGGTCCGCTTACGCTTCCGCTTCTCCTGCGCCGGATGCCGTATGTGGTCCACACCGACGGGCTTGGCTGGCAGCGCAGGAAATGGAGCGCACTTCAGCGCCGGTATTACCGATGGTCGGAGTGGGTATCCGCCCGCCTGGCGACCGGGCTGGTCTGCGACTCCCCCGCGATGCGCGAGTACTACTTGCGCACATACCGGGCCGGGAGCGCGTATATCCCGTACGGTGGCGCTGTCGGCGACCCGCCGAATGAGGACGCCCCCGCCCTTTTCGGCCTGGAAGCCGGCCGCTACCACCTGATCGTCGCGAGGCTGGAGCCGGAGAACAACGTCGATCTCGTGATCCGCGAGTACAAGGCCTCGAAAGCGCGATTCCCCCTGGTCTACGTCGGAGGGGCCAGGTACGAGTCCGACTATTCGCGTCGCGTTCTCGCCGAGACCGACGGGCGCGTGAAATGCGTCGGTCCCGTCTACGAATCGGGAATTCTCAACGGCCTTTACAAGCAGTGCCGGACATACATCCATGGGCATGAGGTGGGCGGGACGAACCCGAGCTTGTTGCGGGCAATGGCGGCGGGGGCCGCATGCGTGCCGATCGATGTCGTGTTCCACCGGGAAGTGATGGGAGGGAACGGACCATTCTTCAGCAAGGAAACGGGCTGCCTCGCGAAAATCATCGAGGACCTGGAAGCGGACGGCGGCAAGACCGAGCAATTGGGCCTGGAGGCGCGTTCCAGGGCCGAGAGGTTTTACCGCTGGGATGCCGTTGCTGCGGCTTATGCCGCGCTCTTTTCGAGCATTGTCGAGGCGCGCCGGTCCGGCATCGAGCTGGCGCGGCTCCCGGCACAGGATGTGTATCACCCCGAGCGGTTCATCGCTTCCGGTGACGTCGCGTAGCGGGGGTCTTACGACGAAGAAAGGCTGGTGCGCGCTCGCGGGGGGATCCTGCTCACGGCACGACGCTTCTCACCGAGGATTTCCTGCGCGATTTCGCGGGCATTACTCACGCAGGTGATGATCTTGCCCCCCAGCACCGACCAGCAACCGAACCCGTGGCTGGTGATGACCGTCGGGCGCGCATCGAAGTCCCGTGCGAACGCATTCACGGTCCTGGTCGCCCAGCGGGACTCCACAACAGTCGCTTTGCCAAGGATCGGCAGGTAGCGGGCCGAGTGGCGCAGCATGGTGGAGCGGTTCGTGGGCAATTCGCCCCAATCGGGCGGCATGCCATCGGCAGGTATGACGCTCCGGGAAACCGAGTTGTGAATATGCGAAAGCAGAAACTCGCCTTCCCGTCCCGTCCCGACGAGACTGGTGAACGGGCCATCGATGATCGTCACGCACACCTGTGGAATCGGAAGGCGGAGCACCAGCAGCTCGTACAGGTCGAAGCGCAGCGGCTCCACCGGGAAGCCGAACCACTGCGCCACGAGGTTTCGATTCATGTAGGTCGCGTTCACGAGGTAATCGAACGACTCCTCCCGGCTGCCTTCCGGCCCGACGACGGTCAGCCGCTTCGATCCGTCGCCGCCGATCACCCCCGAAACCACGTTGGTCTTGGGATGAAAGCGGATGTCCTTGTTGCGCCGCAGGCGGTCCGTCACGATTTGCCTGAGGCGCGGCACGTCGTAAACCGCTTCGTCGGTCTTCAGGCAGAGGCTGACCTTCGAGAGGTCGAGCACGCCTTCGGGCGGCCCCCCGAGGGTGAACGCAAGGTTGCTGTTCATGCAGGCGGCGAGGTAGCGTTCCGCGGGAATCTCGATCGCGGTGGCCGAGGTGCAGAAGTACGCCGGGACGTCCCGGATGATCGCGTCCTCGTACTCGGCCTCGAAGTCCCTTCGCGTCGCCTTGATCTCGGCGATCGTGTCGTAACTGCGCGGGTAATGAAAGCCCGAGTGGTGCCTGAACTGGTTGTTGAACGACACCTCGGTCAGCAATTCTTCATGGCGCTCGAACAGCGAGACCTGCGCGATCCTCTCGAGTTCCAGCGCGCAGGTCGCGCCAAAGATTCCCCCGCCGATCACCGCGACCCTGGGGCGCTCCTTCTCCGGCCGTGGCCTGGCCGCAACGGCAATCCGCACGATCCGCTCGCCGACTGCCGCGTCGGGGTGGGCGGCGGACTGGTCGCGGATCGCCGCGAGGAACGTCCGAAGCTCCTCCCGGAGCGCCCCCGGATCGGCGGAAAAGAAGGTCTTGTGCACCTGGTTATTGCGCGAGGCTTCGACGATCGAGTTGTCGACGAGGTTGGCGGTGATCTGGCGGTCCGAATAGACAAGCTTCAGGACGCGGACCTTGGCCTCGCCGCCCCATCCCATCTTCAGGTTCACGTTCATCGGGCCCGGATAACGGACGCTGACCTGGTTCACGAAGCCGTTGCGCCGTCCGATGTTCATCACGGGCTCGACGCCGAAGAGGAAATCCACGATGTCGAAAAGATGCAGGAATTCGAGGTTCGGATCCTTGAGCTCCGCGCTCCCGTCCCCCGGGTTCGTCATGATTCCGTCGATTCCGCGAGGAAACTCGGCAATCGAATCCACCAGCCGTTTGAGCGCGCGCACGACCGGATGGAACCGGAAAAGGTGCCCGACCATCAGGACCCGGCCTGACTTCAGAGCCAGCTTCCTCAGTTCCGCGGCCTCGGCCGGATCCATCGCAAGCGGCTTCTCTACCAGAACATGCGCCAGCGGCAGGCACCGCTGGACAAGCGCGGCATGCGTTTCGGAAGGGGTGACGATGTCTACCGCGTCGACCCCGCGAATCAGCGCGTCATCGAGCTGGCGATGGACCGGGATGTCATTTCCGGCGCCGATCGCGTCCCGGCTCTTCTCGCTGTTGACCACCACGCCGGCGACTTCCACCTCGCCGCCGGCAGCGAGCCGGCGCCACTCTGCCAGGTGCTGGAGGCCGAATCGCCCCGCCCCGATCAGCAAGACCTTGGGGCGATAGTCTGGCATCAGAGGAATTGTTCCCTTTCGGTGTGTGGACCAACCGCGACCGGGGAATGTTAACCCTATTTTGCATCGTCAGGCATGTACGGACTAGCGGATCAGACGGCGTGCCTCGCCTACCTGGGTGCGGTAGGCTTCGAATACCTGCCTCAGCGCATCGGCCATGCCGATTCGCGGGCTCCAGCGCAGATCGCGCTTCGTGTTCGCAATCCGGGGGACGCGGTGCTGCACGTCCTGATAGCCCTTCCCGTAATAGACGTTTGCGGTGGCATGCACCAGCTTCACGCGGCGCGCGGTGGCCCGGTACTCTGGATACGTCAGTGCGAGCTTGATCATCATTTGCGCGAGTTCGCGCACCGAGCAAACATTGCGCGGATTGCCGACGTTGTAGATCTTCCCGGTGGCGATGCCGTTCTTGTTGGCGATGATCTTGAGGAGCGCGTCGATGCCGTCGTCCACATACGTGAAGGCACGCTTTTGCGTTCCGCCGTCCACCAGCTGGATCGGCTCACCGCGCACGATGTGCCCTAGAAACTGGGTAATCACGCGCGAGCTGCCTTCCTTCTGTGCATTGATCGAATCCAGGCCGGCGCCAATCCAGTTGAATGGCCTGAACAGCGTGAAATCCAGGCTTCCTTCCATCCCGTAGCCCCAGATCACGCGGTCGATGAGCTGTTTGCAGCAGGCGTAAATCCAGCGCGGCATGTTGATCGGGCCGCACACCAGCGGCGAGGTCTCCGGGTCGAATTCGCGGTCCGGGCACATGCCGTAAACCTCGGAGCTCGATGGAAACACGAGGCGCTTGCGGTGCTTGACGCAGGACCGCACGATGGGCAGGTTAGCCTCGAAATCGAGCTCGAAGACGCGCAGCGGCTCCCGCACATAGGTCGCCGGCGTCGCGATTGCCACAAGCGGCAGTACGGTATCGCATTTTCGGAGGTGATACTCGATCCACTCGCGATTGATGGTGATGTCGCCTTCGAAGAAATGGAAGCGCTTGTTCTCGACCACGTCAGCGAGACGATCGGTCTGCATGTCCATCCCGTAAACGTCCCAGTCGGTCTCGGCCATGATGCGCTTGGAGAGGTGGTGGCCGATGAATCCGTTGACGCCCAATATGAGAACTTTCATCCCGATTATCCTTGTAGTTTGGTCAAGCGCTCGAACATCCTCGCCGCGGAAACGCGCGTGCATGCACGCACATGGAAATCGCAAATCTCAACCGAATGAGGCGCGCGGATTATAGCGGTTCGATTTCCTCGTTTCTCTACAATCTGCGCCTCGACATGGGGTGGAGCGACGCCCGCGGATTTGCGCGAAAGCCCGAGGCTGCATATATTGAGGCGTTGCAGCGCGTCGCCGCATAATCATCAACCCCGAGGATCGACAGCGATGAAGATAATACGACCCGTCACCGAAGAGGAACGGAAAACCTGGCCGAAGGAGGTCATTGTTGCGCTCGAGCGGCCCTTCGTGGACGGGCGCGGGCAGATCCAGCCGCTGGTCGATCTGGCGATGGAGAGCTGCGTGCTGATCGAGTCGAAGAAGGGCAGCGTGCGCGCGAACCACTATCATCGGTCGGATTGGCACTTCTGCTACGTGCTGTCAGGCTCCATCGAGTACCTGCACAGGCCGCACGGCAGTTCGGCGAAGCCGGCGAAAGTCGTGGTCAATGAGGGACAGCTTTTTTTCACGCCGCCGATGGTGGACCACGCGATGGTGTTTCCGCAGGACACCACCTTCCTCGTGCTCGGACGCAACTCCCGCTCGCAGGAGGTCTACGAAGCCGACGTGGTCCGGATCGCGTCGCTCAACGAGTAACGGACGCCGAGCTTGGACACGGATTGCCGCCGCCGCACCGGCTGCCGGCTGTGCGGCGGCGCGGATTTGTCGATGGTCCTTTCTCTCGTGCCGACGCCGCTGGCGAACGCGTTCGTCACCGCGCAGGAACTGGCGCTGGAACAGCGGCGCTATCCGCTCGACCTGTGGCTGTGCCGCGGATGCGGCCACGTCCAGCTGCTCGACGTGGTCGACCCGCGGATCCTCTACGAACACTACGTCTACGTTTCGGGCACTTCGCCGGTGTTCGTGCGCCATTTCGAGGCCTATGCCGGATATGTTGCCGAGCGCTTCCGGCCGCCGCGCGGAGGCCTGGTGGTGGACATCGGTTCCAACGACGGCACGCTGCTCGGATTCTTTCAGCGCGCCGGCAGCCGCGTGATCGGCATCGAACCCGCGCGGGAGATCAGCGAGGCGAGCCGTCGCGACGGGATTCCCGCGATCACGGGATTCTTCACGCCCGAACTCGCCGCGCAGATCGCCGGCGAGCACGGACCGGCGAGCGTCATCACGGCAAACAACGTCCTGGCGCACATCGACGACCTCGATGCGGTGATCCGCGGGATCGAGCGCCTGCTCGCGCCGGAAGGGGTGTTCGTGTTCGAGGTGTCCTATCTGGTGGACGTGCTGGAGAAGACTCTGTTCGACACGATCTACCATGAGCACCTCGACTACCACTCCGTCGAGCCGCTGGTGCCGTTTTTCGCGCGTTGCGGACTCGAGCTGATCGAAGCGATGCGTATCGACAGCCACGGCGGATCGTTGCGCGGCGTGGTTCAGCGCGCCGGAGGGCCGCACGCCGTGGGATCTTCGGTATTCGATGCGATTGCGCACGAACAGCGGTTGAAGTTGCGCGAAGAGAGCACGTTTCACGCGTTCGACGACCACATCCGCGATCTCGGCGCGCGGCTGGTCCGGCTGCTGCGCAAGCTGAAGTCCGAGGGCCGGCGCATCGCGGGTTTCGGCGCGCCGGCGAAGGCGACGACGCTGCTGTACCAGCTCGGCATCGAACCGGGCATGATGGAGTTCATCGTCGACGACAGCCCGCTCAAGCAGGGCCGCTACTCGCCCGGCATGCATATCCCGGTGGTCCCCGCGCAGGCGCTGTACGAGCGCCGCCCGGACTACGTACTGCTGCTGGCCTGGAATTTCGCGCAGCCCATCATCGCCAAGCACGCCGCGTTCCGCGAGGCCGGCGGCCGCTTCATCGTTCCACTTCCTGCGGTCGAAGTCCGCTAGCGTGGCTGCCGCGTTGCGCCTCGGGCTGATCGGTGCCGGCCGCTGGGGCCGCAATTACATCCGCACCGTCGCCTCGCTGCCGGAAGTGCGCCTCGTGCGGCTGGCGAGCCGCAATCCGGACGGCGCGATGCCGGTCCCTGCGGACTGCGCCATCTTCGCCGACTGGCGCGAACTTCTCGACCCGCGCGCGCTCGACGGTGTGATCGTCGCGACGCCGCCGCGCCTGCATGCGGAGATGGCGTCGCGGGCGATCGACGCCGGCTTGCCGGTGCTGGTGGAGAAGCCGCTTACGATGGATGTCGCCGAGGCTCACTCGTTGCGGGACCACGCGCGCGAACTCGGCGTGTTCGCGATGGTCGATCACGTCCACCTATTCAGTCCGGCATACCGCATGCTCAAATCAATCCAGCCACGCTACGGAGCGATTCGCGCGATCCACGGGGAGGCCGGCAACTACGGGCCCTATCGCCCCGATGTGCCCGTGCTGTGGGACTGGGGCGCGCACGACGTGGCGATGTGCCTGGACTTGGTCGGCGCAATGCCGACCCGCACCGGCGCGACGGTTCTTGAGCGAAAATCGCTCGAAGGCGGGATCGGCGAGACAATCAGGGTCGAGCTGGCGTTTCCGAACGGCGCGGGCGCCTCGCTTCGATTGAGCAATCTGATGCAGAAGTGCCGGCGCTTCGCGGTGGCGTGCGAACGGGCGTCGCTCGTCTACGACGATCTCGCCGCACAGAAACTCGTGGTGACCGAGGGCGGCAGCGGGCGGGCGATCGAGATCGGGGACGATTTGCCTCTGGGCATCGCCGTGTCCGAATTCGCCGAGGCGATCGCGGCGCGCAGCCGCGATACGACCAGCCTCGAACTGGGTGTCAGGGTCGTCGAGGTTTTGGCGGCCTGCGCGCCAGCCGCCTCATCCGGCTCGCTTCTTTGGCCGACCGGTTCCGGATAGAATCGCCTCCATCGAGTGCGTGTCTAGTTGCGCGAAGTCTTGTGGCGAATCTTGTGTCCGCAGTCGCTCCTGCGGACGATACGCCCAGGGTAAGGCGCTCACCATGCCCTGTGCAAAGGAGAGATCAGGAATGCTGGCGGCCGGCAGAGCGCTCCCGTCCACGCAGGCAGGATGCAGCGGAGCGGCGAATTGAAGCGCCCACCGCGAGTCGCAATTGCCTGCCCTGGCGTCGGTCTCGTCCAGCGGGGATATGAACGGATGTTTTACGACCTGTTCAGGCTGATGGGCGGCGAACTCGACGTCACTCTCTTCAAGGGGGGCGGCGCAGCCACTGCCCGGGAGAAGGTGCCGATCTTCCTGCCGCGGAACGGGCGCTTCGTGAAGATGTTCCCGATCCACCAACTGCTGGGCCGAACCCCGATACATGTCGAGTGCATGACGTTTGCGCTTTCCTTGCTGCCGTACCTGCGCAACGGCCGGTTCGATGTCGTGCACTGCATCGATCCCCCGCTTGCCCGGGTTCTCTACAAGCTGCGACGGCTGCTCGGGATGAAATTCAGGTTGCTCTACACCCACGGGTGCTCGATGCCACCCTCCAGTTACCCTCCCGCGGACCACATCCAAGAGGTCGCCGCGGTAACCTATGGCGACGCCCTGAAAGCCGGGATTCCAGCCGGCGCGATTACGCTTCTGCCCTGCGGGATCCACCCGGAGCACTTTGACGCCCGCAAGAGCAAGGAAGAGCTGCGCCACGAATATGGGGTTCCCGCGGACGCATTTGTGATCGTGTCGGTTGCGGCCCTGAATCGCATGCACAAGCGGACACACCACCTGATCGACGAGGCGGCGCGACTGCGAGGCAACTATCTGCTCTGGCTCGATGGCAGCATCGACCAGGGCGAGCCGGACCTGATTGCATACGCGAAATCGCGCCTGGGAGATCGCTGCCGGATTACCCATGTGCCTTCCGGCAAGGTGGGCGAGCTTTACCGGATGGCCGACGTCATGGCCCATGCCTCGGTTTTCGAGGCGTTCGGACTGTCGATCGTCGAGGCTGCCTCGGCGGGTTTGCCGGTCCTCAGTCACGATGCGCCGCATTTCCGTTGGCTCCTGCCCAACCCGCAGGCCTGGGTCGACATGACATCGCCCGGCGCGCTGGCGGACCGTCTGTCGTTCCTGATGGCGCGCCCGGAACTGCTGCGGGACGTCCAGTGCAGGGAGCACGTCCGGCAGCGATTCTCCTGGAACATCCTTCGCCACGAGTACACGGCATTGTACGAGCGGGTCTCGGCTCTTTCGCCGGCAGGACAAGGTGGTGCAGGCAAGAACTATTTCTGGCAGCTCCATGAATAGTCGCGTGGTGCTGTCCGTCGTCATCGTCAACTGGAATGTCCGCGACCTGGCGCGCAAGTGCCTCCTGTCGGTCAAGAGGGAGCTGCTGCTGCCCGCCGACGAATACGAGATCATCGTGGTCGACAATGCGTCGGGCGACGGCAGCGCCGAGATGTTCCGCGCCGAATTCCCGGAAATCACGCTGGTCGAGAGCCCGGTCAACCTCGGCTTCGGCGCAGGATGCAACCGGGCGTACAAGCTCGCCAAAGGCGAGTTCGTGCTGCTGCTCAACCCGGACACCGAAGTGATCGATCACGCCCTGGATGGCCTGCTCGGCATCATGCGCGCTCGCGCGGGCGCAGGGATCGTTGCGCCGCGATTGGTGGACGAACACCTTTCGTTTCAGCCGGCCTCCGGCGGGGCGTTTCCCACGCTGCGAAACGTGGCGTGGAATTACCTGTTCCTCAAGAACATCCTGCCGAGGAGCATTGCGCCGCGCACGCTGTTTCTCGAAGGCGACCCCCAGGGCCTCTTGAGCGTTGACTGGGTGTCGGGAGCGTCGATGCTCCTGCGCCGGAGCGCGATCGGCGAGCAGATCTTCGACGAATCGTTTTTCATGTTCGGCGAAGACATGGACGTGTGCGACAGGGTGCGCCGAAACGGATGGGAGGTGCTCTATGCGAGCCGGCATTCGATCGTCCACTACCATGGCAGAAGCTTCGATCAGCAGGAGTCCCTCGAGGTCCTGGCAACTGCGCACGGCGGGCCGCGGCGGGTATTCAAGAAAGGCCGCGGTCCGGTGAGCGTCTTTCTCTACGACGCGATCCTGCTGGCCGGTTTCCTCGTCCGCTGGCCCTTGTTTTGGGTCCTTTCGTTGCTTCGCCCGGGCCGTGGATACGAGGCTCGCTCCAAGTTCAGCAAGACCTACGTGCGAGCCATGCTTCACAGTCCTGGAATCCGCGACAAGCCACCGGCAGCCCCGCAACGGACCCCCTCGTGGGCGCCGCGCCGCGATCCGCCGCCCGGCTAGTTCTTCGGGTCGCGCAACTGGGACAGGCTCGTGGACACCATACCGATGCCGAATTCCGGTCCCTTCCAGCCCCTTCTGATCATATTGCCCAGCTCGTCGTAGCCGGCATGGCTGCCGAACCACAGCTTGACGGCGTTGCCGTCGATGATCGCTGCGGGCCCGATGACTTCACCGGTCCTCGCCCATGAGGTGTCTTCGCGCCGCAGGATCGGCCCCCGGTCTTCGACGAACCTCAATCCGCCGTCATGCGACACCGCATGCTGGAGGGCAACCTGCCTCCACTCCGGCTTGGCGTTCTTCAGAAAGTGAACGACGTCGTAAAACAAATGGACCGTCTTCCCGTCCACCAGCGCCGATGGCGTTGAATACCCCGGGAATCCCCTTTCCGGCGGATAAAGTTTTGACTGGGATAGAGCGATGCGGGGACTGTCAAAAGTCCTGCCATCCGACGATGTGGCCAGACCGATGTTCTGCAGCTGCGGCGGGGATCCTCCGGGTCTTTCGCCCATCGCGGTGAAGTAGACGTAGATCTTGTCGTTGTACACGATCGCGCCCGGCTCCCCGACCAGGAATCCGGTCCATTCGCGGACCTTCCCGCTCGAGGTGATTACCGGCTTGGGATCTTTCCGCCAGCGAATTCCGTCCGCCGACGTCGCATGGCCGATCTCCATCATCGGGATCTTTCCCGACGGATGGATACCGCTGAAGTACATGTGGTACTCGTTCTTGTAGAAGACCACCGACGGCGTCTCTATGCTTACGAACGGGGTGCCGGAAACGTCCATCAACGGCGTATTGGGCTGGAGCCGCCACTTGACGCCGTCTTTCGAAACGGCGCGGAAGGGCAGGACGGGTGGCTTGAACGGCTCCTTTGTGCTGCTTGTCATGTACATCACGTAGCCATCGGCCGTTCTCAGCACGCTCGGGTCATTCCAGAGCGCCTTGTCAAGGAAATCCCCGGCGCGGATGATCGGGCTGTTGGGGTCGAGCCGCCAGTGACCCTGGCCGGGCGGCAGATTCAGGGGCGTTTCCAGCTCGCTGCCCGCGCACGCCGAAACGATGGCCAGCACGGCGCCGATCGCCACGGTCCGCGAGCGGAGCATGCCTGGCCCGGGGGCCGATCCGATGAGCCTCTGAATCGGCACGTCGAATCTTACGGCGACACGCCCACCGCGCCAGCGACGCCGTGGCGCGGATTGGCCGCATTACCCGCGTTCCAGGGCACGCATTCCCGGACCTGCCAATCGACCTTGATGCGCGTGACCATCTTCGATAGCGCCTTGATGTGCGTCGTCCAGACGGCAAGCGCGTTCTCGAGTTCGCGCCTGCCTTCCTCGCTCAACCGGAACTCCACCTCCCTCGCGCTTGCGTAGCGGTACGCGTTCGGGTCTGTCAGGTCCCCATTCGCAAGCCAGGACGGGAAGTCGTAATGCAGCATCGCCTGCTCCGAGGACAGGATGGATTTTCTGTCGCGGCCGGACGCGTGCAACAGCCTGGTGAAAGAATGGAAATCGTTCCAGAAAACATCGAAGTCGGGGATTCTCTTGTCCACGCCGCGTTCCTCGAGCAACGCCCGCGTCGCGTTCATCGCGGTATCGCACACTTCGTTCCAGAGATGGAACGAGGCGATGGCGCGGTAGCGGTACATGAGATTGTCGCCAATCTCGCCGCTCTGCAGCCTGTGGAAATTCTCGGCGTTCGAATAGAATTCGATGCACGCCTCGGGGGTCGGGAAAAGCTCTCCCCGGGTCTCGGCGACAAAGCTCTCGAGGAACCCGCGCATCTCGTCACTGCCGTTTTCCATTGCCGGAAGCATGCGCGACCACCATTCCGAGTTCTTGACGCCGTGCGCGCGAACGAAGCGCACGACCTGCTCGAACCAGCCGTCATTCCAGAAAACGCTGCTCACGAGGTGCCACTTGCGGCAGGTGATGTAGTCCTCGAACGCCAGAGTATCGGTCGCAACGATGATTTCCTCGACGTCGAAGACCTTTTCGTCGTTGTACACGCCATAGTTCTTCGGCAGTACCCGGAACCGGGTATCGAACTTGAACATCTTCCGGGACTCGAGCGATTCCAGCTCCGCGCCCTTCAGCATC
>MEKT01000072.1 GCA_001767435.1 Acidobacteria bacterium RIFCSPLOWO2_02_FULL_65_29 | reverse complement strand
ATTCGGATCCTCACGGGGTGCGCAAGTGCCCGGAAAAACTCCGCCTTGAACACGTGTAGGTCGCCTGGCGCTGTCTTCATCGACGCTCATCTTAGGTGGGCCGACGCCGCTCTGCAAGCGTACGGCCGCCGGCTGTGCCCGGAAAAGGCTCTTTTTCGCCTACGACCAAAGCTTCGTCTCGGGAGGCAGCGAGCGCCTCACGGCCGTGAGTGCCCCACTGGGTCAGCACACCCCTCCAACCAGCATCCGAATCAGGGCTCGACCGCCTCCTTGATGTGATATCATAATATTCGCATATAATGTTAATATAGGTGATCCAGGGAATGCAAACTCAACTTTGCCAGGCCGAGCTCTTTCGCGCCCGTGCCCATCCGCTCCGCGTCCGGTCGGGTTGCTCCAAGCTCTTCATATGACAAAACAAACCGCGAAAGATATCCCGCGAGAGGGCGCGCCCACTCCCGAAGCGACTCGGCCAACCGAGATGCTGGACGACAGTCACCGATGCGAGACCGAATCGGTGGACGACCCGGGATCCGAGGAAGAGTCTGACGGATACGGACACGGCGTGTAAAGGGCGAGATCAGACGCTATAGCGTGGCAACGACGGTGTGAGGAGTCGGAGGAACGATGAAATCACAGCAGGCTGACGAGCGTGACGCCGTCCCTGCGGTCACCCGGCTCCTCGCGCAGTTGGGCGTCGGAGGCCTGGTCGCGCTCATCGCGGAAATGACCGAGCAACAATCTGATTATTTCCTCCTGTCTGGTGAGCGTCAGAAGGCGGCCCAGTGCATGCGCGATTTTCGAATCTTGCAGCGCGCGGCGCAAACGCTCGGGCGCTAAGAGGCCCGGCATCTCTCGTCAACGGAATGGGGCACGTATCCGCATTTCCCCTATCGCGCCGGTCTTCGGCTCCGCGCCACTGGTGTAGGATGGGCGCGCGGTCGCCGCGGTCTTGGCGGCCTTTCGCCAGGCGTCCGCCGCAGCGAGGGCGGGCGGTTCTGAAGTCTGGCCGCGACCGAGGTGGGACGCGTGGACGTCGATTCGGGCCTGGGTCTGATGGCTGCGTGCTACGGGGCAGGGGCGCTGTCGTCCTTGTTGCTCGCGCGGCTGTCGGGCCGACTTGCCCTCGGCGTCGGTCACCTGGCCGCGTTTGCGGGCGCCGTGGCCGGCCTCGGCATTGCACTGGGCGTCCTTCTCGGTGCCCCGGGCCGCACGCTGACCCAGCCGCTCCCGATCCTCTTCCCGTTCGCTCGGCTCTCGCTTTCGGTCGACGGCCTGTCGGCCTATTTCCTCTTCGTCATTTCCCTCGTGGCGGTGGCGGCGGCTCTCTATGGGCCGGCCTACCTCCGGGCGCACTCGCCCGACGCGGGACCGGCGCGGCAGGCGGCACAGGGGTTCGCGCTGAACGTGTTCCTCGGCTCGATGGCGTTCGTGTGCTGCGCGGACGACGCGTTGACCTTCCTCTTCTGCTGGGAAGGCATGACGCTCGCCAGCTACGTCCTCGTCGTGTCCGACGACCGAGACGGCGAAAACGCGCGAGCGGGGCTCCTCTACATGGTGATGGCCCATGGCGGAACGGCCTTGCTCCTCGTGGCCTTTCTTATACTGACCGAGCGGAGCGGGGCGTTCGATTTCATGGCCCTTCGCGCGGCGGCGCGTGATCTCGATCCGGCGACACGAACCACGCTGTTCTTCCTGGCGTTCAGCGGCTTCGCCGCCAAGGCCGGCGTGGTCCCGCTTCACGTCTGGCTTCCTCGCGCGCATCCCGCCGCCCCGAGCCACGTCTCTGCGCTCATGTCGGGCGTCATGCTCAAAGTGGCGATCTACGGGATCCTCCGCTTCGCGTTCGACCTCCTCGCCCCGGTCGCCGGGCCGCTGCCGTTCTCATGGGGATGGATCGTGCTCTTCGTGGGCACGATATCGGCCGTGCTCGGCGTCCTGTACGCGCTCCAGCAGCATGACCTGAAGCGCTTGCTCGCGTTCCATAGCGTCGAGAACATTGGAATCATCCTCATCGGCGTGGGGCTCGCGATGATTCTGTGGCGCCAGGAGGGCGTGGGCGGCGCCCTCGCGACCGTCGCGCTTACCGCCGCGCTCCTTCACACGGTCAACCACGCCGCGTTCAAGGGCCTCCTCTTCCTTGGGGCGGGGAGCGTCCTCTGCCGCACGCACGTCCGCAACATGGAGGAGCTCGGCGGGCTCGCCCGGCGCATGCCGTGGACGGCTGGCCTGTTTCTGCTCGGGGCCATCGCGATCTCTGCTCTTCCCCCGCTCAATGGGTTCGTCAGCGAGTGGCTCACCTTCCAAGCCCTCCTCGGGAGTGCCAGCCGCTTTCATGGCCCGGCCGGTCTCGTCATCGTCTTCGCCGCGGCGATGCTGGCGCTCACGGGAGGCCTTGCCGCTGCGTGTTTTGTAAAGGCGTTCGGCGTCACCTTTCTCGGTCGTCCCCGAACCTCCCATGCCGAGCACGCCACGGAAGCACCGCCATCGATGATCGCCGCCATGGTGTGGCTCGGGGCGGTCTGCGTGGCCCTCGGCGTCGCGCCGGGCTACGCGATGCCCCTGCTCGACGCGCCAACCGCCACGTTGCTCCACGGCCCCGTGGCAAGCGCCGTCGTGACGGCTCGGGGACCGCTGGTGCTGTCGACAGCGCTGATGCCGTCCGGGGCGGACGCCACGGCGATTTCGATGACGATGGTGGCCGCGCTCCTCCTGTCGCTCACCGCCATCGCGTGGATCTTGCGCCGCGGATTACAGCCTGCCCTGCATCGCGCCGCCCCCACGTGGACGTGCGGGATGAAACCCACGTCGCGGTTCGACTATACGGCGACCGCGTTTGCGAAGCCGCTCCGACTCGTGTTCGAAGCGCTCTACCACCCCCGCCGCGAGGTGACCCGCGAGACCGCCGGGACGCCGTACGTCCTTCGGCGCATCCACTACGCCGGAGAGGTCGTGGATCTTGCGGAGACACAGGTCTACCACCGCGTCGAGCGGGAGATCTCGGCGCTCTCACAGGCCATTCGCGCCCGCAGCACCGGCCGCATCTACGGGTACATCGGATTCGTGCTCGGCGCCCTCTTCGTGGCGCTGCTGCTCTCCGAGTTGGGACGATGACCGGCGAGAGACCGCTTGCGCTCGTGCTCCTCGAGATGACCCTTCTGGTGCTGGCGGGACCGCTCGTGACCGGCGCCATCCAGAAGATGAAGGCGCGGCTCCAGTGCCGGCAGGGGGCTGGTGTCCTTCAGCCGTACCGCGATCTCACCAAGCTCTTTCGCAAAGGCACAGTACAGGCCGACACGGCGTCGGGCCTCTTCCGATCGATTCCGGTCCTGGTCGTTGCCGCCACGGTGGCCGCGGGCGCGTTCGTGCCGGTCGTTCGAGCGGGGCCGCCGGCCTTTCCCTTGGGCGACGCACTGATGCTCCTGGGGCTGCTCGCGCTGGCCCGCTTCCTCACCGCGGTCGGAGCGCTCGACGCAGGCGGCGCGTTCGGCGGTATGGGAGCTTCGCGGGAGATGACCATCGCGCCGCTCGTCGAGCCGGTCCTGATGATGGTGGTGTTCTCGACCGCGATCGCCGCCGGGACGACGGAGCTTGGCGCGCTCGCCGCGCACCGCGGAACGTCGTGGCTCCTCGCGTGGTCCGCGGCGGATTTCCTCGGCTTCGCGGCGATGCTCCTGCTGCTCCCGGCAGAGACGGGTCGCATTCCCGTGGACAACCCGGACACTCACCTCGAGCTCACGATGCTTCACGAGGGTATGTTGCTCGAGCATTCCGGGCCGGGACTGGGCTGCATGGTGCTCGCGTCGCACACGCGCCAGATCGTGATCGTCGCCGTGGCGTCGGCCCTCTTCTTCCCGGTCGGACCGGCTGGCGCCGGCGTCGTCGGTGTCCTCGTCGGCGCTGGCGCGTTTGCGGGGAAGATCCTCGCCCTCGCGATCTATCTCGCGCTCGTCGAGTCGTCGTACGCCAAGCTCCGGCTGTTCCGTGTTCCGCAATATCTCGGCGTCGGCTTCGTGTGCGCCCTGACGGCGCTGGCGCTGAGGATCCTGTGAGCGAAGAGGCGCTCCACGCGGTCATCGACGACCTCGGCGCGCTGCTCCTGTTCACGATGATCCTCATTGTCGCAGCGGGTCAGATCTACCGCGCCATTTATGCCGTGTCCGCCCAGTCGCTCCTGATCGCCCTCGCGGCCGCTGTCCTGGCCACGGCGACCGGGAACACGGATCTCTGGGTGATCGCCGGCGTCACGCTCGCCGTCAAAGCCGTCGCGCTGCCGTGGGTGCTGCACTGGATCGTCCAGCGCATGGACATCCGTCGCGAGATCGAGCCGGTGATCCCCATCGCCGCCACGCTGGCTCTCTCGGTGGTGATCGTCGTGGCGTCGTTCCAGCTCACCACCTCACTCGGCCCCGTCCGCCAGGCGATCGCCGGCAACGCGCTTCCCGTGGGCATCAGCTTGACGCTGACCGGGGTGCTGGTGATGGCCACCCGAAAGACCGCGCTCACGCAGATGGTGGGGCTCTTCGCGTCGGAGAACGGCATCTTCTTCACGGCGATGGCCGTCACGCAGGGCATGCCGCTCATCATCGAGATCGGCGTGATTCTCGACGTCATCCTTGCCGCGCTCGTCATGACGATCCTGGTGCTCCGGGTTCGCTCGACAGTCGACGCCGACGTCGCGGACCTGGACCGGTTGAGAGGATGATGCGTGGCTGAGACGCTCCTCTGGGTCCTTCCGCTCATCCCGACTGTCACGGCGCTGCTGATGCTCACGACACGCGACCGCCGCGTCCTCTCGGCCCTCGACGTGTCGGGCTCGGCCATCCTCTTCGCGCTGGCGCTGGTCCTCGCCCGCGAAGTGGCCGTCGGCGGCCCGCGGACGCTCGGCGTGTTTCGCCTGGACGATGTCGGGCTCGTGTTCCTTCTCCTGCTCGTCGTCCTGACCCTGGCCGTCTCCATCTACACCGTGGGCTGGCTCGAGCAGGCGCTGGAGGTCGGCAACATGAAGGCCGAGTTCCTGCGCTCCTACTTCGCTCTGGTGCACGCCTTCGTCGCGACGATGGTCGTGACCGTTCTCGCCGACAACCTCGGGATTCTCTGGATTGCGATGGAGGGGACGACGATCACGTCGGCCGTCCTCATCGGCTACCACGGCCATCACCACGGTCTGGAGGCGGCGTGGAAGTACATCATCGTCACGACCATCGGCATCTCGTTCGGCCTCTTCGGGACGGTACTGATTTATGCCGCGGCCGCCGACGTTCAGGGAGGCGCGGGCGCGATGAGCTGGTCGGCGATCATGAAGATCGCTCCCACGCTCCACCCGGGCATCGTCCGCATCGGCTTCATTTTCGCGATGGTCGGCTACGGAACGAAGGCGGGTCTCGCGCCGATGCATCTGTGGCTGCCGGATGCCCACAGCCAGGCGCCGACGCCGGTCTCGGCGCTGCTCTCGGGCGTTCTCATCAAGTGCGCCCTCCTCGGGATCATCCGGTTCCAGACGATCGCCGCGGCTGCCTGCGGCCCGGCGTTCCCGGCCCAGGTATTGCTCATCTTCGGCCTCATCTCGGTCGTGGTGGCCACGCCGTTCATCCTGGCCCAACGCGACATCAAGCGTCTGCTCGGGTACCACAGCGTCGAACACGTTGGAATCGTGGCGCTCGGTCTCGGCTTCGGCGGGCGCGTCGGCACCTACGGCGCGTTGCTGCACGTTGTGAACCACGGCATCACGAAGGCCCTCGCGTTCTTCGCCGCGGGCACGGCCATTGCCCGCTACGGCTCGCGCGACATGCGGGCCATCGGGGGCCTGCTCGCTGTCGCGCCGATCGGGGCGACGCTCCTCATGCTCGCGGCACTGTCGCTCGCCGGCGTGCCGCCGTTCTCGATCTTCGTGAGCGAGCTCATGGTGTTGCGCGCCGGAATCGGCCAGGGTCACTGGATCGCGATCGCCATCTTCCTCTCCATGGTCGTCGTCATCTTTGCCGGTCTCCTACACCATGTCGGCGTGATGGCGTTCGGCGAGCCGACGGCCACGGCGAGCCGGGAGCCTGAGGCGTGGTTCCCGCTGGCCGGGATGCTGCTGCTCGCGGCGATCATGATTCTGCTCGGCATCACGCTCCCTGGGAGCTTCGACGGAATCCTCCAGCGCGCCACGGAGGTCATCGTTGACTGACGCCCATCTCGCGGATGCGCTGCGGGCGTGCGCGGACGGTTTCGTCGACGCGGCCGTCGGACCGCGGCCGTCGGACGTTACGGTGCGCCTCCATCGGACGGGCGATCTCGAGGCGGCCGCGCGCGTCCTCATCGGACACTCGATGACGTTGGCCACAGTCGTGGCAACCGACGAGACCGCGAGTCCCGACGGCGATCTGAACGTACGCTTCGTCTTCGAGCCGACAGCCCTCGGCAGCCCGGACCAGTTCGTGACACTGCTCATATCCGTGGATTCCGCGCGCCCCGAGCTCCCGTCCCTGACAACAGCGATCCCGGCCGCCAACTGGCACGAGCGCGAGATGCAGGACCTCTTCGGGATTGTCCCCGTCGGGCACCCCGATCCGCGCCCGCTCGTGGTCCACGACGGATGGCCACGGGGAATCTTCCCGCTCCGCAAGGCGTTCGACGGCTCGCGGCGGGTGCCGGTCGAACCCGCGGACGAGTTTCCCCACCTTGTCGCCGAAGGCGAAGGCGTCTTCGAGATCCCCGTGGGTCCGATTCACGCCGGCATCATCGAGCCGGGCCACTTCCGGTTCACCTCGGTCGGAGAGACCGTCCTCCACCTCGACGCGCGCCTGTTCTACACGCACCGGGGACTGGAGAAGCGCATGGAGGGCCTCTCGCCGCTCGACGCGTTCTACGTGGCCGAGCGTATCTGCGGGGTGTGCTCGGTTGCCCACGGCGTCGGCTACTGTGAGGCACTCGAGCAGATTGCCGGCGCCGACGTCCCGCCGCGCGCCCGGCTCATCCGGGGCATCGCGCTCGAGCTGGAGCGGCTCTACAACCACGTGGGCGATATTGGCAACATGTGCGCCGGCGCCGCCTTCCACTACGGCACCGCCAGTGGCATGCGTTTGAAGGAGCGCCTCCAACAGTTCAACGAGCAGCTCGCCGGCAATCGGTTTCTCAGGGGCCTCGTTGTTCCGGGCGGGGCGCGCCTCGATGTCTCGGACGATCTCCTTCGAGTCCTCCGCGCGACGCTGCATGAGACGCTCGCCGGGCTCGACCATCTGATGGGACGCATCGAAGCCAACCCGTCGGTCGTCGATCGCCTTGACGACACCGGTGTCCTCCCACATCA
This sequence comes from Acidobacteria bacterium RIFCSPLOWO2_02_FULL_65_29, assembly GCA_001767435.1. Lineage (GTDB taxonomy): Bacteria > Acidobacteriota > Vicinamibacteria > Vicinamibacterales > CAVVIG01 > 2-02-FULL-65-29. Next base: position 92 of record MEKT01000072.1, on the reverse strand, counting down.
GGCGGCGGTGGATCTCGCGGTCGCCGGAGTGGCGGCCCGGGCGAGCGGCGTCGATCGAGACGCGCGGCGGGATCATCCGCACGGCGCGTTCG
>MEKT01000071.1 GCA_001767435.1 Acidobacteria bacterium RIFCSPLOWO2_02_FULL_65_29 | reverse complement strand
GACCCCTACGCCCCGCGCCGCTCCCTCGCAGGCGCGCCGTGCGCGCCTAGCCCGTCATACGGAACGGGTACAAAACTCTCGTTCCGACCAGCATAACGGGCTACGCCTAATACCGTCTCTTTTGCTGCCTGACGATGTCGAACTTCGCGGTATCGGCGATCGCCATCACCGCCATCACGCCGGCCTGAACCGGATCGGAAACGACGAGATCGGCGACGTCGGGCACGCTGCCGGCCTGATTGAGCGAGATGACGATCAGGCCCTTCTGGCGCACTTCCTCGACGGCCTTCGAGATCTCGCCGCCCATGATCGATCCGGCCAGGACGAGCAGGCGGACGCGGGGCAGGCGCAGCACGGCGCGCACCGCGCTCGCCAGCTCCTCCTCGCCGACGAGTGGAATCGTGTCGACCGAGATTCGCTCGCCGCGGATGTTGTGGCGATCCGCTTCGGCGATCGCGCCGAGCGCGACCTGGCCCACCTGCGCGCCCCCGCCCATGATGATGATGCGTTTTCCGTATATCTTGGCGAACGATGGCGTGAGCTCGACCGCCGTGACGCCCGCCACTCGTCCCAGTTCGGCGACGACTTGGTCGATGCCCGAGTCCACGGAGAACTCGAGGTAGATTTGGGCCGCGCGATCCTGCTGACTCATGATGTCGACGTAGCTGATATTCGCATGGCGGTCGGCCAGGACTTTCGTGAGTCCGAAGAGCAGTCCGGGCTGGTCCGAGGCGGTCGTCAACACGGCGTACGCGGCCATAGGGGCAATGTACCATGATGATGCTGGAATTTGAGGATTTGAGGATTTGAGAAGTTGAGGATTTGGCGGACTAGAGGTCTGTCTATCTATGGATCTACTCGACGCCGTTCGCGGCTGCACGTTCGACGATTTCCTGCTCGCGCCCCAGCTGGGTGTCCTGCCCAGTCGCGATCCCGACACTGTGGATCTGTCGGCCAGGTTCTCCGAGCACCTGACGCTCGAGCGCCCGATCGTGTCGGCCAATATGGACACGGTGACGCGGGCGGCGACGGCCATCGTGCTCGCCGAAGAGGGGGGGATCGGCGTCATCGACCGCGGGTTCCGTGCGGGCGACATCGGTCCGCAGATTGCCGAGGTCGCCGCCGTCAAGCGGCGGCAGCACGGGGTCATCGGCGATCCCCATGCGATTGCCCCTGAGCGCTCCGTCGCCGACGCCTTGCGGGTGATGGCCGAAACAGGCGTGGGCACCCTCGCGGTGGTGGACGGAACCCGCCGTCTCGCGGGGCTCCTGACCGAGCGCGACGTGCGCTTCGTCCGCCCCGACGCGACGGTTGCGGAGCGGATGACGCCGCGCTCGTCGCTCGTGGTCCACACTGGAGCGATTGGGCTGGCCGACGCCGAGCGGCTGATGATCGAGAGGAAAGTCAAGAAGCTGCCGCTCCTCAACCCTGATGGCACACTCATCGGACTCGTCACGGCCAGGGACTTGATCAAGCAGAAGCAGCTGCCCTTCGCGACGCGCGACGCCCATGGCCGATTGAGGGTCGGCGCGGCGATTGGCGCGACGGGCGACTATCTGGAGCGAGCCGCCGACGTGCTGCGTGCCGGCGCCGATGTCCTCGTCGTGGATATCGCGCATGGCCACTCGGACGTGATGGAGCGCGCGCTGCGGGAAATCCGGAGGCGATTCCCGGACGCCGAGCTCGTGGCCGGCAACGTGGCGACGGCGGAGGGGACGACATTCCTGGTCGATCGTGGGGTGAATGCCGTCAAGGTCGGCATCGGTCCAGGCGGGGGCTGCTCGACCCGTCTGACGACCAGCTTCGGCGTTCCGCAGGTCGAAGCGCTCGTGCGCTGCCGGCTCGCGGCAGGCGAGCGCGTGCCACTCATCGCCGACGGCGGAATCAAGCGCGATGGCAGCATAGCCGAGGCGCTCGTCTTCGGCGGTGACACCGTGATGCTCGGCAGCGCCTTCGCGGGCACGGACGAGGCGCCGGGCGATATCGTGATGAAGTCCGTCCTCGACTCGGAATCTCAGAAGATCGTCAAAGTGCCCTTCAAGGTGTTCCGCGGCATGGCGTCGATCGGCGCGGTCCGCGACCGGCTGGATCTCGAGGAAGCCGCGCCGGGCGAGCTCGAGGCGATCGGCGCCGAGGGCATCGAGTTCAGCGTGCCGGCGCGAGGCTCGGCCCGGGCGGTGATTCACGACATGCTGAAGCACCTGTGCTCGGCCATCAGCTATGGCGGCGCTCGGAGCCTGCAGGAGCTTCGACGCCAGTTCTGGGCGAACCCGGAACGGTATCTCGTGAAGCTGACCGCGGCGTCACGAACCGAGTCGTTTCAGCGATGACTCCGCCCGCGGTAGAGTAGGGTCTTCAAGTAATGGTCAAGGGGGAAGCATGACGCGCACATGGCAAGCGGTGGTCTGGGCGGCAGCGATCGGCGGCCTTGTGGCGACAGAGCGCATGCTCGAGCGCGCGGCCAGCGCCCAGCGCAGTCCCGCTCCTAGTTTTCAGGTCGATCCGTTCTGGCCGAAGGTGCCGAAGCAATGGACGATCGGGCAGGTGTCGGGCGTGGCCGTGGATTCCCGCGACCACGTGTGGGTTCTCCAGCGGCCGTGGTCGCTCGAGAGCGACGAGAAGGCCGGCAACCCTGAAGCCGAGTGCTGCACGCCCGCGCCGCCGGTGATGGAATTCGACGCCGACGGCACCTACGTGCAGGGGTGGGGCGGGCCGGGCGAGGGCTACGAGTGGCCGGCCGACGAGCACGGCATCCACGTGGACTACAAGGACAACATCTGGATCACCTCGGCCGGCGGCCCGCGCCTGCGGGAGCGGACCGAGAACATGATTCTGAAGTTCAACCGGGCCGGTAAGTTCCTGCTACAGGTTGGCCGGCGCGGCCAGAGCAAGGGCAGCCTCGACACGGCGAACTTCAACAACGCGGCCGATCTGTTCGTGTACGCGAAGACGAACGAGGTCTTCGTGGCCGACGGCTACGTGAATCGCCGCGTCATCGTGATCGACGCCGATACCGGCACGTTCAAGCGCATGTGGGGCGCCTACGGCAATCCACCCGACGACAAGGCGCCGAACACCTTGACCGACGAGGGCCCGGGACCGCAGCAGTTCAACACCGTCCACGGCATCCGCGTCTCCGACGACGGCCTCGTGTACGTGAACGATCGGCGCAACAACCGCCTGCAGGTGTTCACGCTCGACGGCAAGTTTCAGAGAGAGATTTTCGTCGAGCGGAAGACGAAGCTGCTCGGCACGTCGTTTTCAACGGCGCTCTCGCCGGATCGGCAGCAGCAATACCTCTATCTGGCGGACGCCGGGAACGGTCGCATCCACATTTACGATAGGCAGACGCTTCAGCAGGTCGGCCAGTTCGGGCGCATCGGCCGCTACGCGGGCCAGTTCATCTTCCTACACGTCGTGACCGCCGATTCGAGGGGCAACCTCTACACGGCCGAGGTCGGGACCGGCCGTCGAGTACAGAAATTCGTGAAGAAGTAGGAGCAGTTCCAGCGGCCTGCTAGGACGCAGCCTGCTTGGGCAGGCGCACGTCGGTCGCCAGCCCCAGCCACCGGAGCGGCACGACGACCGCCCAGTAGCCCCAATCCGCAATCAGCTCCCACCGGTTGTGCGCGAACATGGCCGTGGCCTGCTGATCGTGATGGTTGTTGTGGAAGCCTTCGCCCGCGGTGAAGAGCGCGACGACCCAGTTGTTCGTGGTGCGCAGCGCGTGTGCCGCGCGCGAATTCTGGTAGCCGCCCAGCCATCGGTGCGGCCAGTGGCAGAGGGCGTTGATCGAGGGATTGAGGAGAAAGACAAACGTGACGGCGTGAATGACGGCCGCCAATGAACCCAGGAGCAATCCTTCGCGGAAGGCTTCGGCAAGGGGCTTGTCGTTCAAAAAGGATTGCACGCCTAACACGAGGCACAAGAACGCCGTCCCGAACATCAATCCCATCCAGCCTCGCCGGAAGAAGTGTCTGTCCCACCAGGTCCGCCGGTTCAGCACGTCGCGCGCGAACGTGGTCAGCGTCTCAGGGTGCTTTCTCAACTCGGCGAGGTAGTACCAGACGTTGCCCAGCTGAATGTGCCAGAACCCTTCCAGCCAGGGACTGTGCGGATCGCGCTTGTCGGGGGCGACCTCGATGTCCGAATACGCGTGATGCTTGCGGTGCACCGCCGCCCACACGGCCGGGTCGACGCCGGTGGTGATCCAGTTGGCGAACTTGAACCACCATTCGACCAATGGATTGAGCGTCAACGCTCGGTGCGTGACCGTGCGGTGCAGATACACCGTCGTCGTGGGCACCGCCAGGACGAATGTGGGAATGAGCGACCAGAGCCAGGCAGTGAGCATTGCTTTATTATGTACGCTTCACCCCAATATGCCGCGACTTATCCACAGCGTCGACACCCTCGGCCGACTTGCGATAAGGTTCGCTGGACCTCCTCGCGGCGAGGCTCAGGACGAAGCGGTATTCGATCAGGCGGCGCATGCGACCGTCACCGTAGAATCGCCTCGACCGGTGCGTCGGGCGCGGGCGTCTTCTCGCGGCCGTTCGGCTTGAAGATCGGTTCCACCTGGTGCTCGGCGCGCCACACCACGAACTCACGGTCCTTCATTCGACCCAGTTCGGGTACAGACACAGACAGGCTGTCGCTGCCGCGCTCTCGGCTAAGATGCCCTGATGCAAATCCCGAGGGTCGGGATGTTCGCGACCGTGCGGAATCGGCGCGGCGTCATCGCCGGTGTCGAGCCGTACGATCACGAAGGCCGGTTGCACCTGGTCCACTTGGCATACAAGGACGACCAGTACCCGCTCGATGAACGGCTGCTATGGGAACTGGAACCGCGAGCCAGAGTCCAAGAGCCGACCGCGCTCCCGAACGTCAGCGCCAGCGGGCCGATGCCGCCGGAGGATTTCGACGCGCTCGTGCGCGCGTCACGCTGGACCGCGGCGACGCCGTACTTCGATCCCGACGGGCACGGCCCTCTCGAACGGCTCCCGATCTCGAGTCCGTTTCATGGCGCCGTGCAGGTCGAAGACTTCCAACTCGTCCCGCTGCTGAAGGCGCTGCGCATGCCGCGCGTCAATCTACTGATCGCCGACGATGTCGGCCTCGGCAAGACGGTGGAAGCGGGCTTGATTCTCACCGAGCTACTGCTGCGCCGACGTATCCAATGCGTGCTGATTCTGACGCCTGCCTCGCTCCGGTCTCAATGGCAGGAGGAGATGTGGACGAAGTTCGCGCTGGACTTCGATCTGATCGACCGCGCGGAGACGCACGCGCTTCGCAAACGGCTCGGCATGGACGCGAATCCGTGGCGTTCCTTCAGCCGCATCATCGCGTCGTACCACTACCTGCGGCAGGACGACGTCCTCGAGCAGTTCATCGCCGCGTGTCGCACGCCGGCGGACTCGCCGCATTTGCCGTGGGATCTGCTGATCGTTGACGAGTGCCACAACCTGATGCCGTCGGCCTTCGGCGAGGACAGCGACCTCTGTCGCACGCTCCGCCTCGTGGCACCGCACTTCGAGCACCGGCTGTTCCTGAGTGCGACTCCCCACAACGGCCACACGCGCTGCTTCACCGGGCTGCTCGAACTGCTGGACCCCGTTCGCTTCTCTCAGGATGATGAACTGAAGCCGGCCGTGAAAGCTCGCGTCCCCGAAGTGGTGCTGCGCCGGTTGAAGCGGGAAATCAACGAGCGCACGTCGCCGCCGAAGTTCTGTACCAGGCTGCCTCCGCAGGCACAGGCGCTCGCGTTGACACCGAAGGAAGTCGCGCTCAGTGACGCCTTCGGAGCTTTCAGGGCTCGGATGCGCATCCTGATCAGCAGCGGCGAGCGTCGCCGGAGGATGGCCGGCGCCTTCGCAGTCGAGATTCTTGGCAAGCGACTGCTCAGTTGCCCAACAGCCTTCGCCGATTCGTGGCGCCGATGCAAAGAGGGCCTGGCCGAGGGTGCCGGCGCGACCGAGGCCGACGTGAACGCCGCCGAACGCGCGGTCCGGCAAGACACCGGCGACGACAGAGAGAGCGAGGCGCGCGAAGGTGCGGCGGCCGCGGTAGTCGGCTCATGGTTGAAAGCCGTCGCCGGCGACCTCACGGACGAGATCGTCGGCCTCGACAAGGCGCTCCGCGATCTGGGCTTCGATCTGACGAAGCCAGACATCACCGCGCAGGATCCACGGGTGGACGCGCGCTTCGAGGTGTTGTGTGGCCTGATCGACCGGTTGCTCCGCCGCGGCAGCCATTGGCGCAACGACGAGCGCCTCATCGTCTTTACCGAATACAAGACCACCCTCGACTACATCGTCCGCCGGCTGCGCGAGCGGTACGAGCCTGGGCGCATCCTGCAACTCTTCGGCGGTGGCGGCAAGGACGGCATGAATGAGCGGGAGCGGAAGGACGTGAAGCGAGCCTTCAACAGTCCGGCCGCTGCTGTTCGCATCCTCATCGCCACCGATGCGGCGGCGGAAGGCCTGAACCTGCAGGAGACCGCGCGATATCTGTTGCACTTCGACTGTCCGTGGAATCCGTCACGGCTCGAACAACGGAACGGTCGCATCGATCGCCACGGCCAGGCTCGCGACATCACCATCTTCCACTTCGTGAGTGACCAGGATCAGGACTTGAAGTTCCTGGCGCACGTGCTGAAGAAAGCGCACGACATCCGCGAGGACCTGGGTTCCGCCAACGAACTCTTCGACGAAGCCGCCCATCGGCGTCTCATCGAAGGCGAGAGCGTGGAGACGGTTCAAGGCGATCTCGATCGCTGCCTCACCGCCGCGCTCGGCCGTGCGGCCATGGACGCGGATAGCACGATCGCGACCGGAGCGGACGGCAAGGAAGCACAGAAGCGACTCGACGCGCTCGCCGCCGAACTCGATCTCGATCCGTCGTCGCTCCGCGACACGCTCGAGTCGGCCATGGCAATCGGCGCCGGCCGCCCGCAGTTGGATTGCTCCGGGATCACGAAAACCTGCAAAGTCCTGAATCCGAGCCTTCCGGGCTGGGCCGAGGTGATCGACGACTCGCTGCGCCGAGAAACCACCTCGGGCGCGACGGGCGCGGTGGCGAAGCTGGCTTTCGATCTCGATCCGTTTCTCGACAACGTCGGTGGCCGGTATGTCTTCCGGCCCAAGCCCGATGTCCTGCTGATGCACCTGTCGCATCCGCTGATACAGCGCGGGCTGAGCCTGCTCACTCGCATGCGCTTCCCTGGAACCGGCAAGGAGGTGTCGCGCTGGACCGTTCGCCTCGACGGCGTGCCGGTGGACGCCGACGCGCTGGTCCGCGTGACGATTGAAGAACTGGCCGTCAACGACCTGCGGGAAACTTTTCATCACTGGGTCCGGTCGGTGAGCTTCCCTGTGAAGCGAGGCACGCTCGGTCCGATGCTTCCAGCCGAGTCACCCAACCACCAACGCGACGGCCAGACGACGACGGAGGTCGCGCACCACCGGCTCGCGCAAGAAGTGTTCGACGACATCGAAGTCCAGGTGAAAGCGTTCCTGCTAGGGCACGCGAAGGAATTGACGGACAACCTTCACAGGGAGCTTGGCACGCGCGGGAAGGAAGCGCTCAAACAGGAAGACGAGCGTTATCGCAGCCGCCAAGGCGAAGTGTCCGCGCTGATTGCCGAGACCACGATTCAGAAGCTCGAACGCGAGGTCGAGAAGATGAAGGACGTGCGGCAGCAGGGACTGCTGTTCGATGAAGCCGCGCGACTCGATGAACTCGACCGATCGATTGAGGAGAAGCGCGCCGAAATCGACCGCCGCAAGAAGCACTACGAGGATGTGCGCCAACAGCTCGAGAAAGAG
>MEKT01000070.1 GCA_001767435.1 Acidobacteria bacterium RIFCSPLOWO2_02_FULL_65_29 | reverse complement strand
GCGTGACGATCACCCGTGCGCGGACGAGCGGTCTTTCCTACCGCGTTCAGCGGTTTCGTTCAACAAGTATTGAAGTAGACCGCACGGCGTTGCTCGCGGCCAACCGGCACCCGTCTCTCGGTCGACTTCACTCCGATGTATCCAGAATGGCGGATGTTAGCACGGGGGCGCCGATTGTGAGGTCAGTCGTGGTTGACTGCGCCCAGGGGGTTGGCAGCGGCGGTCGCGGCCAACCACGCAGAACGGCAGACCGAATGTGTGAAGACAAATGACGCTGCCGCAATAACTTGGCGATTGGAGCCAGGAGAAGATTGGTTCGCGGTTGGCTGCGAGGCGCGCGCCCAATCACGACGCGGGGCGGCAACTGCCGATCGAGAGACGTCGTCCCCCGAGCCAGTCGGGTCCACGACGTGCCGGCTGCGGCGGAGGCAGCCAGCCGCGCAAGGCGCGCAAGGGGCATCCGCGACCCAAGTGCCCCGACCGCAATGGCTTGGCTATTTGAGATTCGGAGAAGGTCGGTGCCCGGTTGGCTGCCTGGCGCGCGGCCGATCACGACCGCGCACGCGTCACAGTCGATCGAAGGCACTTCGCATCCCCAAGGCGCCGCGGTTCATGACGTGCAGATAGATCATCGTGGTCCGCACGTCTGCATGACCAAGCAACGCCTGCACGGTTCGGATGTCGTACCGTCTTCGAGCAGTGAAGTCGCAAACGAATGCCGGAGGCTATGACAGCTCGCGGGCTTCGTAAGACCAGCCCGCCGAACTGCCTTGATCACCGCCTTCTGGACGACAGATTCGTGCAGGTGAAAGCGAGACGGTGAACCCCATTTCGGATCCCGACAGATCCGCGACGCCGGAAACACGAACTGCCAGCCCCACTCTGTCGAGGCTCCCGGGTACATGCGATCGAGTGCGAACGGGAGCACCACGCGCCCTTCACCGCGCGCGAGATCTCGTTCATGCTGTCGCCTCACCGTCGACAGATGCGCGGCCAGCCGCTCCTGCGCGGCAACGGGCAGCATCGTCACCCGATCCTTCTGTCCTTTGCCACGGCGGACCACGATCTGGTTGCGATCGAAGTCAAGGTCCTTGACCCGGAGATCGAGACACTCCTCGAGTCGGAGGCCCGCGCCGTACAGCAGCGCCACGATGAGCCACATCGTGCCGTCAACATGCGTGATGAGCTGGCCGACTTCTTCTCGACTGAGCACGACCGGCAGCTTGTCCGGCATCCGTGCGCGCGGCACATGCTCGATCGGCCCGATATCGACGCCGAGCACGTGACCGTACAAAAACATCAACGCGCTCAGCGCCTGATTCTACGTCGACGCGCTGACACGTCTGTCGTCAGCGAGCCATGAGAGAAATGCGACAATCTCGGTCGCGCCCATCGCCGATGGGTGCTTCTTGTGATGAAAGACGATGTACCGCCGAATCCAGGCGACGTACGCCTGCTCGGTCCGGCGACTGTAGTGCCTCAGACGCACAGCGGCTCGCACGCGATCGAGGAGCTTCGGCGGCGATCCACCTTCTGGAGAGCGACCGCCGGTCAGCGCAGGGCCATCAGTCATACGAGTGGCCACGCCTGCCAATACCGTGCCATGGGTGAGGACGATTCGGCCCGCGCGAAAACATGCGAAAACCTGATTGAATGATGAGCCCGTGTTGCCTAACGCTCTTTCCCGCGACACGCGGAGATCGCGATGAGTGCAGATTCTTCAACACTCGTGTCGAGCGCAGTACTAGATTTCTGCGTACTGCGTGAGCGTGATTCAGAACGGATGAGCGCGTGGAACGACACCGCGGTAGGACGCGGCTGCGACTTTCAGTGGCGCGCGGAATCTATCGGCTCCAGGCGTCGGCACCGCCCTCGCGTGATCTCGCCTTCCCCTCCCTCAGATCCTGCCGTTGCGATAGGATCACAACGCACAATCAGACGTAGAGCATGGCCGACGCCGCCGCGCCTCCGACAATCGAGGACATCGAAACTGAAGGCCGGACGCGCGCGATCGGCGGCTGGCCGGGCACGCTCGCGAGCGGCCTCGCGCTCGCACTCTCTCTGTACGCGCTGTACTGGGTTGTGGCGATCGTCCAGCCGCAGATCTACCGCGTCAGCTTCCTCCTCGTCTCGCTCGTCCTCACGTTCCTGCTGTATCGCGCCACAAAGGCGAGCGCGCGCGTCTCGGCGATCGACTGGGTGCTGGCGGTCCTGAGTATCGTCGCGCTGAGCTGGCCAATCATCGACTTCGACCAGTTCGTGTACAGAGCGGCGACGCCGAAAGTCATCGACGTCGCGCTCGGTATCGTGACGTTGATTCTGATCCTCGAGGCCGCACGGCGGACCGTCGGGCTCATTCTTCCAGCCACAGCCATTGCCTTTCTCGCCTACGGCTATTACGGGCCGCACCTCGATCGGATCGGGCTGTCGATCGTCGGCCATCGCGGGTACGCGGTCGATCGGCTCGTCGCGACGCTCTACATGACGCTCGAAGGCGTGTTCGGCGTGCCGCTCGACGTGGCGGCGACCTACATCGTGCTGTTCGTCATTTACGGCGCGGTCCTCGAGTACAGCGGCGCGGGAAAGTTCTTTGTCGACTGGTCGCTGGCGGCGACGGGCCGATTTGGCGGAGGCGCGGGCCCGGGCCGCACGGTGGCCGTGGCCGGGTACCTCCTCGGGTGCGTGTCGGGAAGCGGCGTCGCGAACACCGTCACGCTCGGCGCCGTGGCGTGGCCGATGCTGCGCCGCTCCGGCTATTCACCGGAGATCGGCGGCGCCATTCTGGCTGCGGCGGGTATCGGCGCCATCATTGCGCCGCCCGCGATGGGAGCGGCCGCGTTCCTCATCGCCGAGTTCCTGAGGATCTCCTTCGCGCAGGTCATGGTCATGGCCATCATCCCCGCGGCCCTCTACTACGCGTCGATCCTCATGATGATCGAAGCCGAGTCGCGCCGCCTCGGTACGCGAACGGTGGACGTCGCCAGGGGAACGCTCTGGCCGCTCACGCGTCGTTACGGCTACCACTTCATCTCGATCTTCGCGCTCGCGTATTTCCTGATCCGCGGCACGACGGCCATGCGCGCCGTGTTCTGGGCCACGCTCCTGTCGATTGCCTTGAGCTACATCCGGCCAGACACCGCTCTCTGGCCCAAGCGCCTCGTCTCTGCCCTCACCGCCGCCGGCCGGAGCGTGGTCCCCATCGTCGCCACCACCGCGGTTGCCGGCATCATCGTCGGCGTCGTGACGCTGACGGGCCTCGGCCTCAAAATTTCTGGTGTCATCGTGACGCTCGCCGGCGGCAGCGTGGTGCTCACGGTCGTGTATGCCGCGATCGCTGTGTGGGTGCTGGGGCTGGCGGTTCCGGTGACCGCGTCGTACATCATCGCGGCTGTGATGATTGCGCCGGCGCTCACCGAGGTCGGCATCCGGCCGACCGCGGCGCACATGTTCATCTTCTACTACGCGGTGCTCTCCGAGGTGAGTCCTCCCACTGCGCTGTCACCGTTCGCCGCCGCGGCGCTCACGGGCGCCGATCCGATGAGGACGACGCTGCACACGTGGAAGTACACGATTCCGGCGTTCGTGGTGCCGTTCATGTTCACGTTGAGCGACCGCGGGCGCGCGCTGCTCCTGCCGGCCAGGTGGCCCGACGCCCTGGCGGCGGTCGCGATTGCGATCGTCGGCCTGGCGTGCTTCGCCGGCGGAGCATGTGGATGGATTCGGCGGGCGGCCAATCTCGTCGAGCGCGCGGCGCTCACCGTCGCCGGCGTCCTGCTGATCTACGGCACGTCCGCGACCCTGGCGCTAGGCGCGCTCGTGCTCGCGGCGGCCGTCGGCGGGCACGTCTTCAGGACCCGTGCGACGGCCGTCTAAATCACCTTGGCCTGCCGCATCACCGACTCGGCCTTCCCCTTGATCTCCCGCGCGACCTCGTACGGATCCCCTTCCTGGAACTTCGGCGAAAACAGTTCCACGGACAACGCACCGTCGTAGCCTTTGTCGGCCAGCTTGCGCAGGATGGCGGTGAGCGGCGACACGCCGTCGCCCGGGATGACGCGCGTCGTCTGGTCGAGCATTTCCCTCGGCATGTCCGGCACGTCCTGGAAGTGCACGTGCTTGATCTCGCCAGGCCGGATGGCGTCCATGTCCTCGAGCCTATTGTGGCCGGACCAAAAGTGATAGAAGTCGAACAGCGGACCCACATTCGGGTGCGCCGCCGCGTGCGTAATCGACAGCAGCGTGGTCAGCGTCGATGCGAAGGTCGACTGACGCACGAACTCGAACATGGCCGTCAGCTGGAACTGTTTCGCGATCTCGCCCACTTCGCGGACGTTGCCGGCCGCCGCCTTGTAGTCGTCTGCCACCGGCTTGATCATGGTTGCCGTCGTCGAGTAGATGCGCGGCAGCCCGAGCGTGGCGAACATCTCGCAGCGCTTCCTGAAGTTGTCGAGCGTGGCCGCCCGGTTGGGATTGGGCTCGATCAGTCCTCCAACGCCGCATGAGGCGGACACGGGCGTCAGGCCGAGGTCGCCCAGCACGCGGCGGGCCGCGGCAAGCGAATCGGTCTTCAGGAAGGCGTCCAGGAGATTGTTGGCGATCTCAACTTCCTTGATCCCCGCTCGCGCCCAGCCCTCGAGCGACCCCCGGAAGCCGGCCCGCGACGATGTGTTGTGGTGAAGCGCGAGCGTCATCTTGCCGTTGGCCGCCTCGGCCGTACGCAGAGCGAAGAGCGCCGCCGGCGTCAGCAGGATGTCTCGTCTGGAAATCATGGCCTCTCCTCTTCGTTCTTCACAAGCTTCCCGCCCTTCATCACAAGCTTCACGCGCTGAAGCTCGGTTACTGCGACACGCGCGCCAGGCCCGCCTGCGCGCACTCGTCCACCACGGTCAGGTAGCGCATCACGGCTTCCTTCCCGATCACGTACGGGTTCGGCTGGCCCGGCTTCCGCGTCGCGAGCGCCGGAATCTTCGTCTTCGACCCGTCGAAGATCGTGTGGTTCGAGACGATGACGTCGGCGCCCGACGTCGAGACGATGTCCCGGAATCGGCGCGCCGAGTTGCTGTAGGTCTGGAACCAGAACTTGGGGGGCCGCTCCGGCGTGATGTAGGCGGCCGAGCCCCTCCACCAGTTGAACGCCGTGCCGCCCCAGTAGGCGGCCAGGTGCGGCACGCCGTTGTCCTTCACCGGAATGAGCGTCGAGATCGTACCCAGCGTGTGCCCCGGCGTCTTGTGCAGTGTCAGCGTGGTGTCGCCGAGCGTGAGCTTCATGCCGTCGGTGGCCACCATGTCGCGTTTGGGCCTGGTGCCGGTGCTGCGATCGAGCAGGTCCCAGTCCTCGGCCCCGAGAATGACCCGCGCGCCGAACTTGTCCTGCAGAAACTTCGCGCCGCCCGAATGGTCGGAGTGGCCGTGGCTCACGATCACGTACTTGATCGTCGTCGGGTCGAGCCCGAGCTTCTTCATGCCGCCCACGACTTCTTCTTCCACCGAGTAGTCGAAGATCGTGTCGATGATGATGATGCCGGCCGAGGTCGTGACGGCCCAGACCGAGTATTCAGTCTGCCCGAGGAAGTAGAGGTTGTCGAACGCCTTGGCCGGCTCGGCGTACCAGGTGGAGCGGGCGGGCGGCCCAGCCGGCGCGCCACCAGGCGCAGCGCCACGCGCGGGCGCCGGTGCCGGCGTCGGCGTCGCTGGTGGCACGGCCTCCCCGCAGACCCGGTTCATGACGCCGGCCCAGTCCTGCCCGGCGGCCGTTTTGGCGGCCGCGAGATGGGTCGAGACTGCCGCGCTCTGCGCTTGCCCGATCGTCGTGGTCGCACCCAGTCCCAGGGCCATGGTCACCGCGAGGACGCCGCCAGCCAAGAAGGCCTTCATAGTCGATCTCCTCGAGGCGAATCCTACCAGAGTACGGGCGGGCAGAAGGGCAGAAGGGCAGAAGGGCAGAGGGCAGAGGGCAGAGGGCAGAGCGCAGAGGGCGAGGGCAGAGGGCAGAATTTGCTCGTCACGCGCGCCCAAGTACGCGACGATATGGCGACTCATTTCTGGAGAGGTCCCCATGCCGGATACGAGAAGCCCCCGATCGAGCAGCAGCGCACGTGTCTTCGTCCTCGTCGCAGCCGTCGCCGTCGCCGCATGGGCCGCCACGGGAATTGCGCAGTCGCCGAACGCGTTTGGCACACCCTCGGCCGACAAGCCGCAACCTGGCGCGGCCATCACCGCCGTGCCCGGATCGCGTGCGCAGGGCTGGCTGGCCCAGGGACGATCCGAAGTCGTCGCGCGCCACGGCATCGTCTCCACCAGCGATCCGCTGGCGGCTCAGGCGGGTCTCGAGATTCTGCAGAAGGGCGGAAACGCCATCGATGCGGCCGTCGCCACGGGGGCCGTGCTCGACGTGACCTCGCAGAACGACACCGGCATCGGCGGCGATCTCTTCGCCCTGGTGTACGTGGCCAAGGACAAGAAGCTGTACGCGCTCAACTCCGCCGGGTGGGCGCCGGCGGGATGGACGCCCGAGTTTTTCACCGGAAAGCTCGCCGTGAAAACCGTCCCGAATAACGGCGTCAACGCGGCGACCGTTCCCGGCGCCATCTCCGGCTACGACGCGCTGCTCAAGCGCTTCGGCACGATGACGTTCAAGGACACTTTCGAGCGCGCCGCGAGAATCGCGGAAGAAGGCTGGGGCCAGGCCGAGCGCCGCCATCAGGACTTGCGCAACGCCGTCAACGGGCTACGCGCGGATCCGGATTCGAAAGCCGCGTTCCTGATTGGCGACCAGGCGCCCGCTCTCTACAGCATCATCCGAAATCCCGGACTGGCCAAGGCGCTGCGGGCGGTCCAGCAGCAGGGCCGCGACGCGTTCTACAAGGGCGAGATCGCCGCGGCGATCGTCAAGAAGGTCCAGGCGAACGGCGGCGTGATGGCCGCCAGCGACCTTGCCGAGTTCCAGTCGGAGTGGATCGAGCCGGTCTCGACCAATTACCACGGATACGACGTGTTCGAGCTGCCGCCGCCCGGGCAGGGCTTCGCGGCGCTCGAGATGCTGAACATCCTCGAGGTGTGCGTGCCGAAGCTCGGCATGAATCTGGCGGCGCTCGGACCGTCCGATCCGATGTACTGGCATCTGATGGTCGAAGCGAAGAAGCTGGCCTACGCGGACTTGCTGGTCAAGAACGCCGATCCGAAATTCGCGGCGGTGCCGATCAAGGATCTGCTCTCGAAGACCTATGCCGCGACGCTGTGCAGCAAGATCGACCCGAACGTGGCGTCGAAAACGTCTGCTCCCACGGCCACCGACGGCGGGACCATTTATCTGACGGCGGCCGATCGCTGGGGCAACATGGTGTCGCTCATCCATAGTGTGTTCAGCGTGTACGGCAGCCGCGCGACGGTGGCACCGTACGGCTTCGTGCTGCACAACCGCGGGTCGGCGTTCTCGCTCGATCCGAAGAGCCCCAACATTGTGGCGCCCCATAAACGCCCGTTCCACACGATCATCGCCGGTTTCGTGATGAAGGACGGCCAGCCGCTGATGACGTTCGGCAACATGGGCGGCAGCGTCCAGCCCGAGACCCACGCGCAGCACATGGTCAATCTGATCGACCATGGCATGAACGTGCAGATGACCACCGACGCCGCGCGGTTCACGCACAACCAGACCGGCAACGTGCTGTCGCTCGAGAACAACCTGTTCGGGCTGGTGGGCGCCGCGCTGAAAGCCAAGGGCCACGAGGTGCGCGCCGTGAGTGGCGGATCCGTGGGCGGCTATCAGGGCATCTTGTTCACGCGCGACCCGCGGCTGCCCGAGCCGACGTTCGATCGGCGAGCCGTTACCGAGGATCTGCCTGTCAACGGCGTGTACCGCGGGGGATCCGACCATCGGAAAGACGGGCAGGCTGTCGGCTGGTAAAACTGCGCAATTAAGAATTGGGAATTAAGAATTAAGAATGCGTTACGAGCTAACGCCGCATTCTTAATTCCTAATTCTTAATTCTCAATTTTCGTAGTTCTATTTTGGGCCGACGATCTTCACGCCCGCCAGCTGGCTGGCGCTTTCAATGGCCTTGTCGCCGGCGGGAAAATCGTTCTGCTGGAGGACGAAGGCGACGATGCCGAGCGCCTCGTCTTCCTCGAGGCTTCCCGGACTATCCTCCGGCATGGTGTCTTTGATTCGGGTGTAGAGAGCGGCCGCGTCCTTGCCGGCCCACTGCGTGAGAAAGGCCTCGCCCCAGAGCTCGGGCCCCATCGTTCCGCCGTCGTGACACGTGGCGCACTTCCTGTCGTAGGTGGCCAAGCCCTGCTTGGCCTGCGCCTGGCTGTACAGCTTGTCCTGGACTGTCTGACCGAGCCCAGTCACGACGCCAAGCCAGAGTAGCGCGAGCGTCGCGACGAGCGCGCGAGCGCTTGAACGCGCTGTCATATCTCTCGACCTGGCTCTTGACTTCTCACTTCTCTCACTTCCACAGCAGTTTTCCAAATGGTGTCGCGAAGGTTTTTCGCCTTCGCCTCAGCTGGTCAGACCTGCACGCCCGCCGGCGCTAGCAGGACTGAAGTCCTGCACGACACGTCGGGGAAGCTACACCCTTGAATCTTCGCTACTAGGCGGCCGCTTTGCGGCCGCACTAAGACAGCTTCTAAAGCCGACAACTTGCCTCATTCGCATGGACAGCGGCTTTAGAAGAGCTTTAGAAGATGTCTAAGGAAGCGCCAGCGCGACGTACTCGGGCTGGTGGTCCCGCGCGCCTACTGACACGAGGATGTACTGTTTTCCCCTGAGCACGTAGGTCATTGGGCCCGCCGTGGTTCCCGACGGCAGCTCCGTCTCCCAAATCACGTGGCCGTTCGCCTTGTCGTACGCGCGAAACTTTTTGCCCCAGGCCCAGTCGATATCCACCGTCCCGCTCACGGCGTTGCTGCCTTCGCCGATGAAGAGCAACGTCTTGGTCAGAAGCGGCGCCGGCCGATTCGGCACGCCGAGCGGCGGCAGGTTCAGACCCTTCAGCAGCGGGTGATACCGCGGCCCGTCCCCGTTGGCGACCGACCACGCGCGCGTGCCGTTATTCAGGTTGAGCGCCGTGATGCGGCCGTACGGCCCCTTGATGATGGGCAGGCCGTCGATGCTGAACGCGGCCACGCCCGATGGCGGCCCACCACCACGACCTGCCTGTCCGGGTTCATCGCCACCGCCAGGACCTGCCTGTCCTGGTGCGCCACCCCGCCCGCGTCCACCACGCCCTCCGGCCGGCGCCGGGGCGCCTGGCACTGGACCGTAATCGGCGTATTCCATCGTGGCTTCCGGATCGAGCTGTTTGCGCACACTGCGGTTCGCCGGCCCCATGGTTTGGGAGACGGCGTAGTAGTACCCGGTCTCGGGATCGAACGCGCCGGTGTTCCAGTTGACTGATCCCCAAGCGCCCGGCTGGACGAGCGTGCCTTTCTTGCCTCCGGGTTCTGCGCTCGGAACCGACGGCGGCGTGTAGAGCGGACCGATGACGTAGTCCTTGACGATCTCGCGTGCGCGCGCTTTGAGCTCGGGCGTGTAGTCGATGAGGTCGTCGTCGCTGATCCCTTGGAGGTCGAAGGCCGGCGGTTTGGTGGGAAAGGGCTGCGTGGGCGACGAGCGCTCGCCCGGAACGGTCGATTGCGGCACGGGCCGCTCCTCGATCGGCCACACTGGTCTGCCGTTGGTGCGATCGAGGACGTACAGAAAGGCGCTCTTGCTGGCTTGCATGACGGCCTTGATACGCCTGCCGTCGACGGTGATGTCGCCGAGCATGGCCGGCCCTACGCTGTCGTACTCCCAGAGATCGTGATGAATCATCTGGAAATGCCAGACGCGCTTGCCGGTTCTTGCCTCGAGGGCCACCAGCGTATTGGAGTACAGGTTGTCTCCGGGCCTCCAGCCGCCGTACCACGCGGCCGTCGGAGCCGTCAGCGGGATATAGACGTACCCGAGCTCTTCGTCGCCGGTCATCTGATTCCACGCGCCGATGTCGCCTGCGACCTTCCACGAATCGTTGCCCCACGTATCGTTTCCGAGCTCGCCCGGCTGCGCCACCACATGAAACGTCCACAGGAGCTTGCCGGTCTGGGCATCGAACCCGCGCACGTCCTCGGGCACCGCCTCCTTCTTGTTGCCGCCGTCGCCGGCCCCCGCCGTATTGCCGGTGACGACCACCACGTTGCCGATGACGAGCGGACCGGTGCTGTCGCCGAAACGGCCCGCGAGCGGCTGACGCTCCTGGAAATGCAGGCTGGTCCGGCCCTGATCGCCGAAGCCGGCCGATAACTGCCCGGTTTCGGCGTTGACGGCATAGAGATACTCGCCGCGAATCGCGAAGATCCGTTTATCCACGTTGGCGGCGCCGCCGCGCCAGAAGTCCACGCCGCGCGTGCTCGTCGCGTTGGCCTCGTCGCGGGTGGCGGCGAAGAGCGGCTGCTCCCAGATGACCGTCCCCGTTTCGCCGTCGAGGGCCATCACCAGACCGTGTGCGTTCTGCGTATAGAGAACGCCATCGATCATGATCGGCGTCGATCGGAGATACGCGTTGACCCGCACGTCGGAGAACGCCTGCGTGACCTTCTCGCTCACCGCCGGGCGGCGCCACGCGACGGCGAGGTTCTTCACGTTGTCCCGGTTGATCTGATCGAGCGCGGAATAGCGCGTGTAGCCCTTGTCGCCGCCGAAGTAGCGCCACTCGGTGGCCGCGGCGCCTGGCTGCGACTGGCCTAGCAGCCCGTTCAGACTTTCGCCACGGGCTGTTGGGCCCTCGAAGGAATAACGTTGCCAATTATGGCTGACGAGGCGCCCGGCGGACAAGGCGCGAGGAGCGCATACTCGGCGTATGTCAGCGACGAGCAACGCCGGCCCCCGGGATGCATCGACAGCCAGAATGGCAACGTTATTCGTTTACGGGCCCTAAACACTTTCTAAGCGTGAGATCTTGCCGGAGATTCGTGATGACGAAGCGCGGATTGTCCGCCTGGAGGCGATGGACTCCGCGCGACTGACAGTCGCAGCCGCGTCACCTGCCGCGGTAGTCGTTCTAGGCGCTCATTCGCTCGGAATCACGTTCACGCAGTACGCAGAAATCTGGTACGGCGCTCGAGACGAGTGTTGAAGATTCTGCTCTCATCGCGACCTCCGCGTGTCGAGGGAAGGAACGTCAGCCGACACCGGCTCACCATTCAATCAGGTTTTCGCAGGTTTTCGCGCGGGCCGCGTCGTCATCACCCATGGCACGGTATTGGCAGGCGTGGCCACTCGTGTATGGCTGATGGCCCTGCGCTGACTGGCGCTCGCCCTCCGGAAGGTGGACC
>MEKT01000069.1 GCA_001767435.1 Acidobacteria bacterium RIFCSPLOWO2_02_FULL_65_29 | reverse complement strand
TTCACGCACGGCGCGATCCGCCATACGGCGGTGGTGCCCATCGCCGGCGACCAGATTACCAACGACATCGCGATGGCGTTGCGCACGCCCACGACCGACGCCGAGAACATCAAGATCCGGCACGGCGTCGCGCTGCGCCAGCTCGCCGATCCGAACCAGATGATCGACGTGCCCGGAATCGGCGAGCGCGCGCTGCGCTCGATGTCGCGCCAGACCCTCGCCGAGGTGATCGAGCCGCGCGTCGAGGAGCTGTTTTCGCTGGTGCAGCAGGTGCTGCGCGAATCGGGCTTCGAGGAGCTGCTCTCGAGCGGCCTGGTGCTGACCGGCGGCTCCTCGGTGATGCAGGGCATGGTCGAGCTCGGCGAGGAGATCTTCCACATGCCGGTGCGCAGCGGCGTGCCGAAGTATCAGGGCGGGCTCGCCGAGGTGGTGCGCACGCCTCGCTTTGCAACCGCGGTCGGGCTCCTCCTCGAGGGTGCCTCGCAGGTGCAGCACGGACAGCTTTCGCGCCAGAGCGGCTCGGTCAAGGCCGTTCTGGGGCGCATGAGGGAGTGGTTCCAACGCAATTTCTAACCGGCAAGGAGACAGCACTATGTTTGAAATCGTAGACAGTGGCGTAACGGGACCGGTCATCAAGGTGATCGGGGTGGGCGGCGCGGGCGGCAACGCCGTCAACCACATGATCGAGCAGGGCGTCGAGGGCGTCGAGTTCCTCGCGGTCAACACCGACGCGCAGGTCCTCTCGCGCAACAAGGCGCGCAATCAGATCCAGCTCGGCACCAGCGGCCTGGGCGCGGGCGCGAAGCCCGACGAGGCGCGCGCTGTCGCGCTCGCCGACCGCGACCGCATCGAGGAGGCGATCGCCGGCTCGCATATGGTGTTCATTACCGCCGGCATGGGCGGCGGCACCGGCACCGGCGCGGCGCCGGTGATCGCCGAGGTGGCGCGCGCGCTGGGCATCCTCACGGTGGCGGTGGTGACCAAGCCCTTCACCTTCGAGGGCTCCAAGCGCATGAAGATCGCGGAGCAGGGCCTGGAAGAGCTGGCGCCGCACACCGATTCGCTGATCGTGATCCTCAACGACAAGCTGGAAGAGGTGATGGGCGAGGACGTCACGCAGGAGGACGCCTTCAGGGCGGCCGACGACGTCCTGAACAACGCGGTGGCCGGCATCGCCGAGATCATCAACAACCCGGGCCTGGTGAACGTCGATTTCCAGGACGTGCGCACGGTGATGTCGGAGCAGGGCATGGCGATGATGGGATCGGCGGCCTCCAGCGGGATCGACAGGGCGCGCATCGCGGCCGAGCAGGCGATCGCCTGCCCGCTGCTGGAAGGCGTGAACCTGGCCGGCGCGAGGGGCGTGCTGGTCAACATCACCGCGTCCAAGGCGAGCCTCAAGCTGCGCGAGACGAAGGAAGTGATGAACATCATCCGCACCTTCGCGGCGGAGGACGCGACCATCATCTACGGCGGGGTTTACGACGACGCGCTCGCGGACAGCCTGCGCGTCACGGTGGTCGCGACCGGCCTCGGCATGGCGGCGGCGGCGAGGCAGGCAAAACCGCAGCTGGTGCTCAGTAACTCTACCGGGCAGAAAACCGGCACCGACAACCTGCCCGGCCCGGTGGACTACAACCAGCTCGACCAGGTTCCGGCCGTCATCCGCCGCAACCGCGCCTCGACGGTCGAGGCGCTGCAGCAGTCGGGGGTGGACAAGTACGACATTCCGGCTTTCCTGCGCAAGCAGGCCGACTAGCCCGCCGGCCACTGCTGCCGCCCCCACCCTTGCCGGGGGTGGCGGCCACTGCTTCTACCTCGCCGCGAACCGGCGACGCGTCCATCTCGTTACAAATTCGCACGCCAATCGGCGTGCCCGCCTTGCATCCCTCTGTAGCGCGACTGCGTTGTTTGAAGCATGCGAGGATGCATGCACGCGACGCAGACCTCCGCTGTACGGGTTTACCGGCCGCGGAAACCGCGCGCGACGGCGCTTTCGACGCCGACGGCGGCTTCACGGTTCTGCCGCCCATCCCGCGCAAAGTGCTCGAGCCCTGGTTCCGGGCGGACGTGCTCGCCCTGCTGCGCCGCGAGGGCCGGACTCGCATTGCCCCGAGCAGCCATTGTCCTAGCCGCACCGAGCAGGTAGATTGCCATGTGGTTTTTTACCAATAGCGGCTCGCGACGCGACATAAGCGGCATTGTGCACCGTCACACCGGGGCCGGGGAGCGGGAGAATGGGCAATTCGTGGGGCGCAGTGCGGCCATGGACGGATAGATTGTCCTATCCATCTGTGGCGCCTGCACCGCGTCCACCACGCCGACCTCGATTTCGATCTCACGACCGGGAGCCGGAGTCGAGCGCTGGCTGCGCCTGCTGCTGGTCACCCCCGACATGCACCGCGTCCATCACTCCGTACTGTACGACGAATCATCGAGCAACTTCGGCTTCAACCTTCCCTGGTGGGATCGCCTCTTCGGCACCTACAAGCGCAAGCCATGGCTCGGGCATGACGCCATGACGGTGGGCGTCGACGCCTTCCGCACCGGGCAGGACCTGCGCCTGGACCGGCTGCTCGTTCAGCCGTTCCAGAATACCCCCGGCCGCTACCCGATCAACCGGCGGCAGGTCGCCGAGCCGTAGCGCGGTTTCAATATGTTGATTCCCAGGTACGCGGCGCCCGAGCGAGGCGTAGCGTCCCTAAGTCCTAGCTCCTTGGAGGAGATGCCATGGCGAACGTCGAGTGGAGCATCAAGGGACCGCATTTCATCAACTGCAACTGCGACTCTGGCTGCCCTTACGCCTACTGGTTCGCGACCGACTTCGGCTGGCTCAAGAGCGAATCGATCGACCGCTGGCGCTAGCGCGCCTGCGCGGCGCGCTTGTTCAGAAGGTCACGCGGCATTTCACGCCGGCCGGGATCCGTCCACCGGGGTTGGGAAGGCGCAGGCGCACGCCGAACGTTCCGCTTGCCGCGTCGAGCGTCGAGTCGACGACCTCCACCACGGCCCCGTGGTTGCCGCCCACCGGCTGCTCGGGCATGACCCGTGCGCGCTGCCCGGTTCTGATTTTTCCGAAATGCGTGAGCGGGAGGACGAGCTCGACGTTGAGCGGATCGATCTCCATCAGCCTGAGGATGGGATCCTTCTGGTTCGAGCTGGCCAGCTCCCCCGGGTTCAGCAACAAGGCGACCACCACGCCGTTCACGGGGCTGTAGATCGAGCGCTGCCCCAGCACTTCCTCGGCACGCTTCACCTCGAGCTCGGCGAGCTGGCGGCCTTCCTGGACCGCACGCGACTGCTCGCGCGCGAGGCGATACTCCGCTTCCGCCTCGTCTTTCGCATTCGCCGAAACGAAGTTGCGCTTGTGCAGCTCCTCGGCCCGCTCCCATTTTTTTCGTGTGAGCTCAACGCGCGCCTCGGCCGCCTTCAGCTCCCCCTCCATGGTGGCGCGCGAGCGCGCCAGGTTGAGCACCGCGAGCTCCGGCCCGGAGGCGAGCTTCGCCAGCAACTCGCCCTTTCTCACGACGTCACCGCGGCGCACGGGCACCGCCTCAATCACGCCCTCCGCCGAGGAGCGGACATCCACCTGCTGGCGAGCCTCGATCAGGCAGTCGTACTGGGACAGCGTTTGCGCGGCGATAGAAGCCGCCGAGACCATCGATGCAATACCGGCGGCGCAGGCTAGAAGGTGCTTGGACAAGATGGGATATCGCCTTGGATTTACGCAAGTTTAACGGATGGATCTGTCTGCCAGCGCGTTATGGACGGGGCTAGCGAGGAAGGTTCGCACCGCAAGGGCACCCGGCCGAACGGCGAAGCGTCGCAAAAACGCGAAATCTTTTTTTATTCAGTGCCGCAAGAGAGCATCTGCAGACAAAGCATTAAGACGAATTCGCGTTGTGCGAATGTGTGTGGTGCAGCGTGTACTGATTGACAACCTCTTGGCGCTGCGGTTAAAGAGAGAGGGCGACAAGCAAAAGTCCACCGCAATAAGCGTGTAACGAAAACAGGGCAACTTGCCCTCCGGCAACGGGGGCGAGGCAACGGGGGGGCATTGAGCGGGCTCAGGGGTGGGTCGCCAGCACGACCATCTGACCGAGGGGGGGCCGACCTTCCCGCGCCCAGTTCCAGCCGCGCGTCTTCTTCCAAAGGCAAGTTCCTCCTGGAGCCGCTCGAGCCGCGGGTCCTCCTCTCAGGCGACTCGATTCTCGGCGAGATCTATCGCTCCCTGCTCGACGATGAGGGCAAGAGCGACACCAATGAAATCGCCGTCATCGTGGAAGAAATCGACGCCGCGACCAGCGCTGAAATAACCGCGGCGGACGGCGACGGTTACGGCAGCGCAACAAACGAGAACGAGCCGCAGGTTGCCTGGTCCGCAGGCTGGCTAAGCGACCCCGCGGCGGGCGCGTCGGAGGGCTCCGAAACGGCCGCCCTGGGCGACGCCGATGCCGCACTTTCGGCCGCTGAAACGACCGACGAGCCGAGTGCCAATGTGTCCCTGATCGCCGCGGCCGCAGTCGCGGCCGGCGCGGCCTCCAGCCAGGACTCCAGCGACGAATCTTCGGCCCCGAACACGGGCAGCGACATCTCATTCGGTAGCGTCATCCCGGTTTCCGAATTGCCGCGCGGACCTCCTTCCGACGACCAGCCGTCTTCCGCCCTCGTCGCGGGAGATTCCTTGCACGACAAAGACTTGAGCTTCGCCGATTCGCCCGAAGGGGACGAAGGGGGGCTCGTCGACGTTTATGGCGCGCTGATTTCACAGCCTTACGACGATGCGCAGGCGCGCGCGCCGCCCGTTTTCGACGCGCTGACCGAGCAGGCGCTCGCCCCGATCCTCGAAGAAGCGCTGCGCGTCTGGTCCGCCGCCGCACTCGCCCCCGAGAGCCTCCAGCGGCTCGCTCAACTTGAAGTTCGAATCGCCGATCTGCCGGCCGGCAGGCTCGGCTGGGCCGAAGGCCTCTCCATCACCGTCGACGCCATCGCCGACGGCCAAGGCTGGTTCCTCGATGCCACCCCCGGCGAGCATTCCGAGTACTCGCTGACCCTCCCGGATTTCCGCGTCGCAGCAGACGCCGACAGCCCCGCCTACTCGCGCGTCGACCTCCTCACCGTCCTCGTCCACGAAATCGGCCATGTCCTCGGCCTGGAGGACGACGCCGGTCCGGCCGTCATGAGCGCCTTCCTCGCCGCCGGTCAGCGGGTGCTCCTCGGCGACGCGGCGAGCTACCTGGAGGCCGGCGCCGCCCCCGTGACTGGCGCGCTGACGAACGCCACGCCCGGCACGCTGGAGGCAGAGAACGACGACATCGCGGCGATCCTCTTCCGCATCTTCCACGACTCGGCGACCGGCGACCCGGCAAAGCCGGACGTCCAGGTAACCGGCAGCCTCGACGACGATGGGATCTACCACGACATCGACACGCTCATCGGCTCGCTTGCCAGCCTCGATGACGGCGTCCTCGTCGACATCGACGCCGACACGGTCTGGAAGCTCACCGGGATCAACGCAGGCACCCTGACCATCTCCGGGTTCAGCGCCATCAGCTTCAGCCGCATCGAGAACCTGACCGGGGCGGAGACGGCCACGGACAGCTTCGAGTTCGCCGAGGGCGCGGTCACCGGCACGATCGACGACAGAGACGGAAACCTGACCGTCAACGTCGCCGGCTTCGTCCAGGTCACCGGCGACTATGACTTCGCCCGGCAGATCCTCACCATCCCATATGCCGGGGGCTCGAGCGGCACGGCGACGGACGCGACCGTGCTCACGGTAGGCGGCACGAGCGGCACTGGCCTCATCGGCGTCAACGCGTTCGACAATCCGCTGGGACTCGAGGGAACCCTCTCCAGCTTCGGGCTCGCCGTCGTCACCGACGGGACGCACGCCTGGAATCTCTTCCAGGGCACGATCGTCGATCCGAGCTTCGTCGGCTTCGGCGGCGACCTCGACGCCGGGCTCGCGAACCTTACCGTCACCGTCAACGCCGGTTCGGATGGGACCTACCTCAACACCGACGCCGCGCCGATCAGCGTCGCGACCGGCGGCACGCCGGTCCTGCTCGACTTCAGCACGGGCGTGATCGCCGCCACGACGACTTTCTCGCTCACCATCTCCGACTTTGTCCACCTGAGCGGCGCCTTCACCTTCGGCGTCGGCCAGGGCACCGACGTCGACGTGCTGACCGGCCTGAACGCCACGACGGTGCCGCTCGCCGCGCCGACGCTATCGACGGTGCCCACGACCGAATCCTCCGGCACGGACTTCGGGCGCAGCGAAGACTTCGCGACGCTCTACCGCGTGCCGGTATCCACGCTGACGATCGCCGCGAGCGGCGTCAGCGTCTTCGTCGGCTACGCGCCCAACCTCGACCCAGGCGCCGACGACATCCTTCAGGAGAACGAGGTGCCGGCCGACGCGGCGGGGCTCTTCGCCGAGAACGTGAGCGTCGGCTTCGTCCTGATGTCGGCGAAGGCCACCGGGCATCTCGGCTTCGACGCTCTGCAGCTCCGCTTCTACGCGCTCAAGGTGACCGCCGACAACATCGCGATCCTCGGTGTTCCGGGGCTGGATCTCAGCGCCGACAACATCGAAGTGCGCGTCAACAGCGGCAAGGCATGGATCGGCGCTCCGACGGTGACGCCGACCGTGGACTTCGTCGCGAGCTTCGGCCCGGGAGGCTACGCCATCGCGACCGGCGGCACGCCGATTGCGATCGCCTTCGTCGGCCCCCTCGTGGGAGCCTCGGCCGACCGAGTGCTGCTGCGCATCTCGGACTTCGTGTATGTGAGCGGGTCGTTCAGCTTCAACAAGGGTCCGGTGCAAAACGTCGATGTGCGCACCAATCTGACGGCGCTGACCACTCCGCAGAAGCAGGCGTTGTTCGGGTTGAGCTTCCCGGTGTCGGAGACCGACCCGGGCACTCTGGCGCGCAACGATGCGGGGACGATGATCTGGAACCTGCCGGTGCAGACCATCGAGATCGGGCTGGCGGGCGTGGACGTGTTCGTGGGCTACACCGATCCGGATAGCGCGGTGCTGGCGACGGCGGCGAGCGATGGTGAGCTGACCGAGGCGGAGCTCGAGAACGCAGGGGCGATCGGGCTGCTGCTGGAAGAGGCTTCGCTGGGGATGCTGCTCTCGAGCGCGCTGCCGGTGTCGGTGAGCGGTGTACCGGTGGCGGGGCTGAACGCCTCGTTCCTGAAGTTCTTCACCTTGCAGGCCGATGCGCTGACGATCGCGCTGCTGGGTGTGGATGCTCTGGATCTGCGAGTCGATGCGTTGCAGGTGCGGGTGAACCAGGGCTCGTTCGTGCCGGGGCCCTGGCCGGTGCTGACCCCTGGGCTGCTGCCTCCGCCGGTGATCGACTTCCGGCTGAGCTTCCCCGAGGGCACCCATGCGGTGGCCGATGTGGCTGGCAGCACCGGCGGCTACCGAGTGCAGACCAACACCTCCGGGGCGTTCAAGACCTTGTTGTTCGAGCAGCCGGTGGTGGGAGCCTCGGCCGACCGAGTGCTGCTGCGCATCTCGGACTTCGTGTATGTGAGCGGCGGGTTCAGCTTCAACAAGGGTCCGGTGCAAGAGGTCGACATACGCACCAACTTGAGCCAGTTGCAGGCCGCCGGTGTGCTGGGCACCTTACCCAGGTCGGACACTGATCCCGGCGCCCTTGCCGCCACGACCGACGGCTCGATCATCTGGAACCTGCCGGTGCAGACGATCGACATTGGTCTGACCAATGTGGACGTGTTCGTGGGCTACACCGATTCGGATAGCGCGGTGCTGGCCACCGCAGCGAGCGATGGAGAATTGACCGCGGACGAGCTCGAGGATGCCAACGCGATCGGCGTGTTCCTGGACGAGGCCTCGCTCGGACTGCTGCTCGCCAACGCGCTGCCGGTGTCGCCGCTGGCCCTTGGCCCGGGGACGCTGAACGCGGCCTTCCTGAAGTTCTTCGCCTTGCAGGCCGACGCGTCGCTGGTGGCGCTCCTCGGCGTACCGGGGGTCGTGCTCTCGGCGACGAATCTGCAGGTGCGTGTGAACGATGGCTCGTACGTGCCGGGGCCCTGGCCGGTGACCCCGGGGCTGTTCCCGCCGCCGGTGATCGACTTCCAGCGCAGCTTCCCGATGGGCACGCACGCGGTGGGCGATCCGCTGGACGGCGGCCGCACCGACGGCTACCGGGTGCAGACCGACACCTCGGGCTCGTTCAAGACGCTGCTGTT
>MEKT01000068.1 GCA_001767435.1 Acidobacteria bacterium RIFCSPLOWO2_02_FULL_65_29 | reverse complement strand
GGATCTCGTTCATCTTGCCGTCCAGGTAGGCCGCCGTCCGCGTGAGCGCCTCGCGCTCGCCTTCCTCGCAGGCGATCCGGTACGCGCGCCCGAGGATCGTGACTTCGATGGTCTTCGCGCTGTCCGTCATTCCGGAATCAGTCCGGCAGGCGTTCGATCAACTGTTCGAGCTTTGCTCGTGCCGAGTTGATCCGGTCATTCAGGCGCCTCGCGTCGCTCTGCGCGGATGCCAGCTGCTGGCGCAAGTCGACGTTCTCCGCGCGGAGGCGCTCGCACAGGCTGACAAATTGCGCGACCTTGGCATCAAGGGAGGCGAACTCGGCGTCCACGATCACGCAATATGTTGCAAATCCGCCGCAGCGTCAAGAAATAAGGGGTGTTTCTGAATGTGATTCCTGACCTCGCGCTGCGGCGCCGCCACGCTCGCTCACAGCCCGCCGGAATCGGCCGCGCTTGCGCGTGCCTTCATGACTGCTTCCGGTGTGCAACGTCGGCAGAGACCGCAGCTCCCTACCATTCGTGCCGGCGCGACAAGGATCTGTCCTTGGACCGGTATAATGTTTTTGCTTCATGTTGCAAGGTGTCCCCGCGGGAAGGTCGTTCCCCGGGGATGAAACGGGAAACAGGTGCGCGCTCCCGAGCACGCTCGGGAAGCGGCAATGCCTGTACTGCCCCCGCAACGGTAGGCGAGAGGGTGCACTACCCGGCCACTGCGATGCCCAGTGCTCGCGGGAAGGCCGTGCACCCGGCGGACCCCTTCCGCCCGCTCGCGAGTCCGGAGACCGGCCTTGCAGCCCAGGTTCGGATATGCCGCGGGGTAGCGGCTTCTTGGCGCTCTCCCGGTTTTTCCGCTTATCAACGTTTGCGCGGTCTCGGGACGGAGACCGCACGGGGGACGCGATGTTCAGGCCCGATTCATTCGCCGCGCGAGCGGCGGCAGTCGCACTTTTTCTTCTACCACTGGGGTCCGGCGCCCAGCCCGCGCCGGAAGAGGACGCAGTCGTCGTCACCGCCTCGCGCATCGAGCAGCGCCTGCGCGACTCGATTCCGCACACCACGATCATCACTGCGCGCGAGATCCGCGAATCGGGCGCGGTCGATCTGCCGACGCTGCTGCGCCGCGAGGCGGGATTCGAGTCCTCGCAGAACGGGGGCATCGGCACGACAAGTTCCACTTTCCTGCGCGGTGCCGCGACCAACCAGGTGCTGGTGCTGATCGACGGGTTGCGCGTATCGAGCCTGACGACCGGCGCCACCGCGCTCGACCAGCTGATGACCGACCAGATCGAGCGCGTCGAGGTCGTGCGCGGCAACGTCTCCAGCCTGTACGGCTCGGGCGCAATCGGCGGCGTGATCCAGGTGTTCACCCACCGCGGCCGGGGCGAGCCTCGCGCGAGCGTGGACGTCGGGGTGGGCGAGCAGGGTACGCACCGCTTGCTGGCGGCCTATTCCGGGGCGTCGGGCGACACGCGCTACTCGCTCAACCTGTCGCACTACGCCACCGAGGGTTTCTCGGCGCAGAGCCCGGCCAACTCGCTGACCACCAATCCCGATCGAGACGGCTATCGCAACCTCTCGCTTTCGGCGAGCCTCGCGCACCGCTTCAGCACCGAGCACGAGGCGGGCGTGCGCTACTTCTCGAGCGACGGACGGGTCGAGTTCGACAATGTTTTTGCCGCCTCGGTGAACGACCAGCACACCGCGGACGCGCGCGTGGGGGCCTTGACGTTTTACACGCACAATCGCATCGCCCCGCGCTGGCTGTCAAGGCTGAGCTACTCGCAGGGTCGCGACCAGTTCGATGGCTTCCTGAACGGTGCGGTAACCAGCGGTACGAAGACCCGCAACACTCAGCTCAGCTGGCAGAACGACATTGCGCTCGGCAGCGACCAGACCGCGACCGCCGGGTTCGAGACGCTGCACCAGTCCGTGCAGAGCACGACCGCCTACGATCGTTCGGGGCGCGACGTGACTGCACTGTTTTTCGGCTATCAGGGCCGCTACGGGCGTCACGCGCTGCAGCTCAACGCGCGCAACGAGGATTACTCCGACTTCGGCGAGGCGCGCACGCATTACGCCGGCTACGGCTTCGACCTCACGGAACAGCTGCGCTTCACCGCGGCCAGCGCCAGCGCCTTCCGCGCACCGACCTTCAACGAACTGTTCTTTCCATTCGGGATCGGCAACCCGAGCCTGCGGCCGGAGCGCTCCCGCAGCTTCGAGCTTGGGGCGCAGTACGCGGCCGGGCCGCACTTGCTGCGCGTTGCGGTGTTCCACGCGCGCATTACCGACCTCATCAACCCGTTTCCGATCTTCAACGTCAACAACGCGGTCATCGACGGGGTCGAGGTCTCGTACCGAGGCTCGCTCGCCGGCGCGGACGTGAAGGCGAGCCTCACGCTGCAGGACCCGATCCAGCACACGGCGACCACGCACGTCCAGCTGATCCGCCGCTCGAAAGCCTTCGGCAGCTTCGGTATCGCCAGAAGCTTCGGCCCCTGGCGGCTGGGCGCGGAGCTGTTGGCAAGCGGCAGGCGGTTCGACAACCATATCGTCACGTTCTCGAGAGTGGAACTGGCGCCCTACGAGTTGTTCAATCTCACTGCGCGTTACCAGCTTGGCAAGCAGACTGAGCTTTCAGCGCGCCTCGAAAATGCATTCGACAAGCAATACACGCTTGCGCACGGCTTCAATACCGCGGGGCGCAAGCTCAGCGCCAACCTCAGCCACCAGTTCTGAGATGAACGCTTGCTACCGGACTGAGCGTACGCTGATGGTGCAGGGGACATGCTCCGGCGCCGGCAAGAGCACGCTCGTCGCGGGCCTTTGCCGGATGCTCGCGCGTCGCGGGATGCGCGTCGTCCCGTTCAAGCCGCAGAACATGTCCTTGAACAGCGCGGTCTCGGCAGACGGCGGCGAGATCGCGCGCGCCCAGGCGCTGCAGGCGCAAGCGGCGCGGATCGCGCCGCGCGCCGACATGAACCCGGTGTTGCTCAAGCCCACGAGCGACACGCGCGCGCAGCTCGTCGTCGCCGGGCGTCCGTGCGCGGAGCTGGAGGCGGGCGCGTATCAGTCATGGAAGCGCGGGCTTCTTGCGCCGGTGCTCCAGGCGTTTGCGCGGCTGCACGCGGATTTCGACGCCGTAATCGTGGAAGGCGCGGGCAGCCCGGCCGAAGTCAACCTGCGCGCGGACGACATCGCCAACATGGGCTTCGCCGAGGCGGTGGACTGTCCGGTGCTGCTCGTCGCCGATATCGATCGCGGCGGAGCCTTCGCCCAGGTCGTCGGAACGCTCGATTGTCTGAGCGGATCCGAGCGCGCGCGTGTAATCGGCTTCGTGATCAACCGCTTCCGCGGCGAGCGTTCGCTTCTCGCGCCGGGTCTCGAATGGCTCGAAGCGCGCACGGCCAAACCCGTGCTCGGCGTGCTCCCGTTCCTGCATGGGCTCGCGCTGGACGCCGAGGATGCGCTGCCCGAGCCGACGGCGCCCGTGAACGGGGCGTTTCGCGTCGCGGTTCCGGTCTATCCGCGCATCAGCAACCATACCGATCTCGATCCCCTTCGCCTGCACCCGAAGGTGGAGCTGCGCTTTGTCGGACCGGGCGAACCGCTCCCGGCCGCCGATCTCGTCGTGCTTCCCGGTAGCAAGAACGTTCGCGGCGACCTGGATTTTCTCGAAGCCCAGGGCTGGGCGAGCGCGCTCCTGAAACACCTGCGATACGGCGGCAAGCTGGTGGCGCTCTGCGGCGGCATGCAGATGCTCGGACACTGGATCCATGACCCCGAGGGCACGGAAGGCGAGCCGGGAAGCCGCCGCGGTCTCGGACTGCTCGATCTTGAAACCACGCTCGAACAGGAGAAACGCCTGCGAAACGTCGAGGGCGTGCTTTTCCCGGGCTCGGAGCGCGAGGCACCGCTCTCCGGCTATGAGATCCACATGGGCGTGTCGCACGGGACCGCGCTTGACCGGCCTGCGGCGCTCCTCGGGGGCCGGCCGGATGGTGCGCTCTCGGCGGACGGGCTGATCCTGGCGACCTACGCGCACGGCCTGTTCGACCGCGGCGAAGCCTGCGCAGCGGTGCTTGGCTGGGCGGGTTTCGAAGGGGCGAACGCGGTAGACTTGAATGCAAGGCGCGAGGCGAGCCTCGAACGGCTTGCGAGCTGCGTCGAAGAAAGCTTGCAGCTCGATTCGATCCTGGGTTATCTGCGGAGGAAAGAATGAATGCGATCCACGCCCCCGGTCGGCACCTGACCGTTGGTCTGGCGCTCGCGCTGCTCATGGCGGCGACGCGCTTCCACCACTTCGGCTCGGCGACGCACCTGCCCGACGCTACGCTCGCCGTGTTCCTGCTCGGAGGGTTTTACCTGCGACGCGCCGGCTGGTTCGCCGGCTATCTCGGCGAGGCCGCACTGATCGACTATCTGGCAATCGCGTTCGGCGGCGTGAGCGACTGGTGCGTGACGCCGGCGTACCTGTTCCTGATCCCGACGTACGCCTGCGTATGGGGCGCGGGCGTCTGGTACGCTGGACGCAGCCGCGCCGAATGGCGCAGCGTCGGTACTCTGCTCGGCGCGCTTGCGATCGGCGTGTCGGCGGCGTTCCTCGTATCCAACGGCAGCTTCTACCTCCTGTCCGGCTACTTCACCGAGATGAGCTGGACAGAGTACGCCGCGCGGATGGCAAAGTACTACCCGCCGTACCTGGCGGGCGCGCTGCTTTATGTGGCGCTCGCGGCGCTGGTGCACGGGCTTCTCGCCGCGCGCGCCTCGCAGCGCGCATGAGCGCAACCGGGCCCGAGCGCATCGTCTGCCTCACCGAGGAGACCACCGAAACCCTCTATCTCCTCGGCGAGGAGCGGAGAATCGCCGGAATCTCAGGCTACACCGTGCGTCCGCCGCGTGCCCGGCGCGAGAAGCCGCGCGTGTCGGCGTTCGCATCGGCTCGGATTGACAAGATCCTCGAACTCGCGCCCGACCTTGTCATCGGGTTCTCCGACATCCAGGCCGACATCGCGCGCGACTTGATCAAGCACGGTCTCAATGTGCTGGTGTTCAACCAGCGCTCGGTCGAGGAGATCCTCGGCATGATCCGCACGCTCGCCGCGATCGTCGGCGCCGCCGAGCGCGGCGCGAAGCTCATCGCGGAACTGCAAACGGGGCTCGACGCGATTCGCGCGCGAGCGAGCCGTTTTCCGCTCCGCCCGCGGCTGTACTTCGAGGAATGGGACGAGCCGCTGATCTCGGGCATCCGCTGGGTATCGGAGCTCGTGGGCATCGCCGGCGGCGAGGACATCTTTGCCGAGCTTTCGCGCTCGCAGGACGCCCGCGGACGCATCGTCGCCGATCCGGCCGAGGTCGTTCGGCGGCGCCCCGACATCATCGTCGCGTCCTGGTGCGGAAAGAAGTTCCGTCCCGAGAGGGTGCGTGCGCGGCCGGGCTGGAGCGAGTTGCCGGCGGTGCGTGACGGCCAGCTCTTCGAAATCAAGTCCGCCGACATCCTGCAGCCCGGGCCCGCGGCGCTCAGCGACGGCGTGGCGCGGCTGCACGAGATCGTCGCGGCATGGGCCGAATCTGTGCCGCGAACCGAAGCCGTTGGCTAAGCGCGCGCTGATCGCCTGGTCGAGCGGCAAGGACAGCGCCTGGTCGCTGCACATTCTGCGCCGCGACCCCGATGTGGAAGTGGCCGGGCTCTTCACTACCGTGAACCGCGTCGACGAGCGCGTCGCGGTGCACGCGGTGCGCGACGAGCTGCTTCGCGTGCAGTCGGAAGCGCTTGCGCTTCCCTTGCATCGCATTCCGATTCCACATCCGTGTCCGAACGAAAACTACGAGACGGCGATGCTGCGGCTCGTCGCGGCGGCGAAGCGGGACGGCGTCACCCATCTCGCCTTCGGCGATCTGTTCCTTGAGGACATCCGCAGCTACAGGGAGCGAATCTTCGCGGGCGTCGGCATGGAGCTGCTCTTCCCGGTCTGGGGACTGGACACCCGCCTGCTCGCGGAGGAGATGACGGCGAGCGGAGTGCGCGCGTTCATCGTCTGCGTGGACGCCCGGCGCGCGCCGCGGGAGTGGGCGGGGCAGGTGTTCGATTCGCAGTTCGTGAAGCGGATGCCGGCAGGCATCGATCCGTGCGGGGAGAACGGCGAATTTCATACCTTCGCCTTCGACGGCCCCATGTTCCGCCATCGGGTCGGCGCACGGCTCGGCGGGATCGCCGAGCGCGACGGCTTCGTCTACGCGGATTTGCTGCCCGATTCGGCGCGCTCGAGGTAGCGGCCGGTCGCGCGCGCCGCGCGCGATGGCCGCCCGCGCTCGCCGGCGCACGCGGGCGGGCGAGCTGGTGTATCTTGCGCGCATGCTGGCGGACTTCGTTGCGCACAGGGAACTTGCACCGGTGCGGCGGCGCCCGCGCCTCCGATAGCGTGCGCATAGCGCTTGTCCGCCAACGCTACAACCCCTTCGGCGGCGCGGAGCGATTCGTAGAGCGCGCGCTGGAGGCGCTCGAGCGCGGCGGTGCCGAGGTCACGCTGATTGCGCGCGAATGGAGCGACGCGGGCGCCCGGGGCGTGCTCAAAGTGGATCCCCCTTACATCGGCAGCGTCTGGCGGGACGCGGGCTTTGCGCGCGCCGCGCGTGCGGCGTGGAACCGTGCGGGCTTCGATCTGGTGCAATCGCACGAACGCATTCCCGGCTGCGACGTTTACCGTGCCGGCGACGGGGTGCACCGCCAGTGGCTGGCGTATCGGCTCCTGGGCGCTTCGCGTTTCGAGCGTTTGCGGGTGCGCGCAAATCCGTACCACTGCTACGTCTGCGAAGCCGAGCGCCGCATGTTCGAGCATCCGCGGCTGCGCGCAGTAATCTGCAACTCGCGCATGGTGAGGGAAGACATCCTGCGTCATTTTCGCGTTGCCGCGGAAAAGCTCCATGTGATCTATAACGGGATCGACCTGCAGTATTTCCATCCGGAGCGCCGGAGGGCGCTGCGCGCGGAGGCGCGTTCGGCGCTCGGATGCGGGCCGGAAGACACGCTGTTCGCCTTCGTGGGGTCCGGCTTCGAGCGCAAGGGCCT
>MEKT01000067.1 GCA_001767435.1 Acidobacteria bacterium RIFCSPLOWO2_02_FULL_65_29 | reverse complement strand
ACGAACGCCTGCTCGAAGATCTGTCGGACGGGTCCCACGTGCGGGTGAGCTACGATCGCGGAAAGCTGGAGGTCATGAGTCCGCTGCCCGAACACGAAGACTACGCACGGTTCATTGACGACCTGGTTCGCGCGTTGTCGGACACACTCGACCTGAAACTGGAGAAACGCGGATCCGCCACGTGGAAAAAGCGATCGCTCGCGAGAGGAGTCGAGCCGGACGCGTGTTACTACGTGCGAAACGCCGACCGCATCATTGGAAAGCGCACGATCGACCTCGAGTCTGACCCTCCTCCGGATATCGTGGTCGAGATCGACGTCACAAATGAGTCTTTGAGCAAGTTTCCCATCTACAGCGCCCTTTCCGTCCCGGAGATCTGGCGATACGACGGCAGGATCGCCCAGTTCTACGAGTTGGGCGTCGACGCGTACTGGGAAGTCTTGGAGAGCCCGTGCTTCCCCGGGTTGAAGCCGGCGACGCTCGCCGAGGCATTGGAGCAGAGCAAAACGGAGGGACAAACCGCGGCGCTCGCAGCGTTCCGCCAGCGGTTGCGCGCTTCGAGCGCTAGTTGAAACCAGGTGCGAATGCCATGACGGTGGCCGGATTGTCGCGGAGTGCCTGTCAGTATCCTTCGACGTCGAGTCCCGGTACTCGTCTGTAGTGCTCGACGTTGCTCGTGACGACGGGCATGTGATAGGCGAGCGCCGTCGCGGCAATCCAAAGGTCGTTGCCACCAATGAGACGGCCGTTGTCCCGCAGATAGCGACACGCGCGCCCGTATTCCCAGCTCACTTCAGGAGTCGACTGCAAGACGTAGAAGGGCCCCAGGAACGCCTCCCACCGGGCCCGGTCCGACAGCGACGTCCCCGCAGCCAGTTCCCCTGCCACCGTGAACGTCAGGTAGAGCCGTGCCTCGTCATGGGTCTCCAGAAATGCAACGGCCGTACCCGGCGTGCCGCGATTGTGCTCCCGTTCGAGATCGACGAGGAACGTGGTCTCGAGAATCAGCGAGCGGCCCACTTGTCCTCCGGTGGCGCGTCGAGCCGCTTGAGGGCCTCGATGCCGTCGAGCTCGTCATTGGAGAAATGGGAGAAATGCGGCCGTCCGGCGCGATGGAGATCGAGGAATGCTCGTGCCGTGATCGTGTCCTCGGGCCAAGTAGCCCGGAGCACCACCTCGCTGAACGACTCGTCAGGATAGCGCCGCGCGGCGCGGAGGCGCTCGTAGGCCTCCTTCTTCAGAGAGATCGTCTTGGTACTCATACTGTGCAATATGCACATTGCATGGTCAAGTTGTCAAGGAGCAGCTCTTCAGCCTTCTGCCCTCCGATTCGCGAGCAGCAGATAGGCCTCGCGCGCGTCGCGCCTCAATCCAATTGCCAGTGGAGCCGCCGCGACCGTCCTCGTGGCGGACCGCCTCCTCAGAGTGACTACCCACGGCGTCGCCGCGGCAGGAAGCCGCCGATCGGCCGTCCGCCCGGCTATAATCCGCCTGCCGATCGTCGAGTTGACCCTGAGTCCATGCCGCTAACCGCAGGAACGCGCCTCGGCCCGTATGAGATCATCGGCGCGCTCGGCGCGGGCGGGATGGGCGAAGTCTACCGCGCGCGCGATACGAAGCTCGACCGCGATGTCGCGATCAAGATCCTGCCGGAGGCGTTCGCCGCCGACGCTGAACGCGTGGCGCGTTTTCAGCGCGAAGCCAAAACGCTCGCTTCGCTGAATCATCCCAACATCGCCGCCATCTACGGCCTCGAGGACGCCGACGGCGTGCGCGCCCTCGTGCTCGAGCTCGTCGAGGGCCCGACGCTCGCCGATCGAGTCGCACAGGGCCCGATTCCGCTCGAAGAGGCCTTGCCCATCGCCGGCCAGATCGCCGAAGCACTCGAGGCCGCGCATGATCACGCGATCGTCCACCGCGACCTCAAGCCCGCCAATATCAAGGTGACGCCGGAGGGTAGGGTCAAGGTTCTCGATTTTGGGTTGGCGAAAGCGATCGGTCCGGCTGAAGCCGGGGCCGGCGGGTCTAAAGACCCGCACTACATCACTTCGCCAACGATCACTACACCGGCTATGACGCAGGCCGGAATGATTTTGGGCACAGCGGCCTACATGAGCCCCGAACAGGCGAAAGGTAAGCCTGTAGACCGTCGAGCCGACATCTGGGCCTTCGGCTGCGTCCTCTACGAAATGCTGACAGGCCGCCGCGCGTTCGAGGCTTCGACAGGCTTGGGCTCGCGCCGCCCTTCGATAGGCTCAGGGCGTTCCGAGCGAGTCGAGGGACGAGCTTCGTCGAGGGGCGAGGGCGAGGACATCAGCGAGACGCTCGCGGCCATCCTGCGCGCGGATCCCGACTGGCGGGCGCTGCCCACGGAGACTCCAGCGAATATTCGTACCCTGCTTCGACGATGTTTGGAGAAGGACCCGAAGAAGCGCGCGCCCCATATCAGCGTCGCCAGGCTGGAGCTCGACGAGACTCGCACCGACGCTCCCGTCGACTCGACGCCCGCGCCGGGCGCTCGTGCTCGAGCGGGAATCGCCGAGCGCTTCGCCTGGACAGCTGTCGGCGCACTGGTGGCGGCGGCCATCGGCTTCTTTGCGTGGACGCTGACCCGGAACGAGAGTGCTCCGCCCGTCGTACGCTTTCAGATTCAACCGCCGCCGGGAGAGATCTTCCCAGGCGCCGGCGGGGCGCCTCGATTTAGCGTCTCGCCCGACGGAACCTACGTCGCATACGCATCGGTCCTCGCGGGTAAGCGGGAGCAGCTCTGGCTCCGTCGCCTCGATTCGCTCGAGGCCAAGCCGGTTCGGGGTACTGAGGCGGTCTATGCGCGTGGCGAAGTCGTGCAGCAGCCGTTCTGGTCTCCGGATGGCCGCCACATCGGATTCTTCGACGGAGTCGACCAGAAGCTGAAGAAGGTCGACACTGAGGGCGGCCCCGTTCAAACGATATGCGAACTGGCCGGCAACAACTGCGGGGGAAGCTGGAACAGGGACGGCGTCATCCTGTTTGCCACCGTCGCCACCGACGGCATTCGGCGCGTTCCGGCGAGCGGCGGCAAACCCGAGCAGGTCACGACACTCGATGCGTCGCGCAAGGAAAAAACCCATTTGTGGCCCCAGTTTCTGCCCGATGGCCGCCACTTCCTGTACCACGCAGTGACCGCCGGCGGCGACCAGCCTGCTGTCTACGTCGGCTCGCTCGATTCGAGCGAGCGCACACGACTCGTGGAATCAGACGCGATGGCCGTGTTCGCGCCGTCCAATCTTGTGCTCTACGCGCGCGGCGAGTCGCTCGTCGCGCACACGCTCGATCTTGGCCGGTTCGAGCTGACCGGAGAGCCAACCGCTATCGTCGAATCGATCATACGGCCAGGCAACGGCAGAATCCCGGTCTCGGCATCAGAATCGGGCGTGCTGGTATATGCCGCGGGCGCCGTGAGTAACCTGGACCGATTCGAAACGATCTGGAAGGAGCGGTCCGGTCGATCGATCGAGGCGAGCGGGTCTGGTCTGGCGATAGCGGGGCCAGTAGGAACCCTGAGGCTCTCCGCAAACGGGAAACAACTTGCCTTCACGCGCGTTCCTCAGTTCGCGCCCGATGTTTGGGTGTACGACATCGAACGCGGCGTGCCCACTCGCCTGACGACGGATCCTGCGGGAGATTCCTTTCCGATCCTGTCGGCCGATGGATCGCGGGTCATTTTTCGTTCGAACCGGAGCGGTTCCGAAGGGCTCTACGAGAGACCGGTCTCAGGGGTCGTCCCAGAGCGTCTCCTGTTCCAGAGCGCCGTGCCCCTCGGGGGACAGTTGGTGGCCAACGACTGGTCACGCGATGGCAACTTCGTGGTGTTCGCGCACCCGCCCCAGGCGCGCAGCGATCTGTGGGTGCTGCCCCTGTCCGGCGACCGTAAGCCGTTTCCTTATCTGACGAGCTCGTTCTTTGAGGGACAGGCGGCGCTTCACCCTGACGGGCGCTGGCTGGCCTACGTGTCGGACGAGTCGGGCGCGAACCAGGTCGTTGTCCAGCCGTTCCCTGATCCTTCGACCGGCAAATGGCAGGTTTCGAGCGCCGGCGGATCGCGCCCGCGGTGGCGTCAGGACGGAGGGGAGCTCTACTACGTCGATGGGAAGAGCCGCATCGTCGCGGTCTCGGTCAGAACAGATGGTCGGTTCGAAGTCGGCGCCCAGACACCGCTCTTCGAAGCACAAGAACTGGGCAACCGGTCCTTCGACGTCACACCCGACGGCACGCGGTTCGTGCTGAGCGTCGAGCGCGTGTCGTCGACCCCTGTGTCGCTGACCGTGGCCGTGAACTGGAAGGGGGACCTGGGGAAGCACTAGAAGGGGGGCATCGGAATTTGAGGAGTTGAGGAGTTGAGGAGTTGAGGATCTAGCGCCAAATCCTCAAATTCTCAATTCCTCAAATCCTCAAATTTGCGTTCTTATTACTACGCGTACTTCGACCCTCAGCGGCGCCGCCTGTGGCCGGCGCACGCGGTAGCGGAGACGCGTGCCTTCGGCCACGCCCGCCGGCACTGAAACCCGCAGGGGATGGCGCACCAACTGTTCGCCCGTGCCACGGCACGCCACGCAGGGCTCGCTCCAGGTCTCGCCGCGGCCGCCGCACGTCGGGCAGGTGCCTCGAAGCGGAAGCTCGAGCGGCACGATGGCGCCTCGCCACGCGTCACGCGTCGACAGCGACAGGTGGGTCACGTGCGTATCGCCATCGCTGGTGTCTCCAGCGGCTTCGCCGAGAAACGCCTGGCGCACGCGTTCCATCATGTGGCCGACCGACGGGAAGTCGATGGCCACTTCATCGGCGAAGCAGTCGTTGTGTCGATCGCGCTCGCGGATCGCGGTCACTGCCGCTAACATAAGAGCCGCCTCGGATCCTTGTCAAGGCGGCGCGCCGATGTTAACGTGACCCTCACGAATGTCAGAAGACCCCGAAGGTCCCACGCGCGAATGTCCGCTCTGCGGCGGCACGATGCGCGTCAAGACCACGGAAACCGTGGTGCTCGTGCCGGGCAATCCCAAAGGGACGGCGAAAACGTCCAGGGAATGGCTCTGCCCCGATTGCGACTACTTTGAAGAGGTCGACGAGGATCTGGACGGCGGTTGAACCCTGAACAGGCGAGGGGCGCTCAGAAGCTGATAGCCGATAGCTGACAGCTGATCTATCGCGCCCCGATGGTCAGCATGACTTCCTTGCGGAGGGTGTCCTCGAACTCTTCGAACTTCATCGCCGATTCGCACTCGTCGCACAAGACTTCGAGCACCGCCGGCCGGGTTTCCTCCGACACCTCGACGCGACCGTCTTCCAGGTGGAACACGTGCATTTGCAGCGTCTTGACCTGAAAATTCCGGTCGTTGCCGCACTGTGGGCAAGTCAACGTCACGAAACGATTCCCCTTCTCGGCCCGTTTCGGGCGCGATCAATCTAGTGATTCTATGTGACCCTTTACGGCCCACGCAATGAGAATTCGGGCGCGCAGGCACAATTCTCGCGAAAAAGGCCAAAATCTGATATTTTCGGCGCTCGATGACCACGCACGGTTCCTACCAGATTCACACCGAAGCCCGCGGCCCGCACTGGGTGAGCTGGATCACACGCGACGGCGGGGCCAAACCCTATCGCTCCGTCGTGCTCGTGGCGGCCTCGCCGGAGGAAGCTGAGGCGCGCGCGCGCAAGTGGGCGGACGAGCAGGTGTAGGGCAGGCGTTGGGCGGGCGTTGGGCAGGCGTTGGGCAGGACTAAAGTCCTGCACTACATGGGCGCGACACTACATGGGCGCGACACGCGGCGCGGGGCAGGCGCGGGGCAGGACTCAAGCCCTGCGCTACAGCCGGCACAGGGCCATACAATGCGCACGGCCGGCGGGCCCGGTCCAGTCGATGGTCGATTGGCCGGCGCCGGCTGCCGACGCGGTCGCGAACAACGTCTTCAGACCAGCCGGCAGCACCTCGCCGAGGCTGCCGC
The DNA here is from genome assembly GCA_001767435.1 of Acidobacteria bacterium RIFCSPLOWO2_02_FULL_65_29. Classification (GTDB taxonomy): domain Bacteria; phylum Acidobacteriota; class Vicinamibacteria; order Vicinamibacterales; family CAVVIG01; genus 2-02-FULL-65-29. The sequence goes on along the minus strand of MEKT01000067.1, from coordinate 20,789 downwards.
GGCCCATCCGAGGCACGCCGCCCGGCACGGTCACCGACAGATACAGACGATCGCGCGCGCGAGTCAGCGCGACGTACAACAGCCGCTTGGTTTCTTCGCGCTCGCGCGCCTGCGCGTCTTCATCGGCCTCCGACTGGTAATCCGCGATGGCCACCGACGCCTCGCCCGCGCTGCCGGCGGCGACACGAATCGGCGCGCGAACACCTCCCGTGCCGCGCCCCATGTTGACCACGAACACGATGGGGAACTCGAGGCCCTTGGCGGCGTGCACCGTCATCAGGCTCACCGAGTCAGACGCGTCGATGGACGCGTTGGATTCGTCGCCCACCGCGAGCTCGTCGAGGTGATCCGCGACGCGGGCGAGCGTGGCGTAGCCCCGGTTCTGAAAACGCCCGACGATCCCGCGAAGCTTCTTGAGATTCTCGCGGGCTTGCCGCTCGCCACGCCCGCGCGTCTCGACGTCGTACGCGGTTTCGGTGAGGACGGCGCTGAAAAGCGCCAGCGGCGTCATCCGATCCACCCACGACAGCCAACGAGGCACGGCCGACCGAAGCCGGGCGAACACGCGCGCGTCATCCTCACTCAAGGCGGCGGTCACGTCCGGTGGTTCCGGATCGACGAGCGCACGCGCGAGGCCGGATGTGGTCAGGCTGGCCACGGCCGCGTCCGACAGCCTCACGATCCGCGATCGCACAAACGCGGCCGCCCGCAGGTTCGACAGCGGATCGGCCAGATACCGAAGGAGTGCCACCGCGTCCTGGACCTCGTCGGCCTCGAAAAATCCGAGGCCTTTGTACACGTAGGTCGACACGCCGAGGCGCTCGAGTGCCTTTTCGAATTCCCTGTGGCTGTCGCGCGCTCGAAACAGGATAGCGATGTCGGCCGGCTTCGCCGCCCGGCGCTCGCCCCTCGCCTTGTCGCGGACGGTCGACTCGGCCAGCAGGCGGACGATTTCGGCGGCGACGCGCTCGGCCGCGGCCGTCACGGTGTCCCCGACGATGAGTCCCAGGTCCGGCGTGAGCCGGACCTCTGAATCGATGGGAAACCGATCTCGCTCGTCGTAACGAAATCTGTCTGGACGATCGGCCTTTTCGATGGCGTCGAAGACATCGTTGACGAAGGCCAGCAGCGCCGGCACTGCGCGAAAGCTGATCGTGATCGCCCGCCGCGGGTCGCCCTCCGCCCGCAACCCTTCGATGAACGACGCCGCCTCGTCGACGAGCGCCACGTCGGCGTCGCGGAACCCGTAGATCGACTGTTTGCGGTCGCCGACAATGAAGATCGACGGCGCGAGCGCGTCCGCCGACGCGCCCATCCCCTCGCCCCAGCTTCGCACGAGCTCGGACACGAGCGCCCACTGCGCGGGGCTCGTGTCCTGGAACTCGTCGACGAGCACGTGCCGGTACCGCGCCTCGAGGCGGAACCGGCTTTGCGCGAACTCGCCCATGGCCTTCAGGAGGCCGACGGCCCGCTCGAGCACGCCGGGAAAATCCAGCAGCGCGTGCGCATCGAGCGTGCGCCGGTACTGCGCGAGCGTGATGCCGAAGATCCTCCACACGCCCCGGGACATGACCACGTTCAGGTCGCGGCGGAAGCCGCGGATGGCTTCGGCCACCGGCGGCGCGATGTCGGCCGCGGACTGGCGATGCCGTTTCCAGGCCTCGTCGCTGTCGCAGTGCTCGACCGCGAAGCCCGTTCCCGAAAAAGCCTTTTCCCTTGGCTTGCCTTCCTGCGTGAGGAAGTAGGCTCGCAGCCGATCGATGAGCCCACGGAATGCGGCCTGCCCCGCGCGCGTGCCGAAGCGCGAGTCAACCGCTCCCGCCATGCCGTTCTCGCACAGGCGGAAGATGTCGTCGGCCAGCATCGCGAACTGCGGGTGCCTCCTCGGTCCGTCGGCCAGAAAGACACGCACGCCGCCGCGGACGCCGCCAAAGGTCTCGCGAAGCCGCGTCGCAGCACGGCCGCAGGCCACAGGGGCCGTCAGATCCCTTGGTCCACGCTCGAGAAACCGCCTGAGCGCGGAGGCGGCCACCAGCCGCCGATCGAGCAGCGCGCCAAGACCGGCGCGCAAACGCCGTTCGCCCAGCTGCGCGAACACGAGCGCCACGTCTTCGTCTTCCCGCGCGACCGCCCGGCACACGCGCAGCGCCTGGTCGAGCGACTCGGCGACGAGCCGAGGAACCTCGGTCTGATCCGCAAGGTCGAAGCCCGGATCGACGTCGGCTTCGAGCGGACACTCGCGAAGGAGGGAAAGGCAGAACGCGTCGATCGTGGAAATGGCGATGTCCGCCAGATGCTCCTTGAGGTCCCGCCACCGGACCAGATCGGCCGAGGACAGGCGGCTGGCCTCGCGCAGCCGATCGATGATGCGCTCGCGCATCTCGGCGGCCGCCTTCCTCGTAAACGTCATCGCGAGAATATTGCGCGGATCGACGCCGGCGCGGAGCAGGTTGACGTAGCGCTCGACCAGCACGCGGGTCTTTCCGGTGCCGGCCGACGCTTCGAGCACGATATTGCGCGTTGGATCGACCGCGGACGCCCGTGCCTCGACGTCTGCGGAGTCGATAGTCGATAGTCGATAGTCGTTAGTCGGATCTTCGTCAGTCGAGAGTCGGGAGTCGAGAGTCGCGCGGGTGTCCGGCGGCCGACTGTCGACTGTCAGCTGTTGACTGTCAACGTCTTCGTCGTCGAACGGCAGCCGCTGCTCAGACATCGCCGACATAATCCTTGCGGCACACCGACGCGAAGCTGCACGTCTCGCACCGATAGACGTCGTCTGGCGCTGGCGGAAACTCGCCGCGTTCGATGGCGTCGAGCGTGTCGGCGAGCCGCTGCTGGGCTTTCGCGAGTACTTTGTCACGATCGCGCGGCGACGTGAACAGCGAGACGACGCGCTTGGGCCCTTTGAACGCGAGATAGAGGGCTTCGCCAAGCAGCCAAGTCTTCCCGCGATAGCTCGCGAGTCGCTGTTCGGCGCACACGCTGTAGATGGGCAGCTGGAGCGCGCGGTTCCTGTCGGGCGGCCAGCCCAGCTTGTAGTCGATCATCCGGAACGTGCCGGTGTCGAGAAGATCGACTCGATCGGCCTTGCCCCGGAGCGCCACCTCTCGTGTGCCAGACGCCGTGGCGACAACGAAGCGCCCTTCGAATGTGTGTTCGAGGAGGCGTTCGACAACCGCGATGGGCCGTTCGGCCTCCATGCGGAACACGGCTTCACCAAGGCCGGCGGCAGCCGGAGAACCGAGCAGGCGCGTGCGCTCGAGGCCTGCCTCAGCCCCAGGCAGGCGGTCGAGCGCTTCGTCCACCACGCGCTCGAACACGGTCCGCGCCTCGTCGAGGTTGTCGGGCCGGATGGCGCCATACCCGGCGGCCTGCCAGGTCCGAAAGAATGCTTCGAAGACCTCGTGAACGAACCGGCCCTGCCGCCGGGGATCCATCACCTCTTCGTCGTCGGGCTCTTCCTCGAGCTTCAACACGTGCTGCGCGAAGAACTTGAACGGACACCCGACGTACGTCTCGAGCGCACTCACCGACCACGTCCGCGGCGCTACCGATCCGATGCTGCCATGAAACGCGGGCCGATCAGCGGGTGGCCTGGTGCGGCGCATCTCGGCCCACTCGCGGGCGGCCGCATCCTGCACGCCCGACATGTCGAGGATCTGGTCCGGCTGACAGCCTTCGCCAAGGCTACGGCGGTCCGCCGAAGCTTTATGCGGAGGCGGAAGCCCGACACTGCCTCCACCGCCATGCTCCGTCTCGGCGGTGACGGTCGACAGACCCGCGCGCGGGATCTCGTCGAGTTGCGGCGAGGCGGCGACGAGCGCGTCCTCGTCGAGCGTGAAGGTCGACACGGTGACGCGCGACACGGCCGATGCCAGCAGGTCCACGAAACGGGCGTCGGCCGCGCCGCGCCGATCCTTCTCCGGCGGCCAGCCGAGCGCCCTGAGCATCGCGGCGGGATAGAAGATATTCGCGCGCGGCAGGTCGGGCCATTCCTGCTCGACGAGGCCGACAATCGCCAGCTCGTCGAATTCGCCGAAGCGCGCAGCTCGATCATCGAGGAGCTGGATGGCGCCCGGTGCCGCCGTCTCCGGCACGAACGTCTCGTCGCCGATCCATCGCCGAAGAGCCGACGCCAGGTCGTCAATGGTCCACAGCGGGTCGTGATGCGCCTCGTGGGCCCGCGCAAGCGCCGCGAGGAGGCTGACGATTGCGGCGCGGCCACGCCGCTCGCGCGGGCTGAACGGATCGGCGTCCGCGAGCGGCCGGAGACGATCATCGAGAAACGCGAGGACCAGACGGATCTGCGCCGATGCGGGCTTGGGCTCGAGAAGGGGCGTCAGCGACCGGCAGACGTCGAGTGCCGCATCGAGCGCCGGCGCGGCGGCCAGATCACGGTCCGATCCGGGCCAGCCCGCCGCGAGCGTTTCGAGACGACCGAGATCGCCAAGGTAGCGCGCGTCGCTCAGTGCCTTGTCCAGCGCATTGACCGACGTGCGCGACACCGCGGCACCGGAATCAGAGTCGTTCGGAGAGCGGGTCCTGTCGGACCCGCCGGCTGTGGTGAAGTGCGGCGATCGCAGCAGCGCCACGATGGCACCACGCGCGAACTTGGTTTCCGCCACCTCGAGCACGAGATCCAGGGCCGCCGCTGTCGGCTCGGCGGCGAGCGGCAACGCATCCGAGGCCTGGAACGCGACGCCGATCGCCCCGAACGCCGCAGGCGCAAGGTAAAGATACGGCAGCGGACGGCTGAACACGACCGCCGTACGTGGCTTCGCGCGCCGGGCCACGGCGATCAGTTCTTCTTCGCGGTCGCGATAGATGAACCACGGACGGTCCGGGGGCGCGTCGGGCGGCGTCAGGAGCACGGGCCGGGCGCGGGGAGCCGGACCGGCCACGCGAGTGCCGTCGGTCTCGTCGATGCCAGGCCACCACTGGTGCAGTCGTTCGTAGAACCCCGATCCGAGAATCGCCTCGGTGCACACAATGTCGATGGCCTCGATGCCGGGCATCCGCGCGAGCAGATCGAAATCGGCGGCACAGAGCCCGTCGGGGTCCGCGATCCAGTCGGCGGTCGCGACGACGACACGGCCGACGGGCGGAGCGATCGGCCGGGCGATCAGCAGGTCGCGCAGGCCGTGCTCATCGCAGGCGCCGAGCGACGCGAGGCGCCTCTCGTAAACGCGGAACGTGCCCGCCAGAAGGCGCGTCTGCTGGAGCAGCCGATCGGCGCCCCGATCGCCACCCTCGGCCGCGCCGGCGAGCGCGTCGACGATGAGCGTTTCAAATCGGGCGGACGACTGGGAGTGTCGCCGGAGCTCGTCGTAGAAACGCAGCATCTCCGCGACAAGCCCGGGCCGGAGCCGGAGCGACAGGTCTGGCACGTCACGAGCAGCCTGCTCGGCCGCCGCCTGCGCGAGGCTGTCGCGCTCGAAGGCATCGAGGCGCCGTGGCGCATTCGGCAACCGGGCGTGCAGCACATCGTATAGTTGTTCGCGCGTCAGGAGCCTGGCCGGCGCGTTCTCGATCGATCGCTCGAGTTGACGCGCGGCGCCCCGAGTCGGGACGATGACGACAGGCACGACAGGCCCTTCAGGCGCGGCGGACAACGTTGAGATGACGCGGCGGAACTCGTGAAGGTCGGGGACACGCACGAGCCGCGTCCGGCGGGCGGTGATCACCGCTGCGGCTGGGGAAGATTGAGGATGTCCCGTATCTCGGACCGTGCGCGCCCACCGAGCATCAACGATCCCGCCGCGGCCGCCGATGCGTCCCACGCTCTGGCCATGCTGCCCGTGAGCGCCGCCTCGCGCCGGATCTTCGCCGCGGCGTCGGCCATCTGTGCCGCGCCGACGAGCAGCGCGTGCGCGGCCTGCAGCTCGTCCGGCGGCTCGATCGCGGAAACGGTCTTGAGCACCCGCGCCGCCGTGAGCAGGATGTTCCCGAGCGCCCAGGGTCCGGAACCGGCAAGGGCCTTGATGTCTTCGAGCGAAGTCTTCAGTCGATCGAGCCGATCGAGAGACGAGGCGACCGAGGCGCGATACCTGCGAAATTCTGGCGCGCGAATCGTCCAGCGATCGCGCTCGAGCCGCAGGTTCCGCGCGGCTTCGAGCTCGGCCTCGACAGCCGCGAGAAGGCTTCTCACCGTATCGAGCCGTTTGCCGCCGAGCGCGCGATCGCGATCGTGAATCTCCGCGATGAGGCGCTCGACGCCGCGAACGTCCGCCGCGCGCGCGCGCTGGCTCGCCAGGCCGAGCGTCCGCGTCTGGAGCGATTGATAGGCGCGATCGGTTTCGAGATCCATCGCCATCGCGGCTCTCGTGGCCCGCCGGACCTCGGTGCGCCAGTCGCTCGGCAGAATGTCGGCGTCGCGCTCGATGCTCACGAGCGCCGCCGTCATCAGTGACAGACGCTCGATGGAAGAATCGGCCAGCCGCGCCGCGGTGAGCGTCTGCTCGATCGCCTCGCGAAGCGTTGGCCGCGGCAGCAGCGGTTCGCGCGGCGGCTGGGTCGTTTCAATCGACGCCACGAAGCTCAAGTCGAACCGCTGCATGCCCGCCTGGGCGCGCAGCTCGGCGATCGCTTCGTCGAGCATGCCGATCATCTGGGCGATTTCCGCCTGTTTGTAGTTGAAATGACTGCCCGGCCAGTCGGCAAGCGTCCGACGCGCACGCTCGACAATCCGCAGCCGCCGGGACGGCTCATCGGTCGATTGGACGTCGTTGATCGCCTGCGCGATCTCGGCCGTCAGCATCGCGTAATGAGCCTCCGCCTGCGTGGCCATGTAGCGGGCCGACCGCACCGACTCGGCGTAGCGCGTCGTCTTGTCCCAATCGACGTGGTCGGCCGACAAATTGATGAGTTGCAGCTGGGGATCGTCGGCCGACACCGAGGTCGGCATCGAGAACACGACACGGTCGTCGACTCGCGCGAGCTCGCCCAGGCTCGTGAGCGAGCTGCCGTCTTTGAGAAACACGCGGAACTCGACCGCGAGGTCGTTCCCAGAGTCCCCAGGGTCCCGGAGGTCCCCGGCGTCCCAGGCGCCGGCGGGCGCGCCGAACGCGAACGACAGGCACACGAAGACGAGCGCCGCGCCTGTTTTCATCGCCGCTCAAGCGTACGTGGCCGCCGCCACCCCGTCAAGCAGCCGCAGCCACCGGCGTCCTGTTCTTGATACGCGCGAGCACCGCGGTGCGAGCGCGTCGGCGAGCGGGGGTGCGGCCCCGCGAGATCTGAACATTGTGGAAAAACTGTGGACGAGCAGTGCATTTCCTGTGGATGAACTGTCGCGCGAAATTTTTTTTCGGTCAGCTCGTTCCGGATTCCGCCATCCGCCTCGGTGTGCACGGGTTTTCGTACCCCGCTTCGCTTGTTTCCCAACGCCGTGCGCGTACAATTCACGACGTTCCCACACATCAGGAAACGCGCAGCCTTCTCCAACCCTTGATCACAGCCGTTCATCGCTTCGAGGAATTGATCGGGGGACATCCATATCTGATTGAGGTCTCCGCCGTCGCGAAGGATCGCTGGCGGGCCAACATCGTCCGGATTCCAGGCGTCCCCACCGCGTTGATGCCTTTCTACGGCCCGACGCCAGACGAAGCCGCCGGTCAGCTGCGCCAGTGGCTGGTCCGCGCGCACGAGCGGGTCTCCTCGGGCACGAGCGGGCCTCGTCCGGGCGCCAGCCGCTCATAGCCTTCCCCGTCGGTCCGACTGAAGCCGGACACACCCTTCCTTCCGCGGCCAAGGACAGTCCAGGAATAACGGCACCATTTCACCCTTATTCCTGGACGGGTCCTAACTGCTACGATGAGGGCGCATGGGCGCCACTTTCTTCGCCACCTCCTCTCGCGCCGGACACCTGGCCGCGCCCCTCTGCCTGCTGGCCGCGCTGGCGGCGTCGCCTTTCGCCGAGCAGCAGGAAAGCCCGAGACGGCCGGACTTCGACCGCCAGGCGCAGCAGCAGGCCGCCACCGACCAGGCGTGGCGGGCCGCGAGCGCGGGCGTCATGCAGATCGAGAAGATCGCCTACCGCAGCAGCGCGGACGGCCTCGAGATTCCGGCGTTCGTCTTTCGTCCGGCAGCTGTTCGCGGACCTCAGAGCCACGCGGCCATCGTCTGGGTGCACGAAAACATCCGCGGCCATTTCTACGAGCACTACATTCCCTACGTCCGGGAGGCGACCTCACGCGGTTACGTGGTCATCGCGCCCGAGTATCGCGGCAGCATCGGCTACGGCAAGGCGTTCTACGACGCCATCGACTATGGCGGCGCCGAGGTGGACGACGTGGTGACGGCGATGGCGGTGCTGAAGACGAGGTATCCGGAGGTCGATCCGACGCGCGTGGCCATCATGGGCTGGAGCCACGGCGGCATGGTGACGCTCTTGTCGATCTTCCGGAATCCGACGGTGTTCAAGGCCGCGGTGGCCCTGGTGCCGGTGACGAACCTGTTTCACCGGCTGGCGTGGAAAGGCATCGAACGGCAGCGGCAGCTGATCGATCCGCAGAACCGTTTCGGGGGGCCGCCAAACGAGAAGCCGGCCGTCTATCGGGAACGGTCGCCGCTCTTTCAGGTGGACAAGCTCGAGATCCCGCTGCTCGTGCACCTCGCCGACAACGACACGGACGTCAACATCGAAGAAGGCCTGCAGCTGGTCGACGCCCTGCGGTCGCGCAAGCCGGCGCTGGCCGAAACGAAGATCTATCAGAGCCCGCCTGGCGGACACACGTTCGACCGACGCGTTGATCGGACCACGTGGCAGCCCGAGAACACGCCCGCACAGCGCGATTCGTGGAACCGAGTGTGGGCGTTTCTCGACGGCCACCTCGAGCCTTATCGGCAGTAGAAAATTTCAGAGTTCAGAGCTCTGACCTTCCATCTTACGCAACTGTCGAGCCGGCGAGCAGGCCGATCATCGCCTGGGGTCGGCGCTCGTCATCAGCCGAAGCAATGTGACCATGACGCTTCCGATCGCCGGAGGATGGCGGAGGCCCGATCGCCGCCGAGCTGGTGCAGGGTGACGATCGCCCCGTGTTGAGAGAACTCAGCCACGCCGGTGCCTCCTTCACGACGATAGCCTTCAAGAGGGGTGCCACCGTATCCGGTCTCGACAGTATTCTTCCGCGGATTCTTCCGCGGGAAAGGCGGCAGTCGTCGACAAACGATTGACGGGCTCGAGCGGGACGATAGAATCGCTTGTGTGACACGCCTCACCATCCGCGCCGCCCTCTTTCTCGGCTTCGGCCTGACGTTCGGGTTGTGGCTGCTGACGGGCTACCAGTTCACGCAGCGCATGGCTGAGCTCGAGGGCCAATCGAATGAGATCAATACACGCTACATGCACAGTCAGGAGCTGCTCTCGACCGTGCGAGCGCAGATCCTGCTGGGATCGGTCCACCTGCGCGATGCGTTGATGGATCCGGATCCGGCCGCGTCGGACGACTATCGCCGCCAGATCGAAGAAGCGTATCGGGCCGCGGATGAGGCGCTGCAGCAGTACGTCCCTGTGCTGGGCTCACCGCGTGAGCGCGAGCAGTTCGCCCGCCTGCGGCTGGAGATCGACGCGTTTCTCGGCACGCTTCTCGAAGTGCTGGAGACCGACAGCAGCCGCTGGCCGGCGATGGCGCGCGTCATTCTCCGCACGCTGGTCATGCCGAAGCGCGAGGTCGTGATTCGAGTCTCCGAGGACATCCAGGCGCTCAACCGGAGCGCGTTCGTCCAGCAGCAGTCTGAAATCACCCGCACACACGAGGCCACGCAGCGACAGGTGTGGCTGCGTCTCGGTTTCGCCCTCGCGGCCAGCCTGGGCATCGCGCTCATCGCGGCGGCGTATGCGGGCCGCCTCGAAGATCGGATCCGCCGCCAGAGCGAGCGCGACGTGCAGAATGCGCGGGACCTGCAGCGATTGTCGGCCCAGCTCGTGCGCGCGCAGGAGGAGGAACGGCGCACAATCGCACGCGAGCTACACGACGAAGTCGGCCAGGTCCTGACCGCGCTGAAAGTTGAGCTCGCTGTGGCGCAGCACGCCCTCGCGGCTGCCGGCGCGCCCTCGCACGCGCTCGAGTCCGTGCGATCGATCACGGACGGGGCGATTCACACGGTCCGCGATCTCTCGCGGCTGCTCCACCCGGCGCTGCTCGACGATCTGGGGCTGCCCGTCGCGATCGACGCGCATCTCAAGGGATTCGGCAAGCGGCACGGCGTGCGGGTGGAGCTCCTGCACGAGCACATGGAGGAGCGTCTCACACCGGAGATCGAAACCGCGATCTACCGGATATTTCAGGAGGGCCTGACCAACGTCGCCAGGCACGCCCGGGCCAACGTGGTGCGCGTGTACCTGCAGCGCCTGACGGCCACCGTCCTGATGACGATCGAGGACAACGGTGTCGGTTTCGACGTGGACGGAAAGGAACCCGTGGGAGATCCTGGCGGCCTCGGCCTGATTGGCATTCGCGAACGCGTGGTGAACCTTCGCGGCACCCTCCGCCTGGAGAGCGCACGCGGCAGGGGCACGCGGCTGACCGTGGAGCTTCCGGCCCGGCGTCGGACCGAGGACCCCGCGGTCACTGAACGGATGGGCGCACACGCCGACGACCTTCCGACGGCCGAGGCCGTGCGTGGCTAAACTGCGGATCCTGATCGGCGACGATCACACCCTGATGCGCCAGGGGCTGCGCAAGATCCTCGAGGAGCACGCCGACTGGGACGTGATCGCGGAGGCCGGCGACGGACGGCAGGCGGTGAAGGATGCGCTGGCGCTTCAACCCGAGATCGCCATCCTGGACATCGGGATGCCGCTCTTGAACGGCATCGACGCGACCCGCCAAATCGTGCGCCGCGTGCCCGGGATTGGCGTTCTGATCTTGAGCATGCACGGAGACGAGGCCTACATCACGCAAGCGCTGCAGGCGGGCGCGAAAGGCTACCTGTTGAAGGATTCGGCGGACACCGATCTACTGCGCGCCGTCGAAGCCGTCGCGGCCGGCAAGTCGTTTTTCAGTCCCGCCGTCGCCAGCGTGATGCGCGACGATTTCGTCCGGCACCTCGCCGACAAGGGCATCGTCGATCGGTTTGAATCGCTCTCCGAGCGGGAGCGCGAGATCTTCCAGCTCGTTGCCGAGGGCCACAGCAACAAGGAGATCGCCGAGCTTCTGTCGGTCAGCCCCGCCACCGTCGAGACGCACCGCGCCCATATCCTGCACAAGCTCGATATGCACAGCACGGCGGAGCTCGTTCGGTACGCCGTCCGCCGCGGCGTCATCTCTTAGTCCCCGAGCACGATGCCTTCCGTCCTTCGGGCGGACCCGTTTCGACCGCGGAACGCCTGGAGGGCGAGCGCGCTCGGGAGAGGTGGGAGTCGCTCAGACGGGGCGTTTATCGGGCCAGCCGTCGCGGAGAATCGCTGGTGGTCCACTGCGCGCCCACCGTTCGGCCGCCAGCTGGATTTCAAGCTCCACGAGGCGCTCCCGGAAATGTGATCCGATCGTGAAGCGCTCTTCCTGCTGGCGGCCGTCCGACCAGTGGACGATGAGGACGTACTCGGCGGTGCGGTTGTCGTACCGCGTTTCTACCCGGAGCGCCTCCTCGTCTCGCGAGTAGAACCAGAGCATTGGTCCAGCCGTGGACCCAGCGTATCAGCCGAAAAGAATCCGCACCATCCGGTCCCGACAGTATTCTCGAGCGTTCGCGGCAGTAGCTGAATCCCTGAGCGACGATCTCCCCTCGGGCGCCGTTGGCTGCTCCAGTGCGGCAGAGAAATGGCTGTCCCATCGGTCATTTTCTTCAGTTCATCTGATGCCCCGCGTGTGGGTCCACCGCGTGCGGCATCGGCTGAGCCATCCGCATATTCCACATGCGGCCCGCGGCCGATCGAGAACGCAACCGGAAGAAGACGTGAAACGAAACAGGGTGCGCGCCGTACTCGCCTTCGAGTCCGTCGGGCGTTCGGTGAACGGTGAGGTCCGCTCCCACGCCGCCCTCGACGCCCAATCGGCTCAGGACGTTCCTCACGCCGCCCATCGTGAACGCCAGAACCGAGGGACTGTCTTCGAGCTGAACGGCCTCGAGTCTCGAGTACAGCGTGTTCGCGCCGGCCTGGCGAGCTGCTTCGACGAGCAGCGCCTGTTGCGATCCGTGATCGGAGGTGTTGCGTCCGTAGGCCGAAGTGAATCCAGCCGCATCCTGACCGCTCACGCGGGACCACGACACCGAGGCCGTCGACCGCACGATGTTGCCGGGCTCGAGCTCTTCGGGGTCGACGAGGCGTCCCGCGGACGCTTGAAGCTCCCACTCCGGCGCCGGCCTGATCCACACGCGCCCCGATACCGAGTCGAGCCGGCCGAAATCGAAGTCCCACCGGTCGTCGTCGGGTTCCCGGCCGTTGAAGAGCGACCCTTCGATCGTCCACGTGCCGCGATCCACCGCGGCCGTGAGCACACCATATGAGATGTGCGTCGAATCGAGCTTGTGGTGGCTGAGCGGGGCTACCGGATTGTCGGCCGCCGAGGACCTGTGCATGAATGCGACAGGGCCGAGCGCCGGCTCGCCGGCCGGGCCCCCCGCGATCGTCAGCCCTGTCGACGCGCCGAGCGGCACGCGCCACACCGCCGCGATCTGCATGAGCAGATCGTGCGGATGCTGGCGATCGACGAGCGGCTCCCCGTCGAGCGCCTCACCGGCTTGAAACAGCTCGCGATAGCCGTCGCGGCCAACGGTCGCCGGATCGAGGCTCAACATGCCGATGAATGTGAGGTGGCCCCTTCCGGCCTGCCGCCCCGCCATACCCATCCACCAGTTGGGCGCGACGAACTCGTCGCCGCCTCTGTCGCTGCCTTGATGGTTGAGCTCGAGGAATATTGCCGCGTCCTGCATCAGCTGCCAGGCTCCGGGCGGCTGGCCGGCCATGGTCTGGCTCTGCGCGTCATGCGACACGCCGAGCGCAAGCGCGGCGCACAGGGACGCCGTCGGGAGAACCCGCACCTTCATAGAGCGACTCCGCGGTTGATGAAACTGCACGAGGCGTCCGGGCCGCGCGAGCGCGACGCGGGCGTCACAGGGCGGGCGTGCGCCCCTTCAGATCCGGAGGGGAGACGAGAAACGAGGAGCCGGAGCGATGGGATCGCTCGAGGACGTCGGCGCTGCGAACGCCAACGACGAGGCAACGGCGTGCGGCATCTGGGTCGTGACCGCCATTGCCAGCGCCGAGGCTCGATGGTCGCCGCGGGATGACGCGGCAGGCGCCAGCGCCGACTCGCCGCTATCGTGATTGTGGGCGCAGCCCGTGGGACTGGCTGCGACCTGAAGACCACTTTCGGCCGCTGATGCTTCGTGACACGAATGCTCGGCGGGCTCCGCCGCGTCCGACGAGTGCTGGTGCTCGGACGGATGGCAGGCGGCGCCGCACGGCGCGGCGAGAAGTTGCGCCGCCAGAAAACACGCCGTCACGCCAGCCGTCGCCCGCGCTCTCATATCCAACTCCAGCAGTATAGCGCGGCTCACGACAGTCGCCCGGAAATGAGGATGACGCGGTGATTCTGAGACGTGCCCCTCAAGACGCCAGATAGACGGTCAGGAACTTGAGCAGCGAAGCGGTCGCGGCGATGCTGCCGGTCACGCTCTATTATCATTTATACGACCATGTAAGAAGACCTTATCATACCCTTTTAGACGATCCAGATTTTCCAAACCTGTACCGCTCGCCGCCGCGGTCGCAGGGGTCCGCGGTTGCACCAAAGCTGTACGATCGCCTCAAGCCAGTCGCATGGCCGTTCTGTCATAAAGGGAGGTGTGCATGCGCCGCCTGGTCGTTCCGTTGTCCATCCTGTGGCTGCTGGCAGGCTCTCCATTTCACCCATCGGCCGCTCCTCAACAAGCCGGGGGCCGCAGCGCCACACTCTTCACCGGCGCGCGCCTGATCACTGACGGCGACAAACCGCCGATCGAAGATTCCGCGCTCCTGGTCGAGGGCGACAGAATCGTCAGGGTCGGGAGACGGAGCGACGTGCCGATGCCCGCCGGCGCGACGCGTGTCGACTTGAGCGGTAAGACCGTCATTCCGGCAATCGTGAACGCGCACGGACACGTCGGATTCCAGAAGGACATCTCGTTCGACAAGGCCAACTACACGCGCGAGAACATCATCGACCAGCTGAGACAGTACACGTATTACGGGGTCGGCGCGGTGATGACCGCCGGAACCGATGCGGGCGACGTCAGCTATCAACTCCGAGACCAGCCGGTTCCAGGCGCGGCGCTCCTGCGCACGGCGGGACGCGGGTTCGCCATGCCCAACGCCAGTACCGGAGGCGCCGCCATGAGAGACGCGCCCTATGGCGTGTCAACCGAGGAAGAAGCGCGGAAGAGCGTCCAGGAGATCGCGGCGAAGCGACCGGACCAGATCAAGATCTGGGTGGACGATCGGGGCGGCTCGGTGGCGAAGCTCACACCGAACCTGTATCGCGCGATCATCGACGAAGCGCACAAGCACAACCTTCGCGTCATGGCGCACGTGTTCTATCTGGCGGACGCGCGCGATCTCGTGGAGGCCGGCGTGGACGGATTCCTGCATTCCATTCGCGACGCCGAGCTGGACGATCGGCTGGTGGCGAGGATGAAGCAGAAGAACGTCTACATCACGCCGAACCTGAGCATCAACGGCCGCGGCATCGGCGCGCAACAGCCTCCGTGGTTCGAGGATTCGATTCTTGGCGAGGTCTTCTCACCCGCGTCGATCGCGCGGGTGCGGCCCGCGCAGAATCAGGCGGCGAATGCGGGCAGGGGCAGGGGGAACGCGCCGAACCCGGGCCAACCCAGCTCGTACGAGATGCAGATTCGCAGCCTGACGAAACTACACAAGGCGGGTGTGACCATCGCTCTCGGCGACGACACCGGCATTCAAAACAGCTTCCCCGGCTATGCCGCGCTACGGCAACTCGAACGGATGGCCGAGTCTGGCATGACGCCGCAGCAGGTGCTCGTCGCCGCGACGCGAACCGCGGCCGACATCCTTCGGCTCACCGACATGGGTTCGATTGCGCCTGGCAAGAGCGCGAGCTTCGTCGTGCTCGACGCCAACCCGCTCGACGACCTCGCGAACGCCAGAAAGATCTCCAAGGTGTATCTGCGCGGGCAGGAAATCGATCGCGGGGCGCTCCGCGCGCGATGGACGGGCGGAACGGGCACGGGCGGCCGTTAGGACCCGCGAGTTATTTCGGGATCCCTTCAGCCGGCTTTTCCTGCGAGCGAGCCGCGGAGAGCATGCCCGTCAGCATGTGGTAATTCCCCTCGTGGCAGGCGTACTCATAGAGCGCCTGAGCCGTCTGTTTCAGCGGCATCTCGGCCGTCCACGGCTGCGTCCACGTCGCCGCATCGGTGAGCGTCATCTCGTACTTGATCGTATCAGGGGCCACTCGTGTCAGCCGCTCGACCAACCGCAGGCCCACTGCGGATCCCATGAAGTTGCTCTGGGAAGAGAAATTGGTGGTCTCGATGATGAGCGTCGTGCCATCCCACCGGCCGCGCGAGTCTCCGCTCCACAGACGGACGCTCCCCGGCACATGCGGGCGCCCGTCCAAGGGAATGATACGAGCCTCATGGCCGGTCTCCATGTACAGCACCACGTACCCCGGCGTCTGCAGAATCTGGTAGTACCCCAGATCGCCGGCGCCGTACCGTCCGCCGAGCCTGGGCACGCCCCATCCGATGCAGCGGAAGGCATTGCCGAGGTCTTCCGGATTGTGGCCACGTTGGGCGGCCGTCGCGGCCGCTTCACGCTTGCGTCGCGCCTCGGGCGTCACAGCCGGAATGCGTCCATCTGGCGGGTCCACGACGAGCGAGGTGTGGTGATCGAACTCCCGCTCGATCATGTCCTCCGACCCGTGGGTCGCGGTCGGGCCCTTGAACCGATCGGGGTTCGCCAGGGCGGCCAGAAACACGCCGTCACCCGACACGAAGTCGCCGTTGCCGTCCCTGAAGAGCCGATTGGCGCGCGCCCTCAGCTCTGCGACTTCCTCGTCGGTCAGCGACGATCTCCCCTCGAGCGCCTTCGGTCGCTCCAGGGGGGTGGCGGTCTTGCTCAGCCAAACGCCCTGAAGATCGGGCTGGCCGTCGGGAGTGCGAGGCGGCGTCCAGGCCTTGGTGGTTGTCTGACCCTGCGCGATGACGGGCATCGCCAGCGGCGTCATCGCAACCGCGATGACCAGGCCAGCCCTCAACAGCGATCGATAACCCATCTGCGCCCCCTTCCAGGACTGACGCGACATCCCGTTGGCCACGAAAACAGGGTAGCACGCAAACGCGTGAACGGCCCAGGGCGCTTCGCCTCGGCGCGCTGGCCGTGCCGTGGGTGACGAACCCGTTCGACGGCGCCGCGCCGACGCGGGTGTCGATCTTACGTTATACTGCTTACGTATGCAGAAAATTCTCTCCGCCCGTCTCGATGAGAGCGCCTTGAACGACATGGACCGGGCGACGCGAAAGCTCGGCATCTCCAAGCGACAGTTTCTCGAAGAAGCCATTCGGCTGCGGGTGCAGGGTCTCGCCCGTGAGGGGGGAACCGACGTGTGGGCCGACACGCTCGGCGCGTGGCGGAGGCAAGAGCGGCCGGCCACATCGGTACGGGAGGCGCGCGCGGCTTTCGAGCACGCCTTCGAGCGGCACCATCGCCCGCGACATGCGCGCCTACATCGATAGCGATATCCTCATCTGGCATCTTCGTGGCGAGCGGAAGGCCGCCAGCCTGCTCCGTCGTCTGGCTGCCGAGGAAGGGACCGATCTGTGGATCGGCGCCCTGCAACGAGCCGAGGTGGTCTTCTTCATGCAGCCTGACGAGATCGAGGCGACCCGCTCGTTTCTGTCGCAGTTCAAGACGGAGGCGGCGACCCAGGTGATCATCGACCGCGGCGCCGATTTCTACCGCAAGTGGCATCCGTCCCATGGCATCGACGTCAATGACGCCATTCTGGCCGCAACTGCCGCGACGACAGGCGGCAAGATCTACACCTTGAATCTGAAGCACTATCCGATGGCGGACGTCGTCACCCTCAAAGGGTGGTAGCGCGGGCTTCCTCCATGTAGAATCCGCACGAACCTTGATGCTTCGATGGCGCTGATATGACGTAAAGGCGCTCGTGATGGAACTGGTCGAGGGCCCGACGCTCGCGGAACGCATCGCGCGTGCGCCCCTGCCGCCGGTCGAGGCGCTCGGCCTTGCGCGCCAGATCGCCGACGCGCTGGACGCCGCGCACGAGAAGGGGATTGTCCATCGCGATCTGAAGCCCGCCAATGTCAAGATCACGCCTGCAGGCGTGGTGAAGGTCCTCGACTTTGGCCTCGCGAAGACGGATGAATCGGGTGGGGCGGATCTCACGCACTTACCGACGGCCACGGCGATCCATACCCGGCACGCGTCATCCTCGGCACTGCCGCGTACATGATCCCGGAGCAGGCGAGAGGCCAGGCGGTGGACAAGCGCGCCGATATCTGGGCGTTCGGCTGCGTGCTCTACGAGATGCTGACAGGCCGGCGCGCGTTCGAGGGCGAGGAGGTGTCGGACACGCTCGCCTTCATCCTGACCATAGGACGAAGGCGGGGATCGAGAGCGCGGTTGGTTGATGTGCGACTACTCGCGCGGTGGCTGCGCGAACATGGTCGACGCGCCTGCATCCCTCGATGAGCCTGAACTCCCGCGACCGACATTCAGCGCGTCGTCGATTTCGCGGATGATTCGATCCGCGGCGGCATGCGGGTTCGGATCTTTGAGAATCGGACGTCCGACCACCAGATAGTCCGCACCGAGTCGGATCGCTTCGGTTGGCGTGGTGTGGCGTTTGTGGTCGTCCGCGGAAGCACCCGACGGCCGAATGCCTGGACTGACGATGAGCGTGGGTTCCGGGAAGGATCGCCGGCAGGACTGAATCGCGTGGCCCGACACGATCATCCCGTCGCAGCCTGCTTCGATCGCGTGACGAGCGCGCCCCAGGATGTGGGTCTCCAGATCGCGTCCTCCACCCGTGACCTCGGGAAGGTCGCTGGCGTCCAGGCTCGAGAGGTACGGAACGATCAAGAATTTCGGATCGGCGCTGTGACGCGCCTCGCGGGCGGCCTTCGCGGCCCTAATCGCGGGCAGCGGCATCGATTCACTGAGCGTCAGGAATGCGACCCGATACTCGACACAGATGTCGACGACTGCCGCGATCGTGTTCGAGATGTCGCCCGGCAGCTTGAGGTCGACGAAGACGCGCCGCTGGCGGAGTGCCTGAAGCACCGTGGGGAAGCCTCCGGTCATCAACAACTGGAGCCCGACCTTGAAGAACGAGACGTTGTCGAGTTGGTCGACAGCTGTCAACGCTTCGTCGACCGTGGGAAGGTCGAGCGCGACAATCAGGCGATCTTTGCCTAGCATGGACCAGCCTCTTCGCCGCTATGACTGATGACAATCATTTCTTCGCGGCCGCGTCGGCTTCATCGAGCCGAGCGCCCTTGAGGATGCTCTCGAGCGAGTAATTCCCCTCGTGGCACGCGTACCTTGAGCTCTTTGCCCGATCCGTTGAACTGCGTCTTGTCGGTGAAGTTGGTCGTTTCGACGACCAACGTATCGCCTTCCCAGCGGCCAATCGAATCCCCCGGCCACTTGCGGATGTTCTGCGGGAGATGCGTCGCGTTCATCCGGATGAAACGAACGTCGTGGACCATCTCGTTGAGAATCAACGATGAGTCGCCGACTGCGCATGTTCGTCTCCGTCTTCGAGGGCTGACCAGTTGCCGGCGGATCTGACCCTCTCATTGTATTCTGGGGTTACACTGGCGGCGAGATGCCGACAGCAGAGCGGCCGGCAGCGCTCCGTCCACCCCTGAAATGGGCGGGCGGCAAGCGGTGGCAAGTGCCATACCTTCGACCCGTTTGGGACGCCCACTCGCACCGTCGGCTCGTCGAGCCGTTCTGCGGTGGGCTAGCCGTCACACTCGGCTTGATGCCGGCTCGCGCGCGCCTGAACGATGCGAACCCGCACCTGATCAACTTCTACCGCTGGCTTCAGAAAGGCTTGGGCGTCGATCTCGCGATGGAGAACGACGAGACGCTGTTCTACCAGCACCGAGATCGATTCAACGCGCTTGTGTCGACCGGGAAGCGCATGAGCCGGGAAGCCGCAGGGCTCTTCTATTACCTGAACCGGACAGGCTTCAACGGTCTGTGTCGCTTCAACCGGACCGGCGAATTCAACGTGCCGTTCGGCCGATACGCGCGGATCGGCTACACGCGCGACTTCACGCCGTACCGCACTCTGTTGGCTGACTGGACGTTCACGAGCACGGACGCGGAAGCCGTCCCACTCGACCACCACGATTTCGTCTACGCCGATCCGCCCTACGATGTCGAGTTCACCCATTATGCCAAAGACGGCTTTTCGTGGGATGACCAGCAACGAACGGCCGAATGGCTGACGAAGCATCGCGGGCCGGTCGTGCTGGTGAATCAAGCGACCGACCGCGTCGAAACGTTGTATCGGCGGCTCGGCTATCAGGTGCGGTTTCTCGACGCGCCGCGTCGCATCAGCTGCACGGGCGACCGCACACCCGCCCGCGAGATCATGGGCACGCGAAACCTCTAGTCCCTTCCCCCCTCTGCCCCGCTGGGTTCCGGGCTAGGAGTCTGCCGGCAGAATGTAGTGCGGGTCTTCAGACCCGCCTAGCCCGGCGCCGGCGCGTCGATGCCGGCCCAGAGGTTCATCGTGCTCAGCTCCTCGCGGCCGCAGGCTTTGAGGTACACGAACAGCTGCGTGCGGTAGGCCGCGCATCCACAGAGCACGAGGTTGACGATGAAAGCCCCGCGCGTGGTCTTGCTGCCGAACATCTCGATCTCGGCACGGAAGTCGGCGTCGGACATGTCGGCCAGCAGCGCCGCGTAGGCGTCGGTATGCCCGGCAATTGCCGCGAGCGTCTGATCGAAATCCCTTGTCTTGGCGGCCTGTTCGGCGGCCGTCCAGACGGCAGGCTCGAACGCTCCAGCCTTGGCGGCCTTCAGCAACTCGGGCCCCATGATGGTCAGGTACTTCAGCAGTTCGATCGTGCTGCGCTGCTTCGGCGTCGGGCGGTAGTCGAGCTTCGCTCTGTCGATCTTGCTCGCGAGGTGAAGCAGGATGCGGACTTCGTTCTGCAGAAAGGCGATCAGCTCGGACTTCGTCAGGACCATGGTTTCCTCAAGGTGAAAAAGACGGAGGGCAGGATACCACGCCCCAGCCCGGCACGCTGCCCAGGGCGAGTCTGAGTCTAAGCTAAGCTAGAGGTGAAGAGCACGAGGCCCGCATGAAACGGTTTGCCGTCTCTGTCCTGGCGCTCGCCTCGATCGTTCCCCTCGCCGCCGCCCCGCCGCTCCAGCAACGGACGGAGAGTGCCCAGACGACCCTCGATCGAGCGATCGACGACTTTCTCTCGGGCCGCGTGGCCGAGTCGGTCGCCGGCTTCGACCGGGTTGTGACGCTTGCCCCCAACGCCGCGGCTCAACTCTGGCAGCGCGGCATCGCCCTGTACTACGTTGGGCGGTACGACGACTGCCGGAGGCAGTTCGAATCGCACCGCACCGTCAACCCGAACGACGTCGAGAACCCGGCGTGGCATTTCCTGTGCGTCGCGCGCGCCCAGTCGGCCGCTCGCGCTCGCGAGGCGCTGCTGCCGGTGGGAGCGGATCAGCGCTCGCCGATGCGGGAGATCTACCAGATGTTCCGGGGCGACCTCGCGCCGACCGCCGTCCTGGCCGCTGCCGGCCCGGGCGACTCGGCGCAGTTCTA